>JBAYTT010000038.1:0-24632 GCA_041675485.1 Pelobacteraceae bacterium | reverse complement strand
TCCGGGTCTGCCGCAGCGGCAGCCATGAACGAGGGGGTCAGCAGGGCATCCGGAGAGGCAAACTTCCCGGCGCGGGGCGGGTCGGGATCGCCGGGGTGCGGCGGCTGTAAATTGTCGCCGGTAACGGCGTGAAAGGGAAGCGCTCCGCCATGTACCAGCTTCATCAACCTGCCCGACAACCGGGTGTCCATCGCATGCCCCTGAACCAGCATTCCCAGAACCGCGCCGTAGGCAACGGTCATGGAAACGATGGTCATATCATTCTGGGTCAGAGTGGTGTTGCCGGCGATACTTTCGGCCAGGCGGGCAGGGTCGAGCGCATAGCGTACCGCCAGCGCCAGGGTGCGCTCGATCGCTTCTGTTGTATCGGCATGGCCGCCGGTCTCTCCCCAGGGCAGTTTCTGCTTCACTCTCTTCTGCCACAGATCGCGAATCGACTGGCTGGTATAACCGCCCGGCCCGTTGATCGGCGTGCCATCAAGCAGCGGCAGCAGCTCTTCATCCAAACGACGGCAAAAGTCGGCCTCGTCGTAGCTGCCACGCTCCACAAGCGAGTTGAGCGTCAGTTTGAGGATAAAACCGGCCTGGGAGAGCTGGCCGGCCTTCAGGCCGGAGTGATAGCGGTCCGGCTGCGGATCGGTATAGCCGCTGATCCAGTCACCGTAGTCGCGGCGCAACTCGGCAAAATCGTAATACCAGTGCGGCCCGAGACCCAGGGCATCGCCAATAAAGGCGCCCATGATGGCGCCTGCCGCACGGTCCTGAGTAGTTGTATCAAACATAGCACTCTCCTGTTTCACTATGTCAGTAAGGCGGAACAATGAGACCATATTCAGAAGGCAAAACGTATTGACCGCATCATTTTTTCATTTTCTTCATTTTCATCATTTTCTTTGCCGGTTTTTTATCATCCATCATCATGGTCATCATCATCTTCTTCATTTTCTTAAACTGCTCATCCGTCAAAGCTGACCGGATCTCTTTCATGGCCTTTAACATTTCCAGGTGATGGGCTGTTTTTATCTCCGCGATTTTCTTAACGACAGCACTGGCCTTGTCCAGGTCAAAATCCTTCACATCCATGATCTCGGCAAGTTCCAACTCTGCAATCTTTACGTCAGCATTGAACCGGACCTGTTTCTTTTTCATTTCGTTATGCGCGGGTTTCATTTTCATGAGCTGCTCATCGGAAAGCCCGATCTTATCAGCATGCTTGATACACATTCCCGCCATATCGCCCATCTTGTCCATAATGCCCATCCCCATCATGTGTGCATGCCCTTCCCTATGCTCCATCATCGGCATATCCATCATCTGTGAAAAAGCAGGCATGGCACATACCATTGTCAACAAGAGTGAAAACACTAATTTTTTCATGATATTCTCCTTTTTAACTGAAATTATGCTGCAACTGCCGCTTCAAAAAAGTCAGCTTGGGACCTGAGATTCCTTCTGACGTCTTCCTCCTGATTCGCCAGAAACGTGTCGCGTCTTTTTTGCCTCAGCTCATCGTACAACTCATCTATTTCATTTCTCGTCAGAACACCGGCAGCAAGAGCGTCAAATTTTTCGTGTTCAGGATGACGGCACAAAAAGCTGAAACCTAATGGGTAGGCATAACCGCATTCCGGTTTTTCAACCAGGCATCCTGACACTTCCGAATTCAGTAATTGTCGAGTGAGACAGTTATTCATGACGGTTCCCTTCTTTCTGGCGGTAATTTCGTACGGTTACGCTGCCTCATCGTTTCTTCCAACCTGCCACATCGAATTATTCTTTCCCGATCAACCGGACGAAATCATTGTAGGGATAAAAACCCGCCAGCCTTTTTCCGCCACAGACGTGAGTCGGCACGGCAGTTACGTGCATCTCTCCGGCCCTTTGCCAGTCGGCATCAACCGCAGAGGCAAAACTCCTTGTCTCGATAACGTCCCGGACAGCGTCTCCCGGAAGACCGACTGACCCGGCAATCCGGACTAACTCGTCAACCAGCGCGATATTGCTCCCCTCTACGAAATAGGCCCGGTAAACGGCGCGGCGAAACAGGTCTCCCGCACCTCGCGACTCTGCCCATTTCCCCAGTTCCTGGGCGCGCCGGCTATTGTAGGTACGTGACCTCTCAACCAGCGGCATTCCCTCAGCGGAGGCCAATTGGGACAGCCTTGCCTGCATGGCCTTGATGTCCGCCTCGCGGCCGGCAAAAAGTTCGGAAAGCTCCATTCCCTCTTCCGGAGTGTCGGGGTGGAGAGGAAACACGGTCCAGTGCAGTTCGACCTGGTATTCCCGCTGCAGCCGATCGGTACGCACGGCACCGAGGTAGCACCAGGGTCAAATATAGTCGAAAAAAACCTCTACAACGGGTGTTGTGTTCATGATTCACCTCTCCATGAGCGACATATAACCAGGCATCACTTCCACTCTTTCCTGTGAGGATTGCCCGGATGATCCGTCGCCACGGCCTGCTTCTCCAGATGGAGTGTTGTCCTGAATAGCTGTCCCAAAAGACCATCCGCACCGATAAGGTCTTCAGGCTTCTTGCACTCTTTCATCAACGCATCCAGTAATTCGTCAGCTGTGGCCATGGGATTCTCCCCCTATGATATTACAGGCTCCGTATAACGTTTTTCAGTTTCAGCTGGATTTCTTCGGCAATGGCCAATAATTCGGTGTTGTGTATTGCCTGCATCGAGGTAAGCGGATCTATGGCCGCTACTTCAACCGTGCCATCATCCAGTTCCTGAACGATGACGTTGCAGGGCAGCATGGTACCTATTTTGGGTTCCGCCTGTAACGCCCGGTAGGCAAAGGGCGGGTTGCAGGCGCCAAGAATCCTGTAGTTGCGAAAATCAACATCAAGTTTCTTTTTCAAGGTTGCCGTAACGTCAATGTCGGTCAGAATGCCGAACCCTTCCTTTTTCAGTTCTTCCGTGACCTTTGAAACAGCTGTTTCGAAATCCATCGATACTATTTTGCTGTGGTAGTACGACATATAGATCTCCTTCCGGATTTTTCCTGTGAAGCACATACCAGGGAGCAGCATTCATGCCATGTTTCCGGAACGCATATCTAACTGATATACAAAAGTATTTAATTGTTGCTGTCGGATTATTATTTAAGGAAATAGCAATAATTCTTGCAGGTATGAAAGGTGTGCAATGTGCGGAACCGGCGGTGGTTGTAGATTGATCTGATGCAACACTGTTAATGCTGTGCAACAAAAGTTGCCGATACTACCCAGCCTACATCCCAGTGTTGCATCGTTACGAATTAATCTCAGCCTGAAAGCATCATTTAAAACGAGATCTGGCAGAGTTGATTGCTTCCCCCATGGCGTCCCAGGCCAGATCGATGCCCGACTTCAGGTCTTCCCAGGCACCTTCTCCGGAATGCTGAAGCTCCTCGATCCTCTTCCGGGCAATCGCCTGCTTAGCCTTCAACGACTCAATCTGCTCCGAGTACTCGTTCCTGACATCTGCCGTGACTTTGCCCGCCTTGGCGCTGAGAACGTCAATCTCGGCATTCCACTCCTCCAGTTTTGCCTGCATCTTGCGGACATACTCATCTCTGCTGTTCATGGCGCGTCTCCTTTTCATACAGTAAAAAAATATCGTGCAATCAAAACTGCTCCTGCACCGCCTTTGCTGCGGCCATGCTACCGCATCTCACGCAGCATCTCGTTTTCCACGGTTTTTTCCTCTTCCGCCTGTTCCAGCACCTCAATGGTGGCGGCACTCATCGCCTGGTCAAAGGAATTTACGGTGCCGCCATTTTCCGCCATGAATCTCCGGGCTTCCTCTGCGCTGTCAAAAGCCCACTTTGCCCGGGCAGTCATCACCCCGCTCTTCCTGCCGCCGACAACCCAGACAGCAGATCTGGCATCAATCAGTTTTTTTGTAGCAAAATCAGCCACCATGAGGGCACTGACCAATTTTTCTTTGTTGTTATGCAGCTCCGCGGCGGCACAATGAAGGCTGCAGACCCCCACGGCAGTTCTGTCGGCGTACACGACAAGCATCCGGCTTTGGGCAAACATGCTCCGGTCCATGCCGCATTGCGTGCAGTTCTTTGGAGCTTCGACGCTGTCCGTTGCCCCGGCGAACGTTGCTGTCAGCAGCAGGAACAGCATCAAAAAGAGAATGATATATTTCACGGATAACTCCTCAGTTCGTGGATGCCCGACAGCAGGCATCCGGATTTCATGCAGCTATGGCAGTCCGGCCAGTGTGGCCAACAGCCGTTCCCCATCCCGATAGTCTTCGTTCATTCGGATTATGCCTGCATTGTCAACGACGACCGTGGTTCCCATTGTTCCCTGAAAATTGTTTTCAAGCGTGTTATTCACATCGGCCAGCGTCGTAAAAACGCCACCGGCATAGCCGTTGGCCGAGGCGGCACCTGCCGCATCGGAAACCGAACCGGAGACATAGTCCACCAGGAAGAAGTTCACATCGGGAAAACGCGGAATAATCGATGAGCGCATGCTGCTCATATGGCTGTCACAGATCGGGCACCACATGGTGAAATAAAAAACCGCCCCCTTGCGACCGGCCAGGGATGACGCCAGCGTTACGGTCGTCCCGTTTGTGTCTGTCACGGAAAAATCGGGTGCCTTCTGACTGACGCCGCTCCCGATGCTACCCGCCTGAACTTCAGAGCGCTTGTCGGAACCCGAAGGAAACAGGTTGTCGCCGCAACCGGCACAGGCCAGAAGTACCCCCGCAATTGCCATGCTGCAGAGCGATTTAGAGAAAGACATAGCGCACCCCCACTGAAATCACATCGGTCGTCGGAAAATTGCGCCCCCAGCCGTCCTGCTGGATGGCATGGTTCCACCCGAGCCGCAAGCCCCAGTTATGGTCGGTACTCGAATAGGCAACTGCGGCACCCAGTGACTGTTTTTCAAAGCCGCTGTCGCTGTCGGTGGTGCCGTTGTAGCTGGCATTCCCCTCGTTCAGGTACGCGTAGGAGGCGGTTGTGGTGATACTGTCACCGGCTGTGCCGATTATGAAGCTGTATCCCACCGCGACTGATGCGGTAAAACGGTCACCCAGCCCCTTTGTGTACGGCTCCACATATTTACCGTATTCCCGGTTGACCGACCGGTCGAAATAAGTCCCGTACCCGAGCGCAACCGATGCGTTCCAGGGGCGTACCGTTTTTTCTATCAAAAGAGTGCCGTCCAGACGGTAGAATCCCCGCCCGGTAATATCAAAACTGCTTTTTTCCTTATCGTATGGCGAAATGCCGGTGGGAAGCAGGAGTGACATGCCGATCGATACTGCAGGGATCATGTCTTTTGCTTCGTAAACCTTCCAGGACGAGATGTCATCCAGGAGATCATACGTGACTGATATGGTCGTGTCTCCCAACCCGTCGGTCTGTGAGGAAGCTCCGGAATATTTGTTGTCGTTCCAGACATACGGGAGGGAGATGCTCGTCTGCCAATCCTTGGCAAAACGGTAGCCGAGCCCCAGGTTCAGCCGGTACTGCTTCAGGTTCGATCCCGGCGGGTCGGGCCGATGCGTGCCGTTCTGATCCCAGAAACCGTCGTACAGTTCCGAATCAAAGGAAAGATCGGCAACCGCTACGGCATACTTGGGCACAGTCAGAGAGGCTGCCGATCCTCCGCCACAGCAGGAAGCGGCCCGTGAGTCGGCGGGTAAAAGGGCGGCAGCCCCCCCAAGGAGGGCTACCGAGATGATCTTCAACAATATATTTTTACTGTTCATGGCAACTTCCTACATTCCGGCGACAACGGTAAATGTCGCGAAATCGTTTGTTCCTGCAATTGCTGCATTGCCATCAGCCGTTTTTTGTTCACCGTTGATTGTGACCCGCACTTTGATGGTTCCTCCGGTGGCCAGGCCGGTCAAACCGGCAACGGACCAGTGTCCGGAGCCGTTGTCGGTCAGGCTGTTCCAGGTGGCGCCATTATCCGCGGATGCCTCTACCGTCATTGTATTTACGGTCAATCCGGTAAGGATTGAATTGACCGATACCGTCGGGAATTTCATCATCATGATGTCGTCAGAGGCGGCGATAAACAGCTTGAAAGTGCTGCTCATCCCGAACGTCGAGCCGTCATTGAAGAGATTATAGGTGCGTTTGGTTGCGGTCGAACCGAGCATGTCGTTCACACCCTTGAGTGTGGCCCGGGCTGTTGTTCCCATGGACATTGCGACCGGGGGGTAGAAGATGGCGCTTTCTCCTCCAATCGACACCTTCAGTTCCCAAACGCCCATGCCGGGTCCGGATGCCATCTGATAGAAGACGGCACAATCATAGGTGCCGGGCGTGGCTGATTCCACAACAGTGTCAACAGGCGCGGAGTGGGACATGGTCGCCATGTACATCTTGGGTACCAGGGTGATATTTTTGCCGGTTGCAGCGGAACCATCACCCAGGTTGCTGAGTTTTATCTTGAACGTCGTCTTGCCCAGGGCGGCAGCCTTCATGCCCGGAACATACTCGACCGCGTAGCTGGATGTCAGAGTTTTCGTGACAAAGGGAACAACCATTTTGTCGGGAGTCAGCTTGGATTTGTTCAGCGGGCTGGTTTGGAACGTCATCAGGGCACATGCGAAATGACTGGCCATATCTGCCGGAACAGGGATGCCGGAAGCGGTAGTAACGGCAGTTCCACCGGTCTTGAGCCCATCCATGGCACCGTCCGAAAGGTCATCGGCCAGGGCCTGGATCACTTCGAACTGCTTGTCCGGCGCGAGACCCATATCCTTGGTCATCTGGCTGAACGCGGCTGCTCTCAGGCCGGCCAGGCGCTGGGCCGTGGTGGAGGCGCTGGACATCGTGGCAAAGGCAGGTTTAACGGAACAATCGGGGGTGTAACCGAAGGCTGCGGCAAATACCGAGTCCGCGGCACTCTTGCTCCTTCCGCCGGCCACCAGTTTCTGCACGATGGTGCTGGAGGGGTCGATGGTTACGTGTGAGCCGCTTGCCAGCGAACCGGCAGCCGTATGGGCGGTAAGTGTCGCCATCGGTACTCCGGCAGTGGTAGTTGCCTCGTCGGGAAAGGTTCCCCCGCTGGCTTCGAAGATCAGGTCTGATACCAGAGAGGCGGCGGGGATATCAATCGTGTAGGAGCCATCGGCCGCTGTGGTGGCCGGTCCGGCGACAACAGCCCCCGCGGTGGTCTTGACGGTTACGCGTGCGCCGTTTGCCGGTCCGGCAAGGACCGTTCCTGATACTGATACGGATGTGGTATTGGAGGACGTGGAGCTGCCGGAACCGCCGCAGCCGAACATGACAAGCATCAAACAGAGCATCGTCATGACCGTGAGAGTCGGTGATAGATATGTTTTCATATGGTTCTCCTTTGGTTTAGTGAAGGGTACGGGAAGAGCAAGGGAGCGATTCACTAACCGATGGAGAGTTTCGGCGGAGGGTCCGGAGGTTCCCCGTGACGGGATGCCAGGAACCGCGCGAACTGCTGGAAACGGGTGTCTGTGTGAGGGATGCTGAACTGCGTTGCAAAAAAGCAGGGGAGCAGTTCGGATGTTTCGCTAATGGACACGGCATGATTTCCACTTCCGCAGGGGCAACCACAGGAAGCGATTACGACCTGCTTTTTAGCGGGTGTTTTTTTGCAGCAGTCACGGGTGCCGTCGTGCTCGTCTTCGAAGAGAAGGGCCTGCCGTTGTTTTTTGATACTGCAGCAGCAGGTGCGGGTTGCCATGCTTTCCGCTGAACAGCCGCAGGTTGCGCAATCTCCGGTACACTCACCGGTCAGGGCATGGGTGACCGTTTTTGAATTCATCAATCGCCCCGCAAGCGGACCCATGACGATCAGAGAGTAGATCACCGTGAGAATAATGGCTATGTGGGAACGGGCGAGTAGCTTCATATGCGTTGCATCCGTTCTGTCAAGGTTTAGCGTTCAGTTCTCATACGCCTGGCCATCGCGCATCTCTATCAGCCTTCCCCCGAGCCTGGCGAGGGAGGGATTGTGGGTCACCATGACTATCGTAAGCCCGGCATTTTTGTTCAGGTCGCACAATACCTCGCCGATTTCCTCGGACCGTTTCGTATCGAGATTGCCGGTCGGTTCATCGGCGAGCAGGATTTCGGGGCGATTGACGAGCGCCCGGGCAATGGCCACCCGCTGCATCTCCCCACCGGAAATCTGGCCGGGGAGGTGGTTCATCCGGTGAGCCATGCCGAGCATGCCGAGGAGCCGTTCCACTTCTCCCTCGACCCCCGTCTTTTTGTAGAAGGCGAGCGGGAGCGCCACATTCTCGCGGACGGTAAGGGTGGGAATGAGATAGAAGTTCTGAAAGATGTAGCCGAACACCTCCCGCCTAATCCGCGTCAAGGCTTTCTCGCCCAGAATCTTCCCCCCGCCGAAGATGCTCCTCCCGGCAAGGTCAAGCTCTCCGCTTGAAGGATTATCGAGACAGCCAAGCAGGTTCACCAGGGTCGTTTTGCCAGACCCTGACGGCCCCATGAAGGAAACAAATTCTCCCTGCCGAATCGAGAGCGATACCCCATCCAGAGCATGGATTTCCTCGCTCCCCCGGCGGTATACCCGCGTCAGGCCCCGTGCCTGCAGTGACATCCCAGTGCCATCCATCATATCACTCGCTCCTTATCGATTCAAGCGGGCGGACTCTCCCCGCTTTCCATGCCGGATAAATACCGCTCAAAAGCCCCACAACCACGATGATCGCCAGGGTCAAAAACGCCAGCTTCATATCGATGGCTACCAGCTCTCCGCCGGGCGAATAGGGAAGCACCCGCCGCACCAGGATGTCGGAAAGCCGGGCAAAAACGAGGGCCAGCCCGATTCCCATAATCCCGCCGCTGCTGCAGAGTATCAGGGTTTCAGTCCAGACCAGGATGAATATATCCCCCGGCATCGCTCCCATGGTTTTCAGGATGCCGATCTCCTGCATCCGCTCCAGCACCGACATGAGAATGGTATTCACGACACCGACCATGGCAATCAACAGGGCGATGATCGCAATGGAGAGCACCATCACCCGGGCCGTGGCTATCAGTTTCATGATCGTCTGCTTGACTTGGGTGAAGCTTACCACCTGCACGTCCGGGAGCTGGTACAGGGTGGCTTCGAGCTTTACGCTGTCCGCATCCTTATTTACCTTGATCCCGATCGTAGTGATCTTGTCGGTTTCCGAAATTTTCTGCAGCGTCTTTAGAGGGACAAAGATCGTGCCGTCATCCTGTCCGCCGGTCCGTTCCAGGACTCCCACGACCTTGAGTTTGACGTTTTTTTCCGGGACGAGGATCATATCCCCCACCTCCCGCTGCTCAAGTTCGGCCGCCTCGAAGCCCATGACCGCCTCGGCCGCCTGTTCATCGGTGAACCACGCACCCTGCCGGAAACGGAAAAATGGTTTCATGGCGGGGAAAGACGCAGCCTCGACGCCGAAATAACCGGCGATGCCACCGCCATCCCCCTTATCCGGGTCAAAGAAGGCCTGCATCAGAATCGGGGTGACCTTGTCAACTTCCGGTTTGCTCACAATAAGATCCACCATCGACTGCTCTATGTAGCGCAGCCCGGTGCCCCCCTGCAGCATCATCGTAGCCGCCTCGTACGGACACCCCTTGGCCATGACCATGAGCTGGTACCCCATGTTGTCGATGTCCCGGTTCAGGGCTTGTTCATAGCCGCGGTTGAAGCCGAGCAGACTCACGAGCACCCACGACGAGAGCATGATACCGACCAGGGTCAGCAACGTGCGCGACTTCTTGCGCAGGAGATTCTTATAGGCGATCTGAAATCTGCTGATCATGGTTTCCCCCGTTCAGATGAGAACACGAACTCATCCATCAGAATGAGGTTCTTTTTCAGCGCCCGGAGCGAGGCACGGAAATCTTCCTCCGCCTCGGGAGCCGGATTGCGGATCTCCGCCACTTTGCCGCCCCCCTTCCCGGTCGCCGGGTTGTACGCGTCAAGATCCTTGAGGGAAAGCCCGGCGAACTGGCGACCGAATTTGGGATCGCGCAGTTTTTTTGCCCATTGGCTGGTCATTTTCTGAATGTAAAACGACTTGATTCTGCCCCCCGGATCAAGAGCGACAAAGACCTGGATTCCGCCGAACTGCCCTTTCTGGTTGACCCCATGGATATAGCCGATCGTGCGCGGACCGCTATGGATCTCATACAGGGTATAGGGCACATCAATGGTTTCGTAGATGCCGTGGAACCGGTCGCCAAGACGCTTTTCGACCCGCCGCAGCATGACCTCCCCCCCCCGCTTGTCAATGGAAACATAGGTCGTTTTGTAGCCGCTTGATTCAGGAAAGAAGCGGGCCACGTCCCGGTCGGGATCGTTCAGGTCACAGCCGACCGCGGCAAACGTCGGCGCGGCCATGACCATGAAGGCAACAACGGCTGCAAGAAGTAGTAAAATTAGATCCTTACCTTTCATAATTCATCCTTGTCCCTTCAACCGTACCCCTAAATCGGCAGGTAATAGTAGAGTTGCGCAATGACCCGGTGATCGTCAGCGTTGTGATCGTATTCGTACATCGTCCGGAAGGTCAGATCCGGAGTTACGAGGGCAGAAAAGCAGGCGGACATCAGCCAGTTTTCGCCCCCGGAACGCCAGTACGTCGGCTGAAGTTCTATTTTCATCCTCTGCTCGGGACCAAAGAGGTAGCCGAACCGGTACATGGCCGTTACCGTATCGCTCCCTAACCATTCTCCGGCAAAGAGGTCAAAACGATGTTCCAGGTTGTCACGGAGAACGGCAACGTCGGTTCCCGCAAGTCTCATATTCAGGGGATCGGGGTCCCGGAGCGTGTACCCCATGGTATCGAGAGTCCGGCCATACCCGGCGGAAAGCCCCACAGTGTAATTGTCTTCGTTAAGTACGCCGTAGCCGACTCTGCCGGCCAGCAGGTAGTTGCCCTTGAAGTAGACCGGCATCCCGGTTCCGGTGGTGGCGCTGAGTTGCAGGTTGCCCCAGGAAAAATCGCGACTGCTGCCGATCCCCCAGTCACGGTCATAGCCGACCCCCTGTATCGGCAGGGTCCGCAAAATGAGCGGGTGGCTGTCGAAGTAGGAGCCAAGCCCAAGGGCAGGCCGGTTATGGCCGATCCAGATATCCGACACGGGTGTCTTGACCTTGAACCAGGCGTTGTAGGCCTGCGGCTCGACTTTTTTTATGCCGTCTTCAAAGACCGATAGCGCCAACCGCCCCTGCAACCCGAAGGATCCCCAGTCTCCCGTTTCACCTGAAAACCGGTGGAGATAGTCGAAGCCGACGCTCGTTTTCTGCATTTCGGCATCCGGGTTCATGGAGTAGTAGATCGCTTTATCCTGGAGCGAGGAGTAGCCGGCAATCCCCTGCGCCTCGAAATAGAGCAGGTGGCTGTCGCCGTGGGCTGGAGCCGCGCCTGACAGGACAATCGCAAGTGCGGCACAGAGGCCTATGTTACAGATCGAAGAGGTACGCGCCATGGAGCACCCTTTTCCCTTCCCTGATAAAGGTGAAGGTCACCTCCCAGTCACCCGGCATGACCAGCCGGACAGGCAGAAGGTAGGCCCCTTTTGCCGACAGGGAGAAATCCTTGTCTCCTGAACTGTGTGCGCCCCGCATGGAGGGCATGTCCGCATCGCCTTTAACGACAAACGAAGTGTCGCGGCTGCCGTCACGGGAGAATATTTCCACCTTCATAATGCCCGTGCCCAGTTTTGGCGGCTTGGTAAAACCGTAGATGAAGTAATGCTGTGCCCCGAGGGGAATCTTCTCGCCCGGCTTCGGCAGGATGGTAGCGCTCCGCTTCACCGTGGCGCCGGGAGCGGCACTAACCGTTGCTGGAAACACATCACACACAATAAACGTCAGCATAACCAAGAGCATCAGCATTTTCATAGCCAGCCCCCACTTTTCGCGTGTCAATGAGATTTATGAACAATTTCCTCGCGGGCGGCCGCCTGGACTTCGGCCCAGCTCGCAATTACCCCGCCATTGGCCGCAATGAACGAGCGGGCGGCTTCCTCGGTGCCAAAGGCCCATTTAGGCCGCTGAGTCATGACACCACGCTTTTTCCCGCCCATTACCCAGACCGCTTTTCCGGAATCGATGAGACGTCTGGTATCACGGTCGGCGACCAGCAGCGACGACACCGGACGATCCTTATGGGAATCGAGTTCGGAAACGGCGCAGTGCAGGCTGCAGACACCGGTCTGGGTGCCATCGTGATACGTGATCAGCATCCTGCTGTAGCCATAGGCCTTGCGATCCATGCCGCATACGGAACATGAACGGTGCTCCTGTGTGTCGTCCTGCGTGTCGTCTTGCGCATCGGCCCGGTCAGTCAGACAGACAAGCGTGGTCAGAATGAGAGTAAAAAGTACCAGTATCCGGATCATTAGTGCTCCTTTCGTTTGTATTGCGGCAAGCCGACGCGTACGAAAGCAAGCCGGCACCCGTCTCGATAGTAAAGCAGCATCTGTGCCATTATGAAATTTATACCATTTATTGCCTGCGTAACGCGTATCAGTGGTGCGTTCTGGCTGCCACAAATATTGCATGACGGGAAGCGCTGTCCGGGTGTAATTACTGCCTGCGTATTGCCTGGAAACTGCTGCAACGCCATGGAGCCGTGCAACATAAATTGCAGCATGGCGCGACTCTTGAAGGGAAATCGTTCTGCGAGCGGGAGAGGTAATGCGCTGGGGGTGGTGTAACAGGCGCGCCGGTATGTGTTTAGCTTTGCCTCTTCTCGCCAGACGGATATCAGCCGGTCGATAGTGCCGCAGATTAATATAGCTGGCTTTAAATCAGTTAATGGCGTAGAGTTAAATAACTGACCTGCAACAGGAATTATTTCGTGCAGTCACTTCAAACAACCCTGTTTTCCGGTCATCTCCCTCCACTTCTTTTGTCAAATCCTTTGAAGAGTCCTAACCGGTCCTTTCAGAGCCTGTTCATTGCATGATTGCTACCCGAACCACCATCAATCATTGAGAAGTAAGTGCTGTTAACCGAGTAACACGAGGAGATGCTATGATTATCAAAAGAGGTACCATGGTGAGCCATGCCGGAGCTATTGAATGGGGAGTCGGCAAGGTAGTGGAAGTATTTCCCCTCAAAGCAACCATTCAGTTCAGCGACGGCATAATCAGGAAAATTGCTTCCTCCCATTACACGACACTTCAGCCGGCCGATGCGGCTTCTTTCGTGCCGATTCCCGAACGCGTCCCGGTAGCAAAAACACGGGCAACTCCCAAGAAAAAAGAAAAAGTAATCAAGCAACCTGCAGCGTAAAACGGGAGTGCCCGACTGGCGTTTGTAAACAGGAAGAGATGACTGTTTCAGGCGAGTCCGGCGGCAGGTGCGCTTATCTCTTTCCGGTCCGCTCCAGCAGAGGCGTCTCGAACGTCTCACCGCCGACATTTATGTACAGGGTATTGTCTGAAATGGTAACGTCCCAGACTATGGACCGGTCAAGCTTTGATACCAGTGAGTTGATAAAGGCCTGGTCGAAACCGATTACCGTCAGATTGGCTACCCCTCCGAGCTTTGCAAGGTGCTGTTGCTCCCACTTGGGTAATGCCCTTCCGCAGACGACTGCCGCGACTCGCGCGGCATGCCGACCTGCCTTGATGAGACGGTCGGGCTCCGGCAAACCGACCTCCACCCACAGCAGCACCCGGTCATCGGCACCTTTCAGCCAGAGATCGGGTTCATCCCCCGCACCGACCCCCTTGGTAAACGCCAGTTCCGGTTCAAAGAAGAGTGCATACGCCAGCAATCTGGCCACCAGTCGATCTTCCGTTTCCGAAGGGTGACGGGCAACTGTCGCCTGCAGGGACTCGTAAACACCCCGATCGACATCGGAGAGCTGAATAGTGACCCGGTAAATGGTTGAAGGTAATGCCATACGGTTTGTTATCCCCTGTTCCTGAAATTCACGCTGTTTCCCCTCAACCCATAGCTTCATTCCTGTGCTCGTGTCAACATAACTAAATTTTGCAGGTGCATCGGAATTTCCCCAATCCGGCTGGTTCTTCTTCCCGGTTATGATACCATTGCATTCATCGAATCAATGAAATGCTGCTGTTATGATGAGAGGAACACGCCATGTCGCTCCCTCCCCAACTGCGCAAAATATCCGATACCGTCTGGGAACTCCCCGTCACCTACAAGGAAGGGATGCTGGTTCCGGCCCGCATTGTCGCTTCGGGACCTCTCCTGGGCGGCATGGAGGCCGGGGTCTTCGACCAGGCCGCCAACGTGGCCTGCCTTCCCGGCATCCTCAACTATTCCTGGTGCATGCCGGACGGCCACTGGGGATACGGCTTCCCTATCGGCGGCGTGGCAGCTTTTGACCCGAATAACGGCGTAATATCGCCCGGCGGGATCGGTTTCGACATTAACTGCGGCATGCGCCTCTGCCTGACCACCCTGACGGAGGAGGAGGTGCGGCCACGCATCAGCGAACTGGTTGATCAACTGTTCAACGCTATTCCAACCGGGGTAGGCTGCACCGGTTTTGTGCGCTGTTCGCGCAGCAAATTCCGCCAGGTGATCGAGAACGGCTCCCGCTGGTGCCTGGAAAACGGCTATGCCCTGCCGGAGGATCTTGACATGACCGAGGAACGGGGCTGCTTCGAGGGAGCCGATGCCGATGCGTGCAGCGACAAGGCGATCGAGCGGGGTTTCGACCAGATCGGCACCCTCGGTTCCGGCAATCACTACTGCGAAATCCAGGTGGCACGGCCGGAGAACATCTTTGATGCAGCAACCGCACGAGCCTTCGGCATCACCATCCCCAATCAGGTGGTGATCATGTTTCACTGCGGTAGCCGGGGCTTTGGCCACCAGGTGGCCACCGACTACCTCCAGACCTTTCTGAAAGTCATGACGACCAAATACGGGATAAAATTGCATGACCGCGAACTGGCCTGCGCCCCCTTCCGTTCTCCCGAGGGGCAGGCCTACTTTGCGGCGATGAAATGCGCGGCCAACATGGGCTTCGCCAACCGCCAGGTAATCCTCCACCGTATCCGCGAGGTATTCTCCCGGATCTTCCGGCGTTCACCCGGAGATTTGGGCATGGAGATGGTCTACGACGTGGCGCACAACACCGCCAAGCTGGAAAATCATCTGATTGACGGCGTGGAGCGGCAGGTACTGGTGCACCGTAAAGGGGCGACCCGTTCTTTTGGGCCGGGGATGCCCGGACTCCCCGACTGTTACCGGGAAACCGGCCAGCCGGTCATCATCGGCGGCAGCATGGAGACCGGTTCCTACCTGCTGGCCGGAGAGGCGAGCGCCGCCCAGACTTTCTACACCACCGCCCACGGCAGCGGACGGACCATGAGCCGCCACCAGGCAAAAAAGCTGGTCCAGGGAAGGCAACTGCTCAAAGAGATGGAACAGCGCGGCATCCATGTCCGCACCTCCTCGTACGGGGGACTGGCCGAAGAGGCGGGACTCGCCTACAAGGACATCGACCTTGTGGCGCGAACCACTGAAGAGGCTGGGCTGAGCAGAAGGGTCGCGAAGCTGGTGCCGATCGGCAACATCAAGGGGTAACCATGCCGTTTCGATTTTCAGAAGAGATTGCCACGGCCGACGTCGTCTTCGAGGCCTGGGGGGAAACGCGGGAAGAGCTGTTCATCTCCTGTGCTGACGCCCTGCTGCGCACCATGGCCGAAGCTCCTGACCGGGTAGCGCACCGGGAGGCACTCACGATCCGGATCGAGCACGAAGAGCTGGACCTGCTGCTGTTTTCATTCCTGCAGGAGCTGATATTCTATAAAGATGCCCGGAAGCTCCTGCTGCATGCCGACACCGTCCGGATTGAGCACGAACCGGGCACCTTCACCCTGGAGGCACGTGTCAGCGGGGACCGCATCGATGCCGGTCGGCACCGCCTGCTGGTCGATGTTAAAGCGGTCACGCTGCATCACCTGTCTGTCGTATTCAAGGACCATCTCTGGAGGGGCGTTGTAGAACTGGATGTGTAAGAAAATACTTAGTTCCACCACAACGCCGGACAGCGTGTAAAGCCGGCAGGACACACACCATGCCATTTCACCCGACACTCCGATATTTCATATTCGCCATCATCGGCTATGCGCTCTACGCCCTGCTCGTTTTCTTACTGCAGCGCCAGATCATCTACCCTGGGCGCACCATACGGGTAAGCGGCCACTCACCGCCCGACATTATCCCAATCAAAGTTGATACCGCGAATGGGAGCGGAGAGGCATGGTTCATGCCGCCCCTCAACCGCAAACCGGGGGAGCGACGCCCCCTGGTGATCTTTTTTCACGGCAACGGCGAGGTAATTGATTTTCTGCCCGGACAGGCAGAGGGATTCCGCGAATTGGGCATGGGGGTGCTGCTGGTGGAGTATCCCGGTTTTGGCCGATCATCGGGAAAACCTGCAGAGGGGAGCATTACGGAGGCAGCTGTCGCCGCCTACGATGCAGCGCTGCACCGCGAAGAGGTTGATCCGAAGCGGATCGTCATCTTCGGTCGATCGCTGGGAGGAGGCGCGGCCTGTGCACTTGCCGCCAGACGTCCGAGCGCGGCCCTGATCCTCCAGTCCACATTCACTTCGACCAGGCCATTCGCGCGCGGATTTTTTGTTCCCGGATTTCTTGCCAGGGATGTGTTCGACAACGCCACGGTATTGACCACGTACCGGCAGCCGGTTCTGCTCTTCCATGGCAGCAGGGACACCACCATACCGCCGGAGCACAGCCGGGAACTGCACAGAGTGGCGCCCCACGCCCGACTGGTCGAATTCCCCTGTGACCACAATGATTTTCCGCCGGATTGGTACGAGTTCTATCGGATCATTGCACTTTTTCTGAAAGATGCCGGCGTCGTGCCTCCCGGCTGAGACGGACGGCTCACCCTGCGATCAATGCTGCGTTCAATATGGACTTCAATATGGACCCATTAAACAACAAAAGCCCCGGAACACACTCCGGGGCTTTTTTGTATGAACGCTGATTGACGCTACGTTGAGATCTTTTTTCCAATCCGTCGGTAAGAAGACTACTCGGGCCGAACCGCAGGCTCCTTCAGGACCACGCGGCCCGGTACCAAACCTTTCGTCACCCCCCTTTTTCAAGCGGATGTCACCCCGCCTGGCGGATGAGAATATAAGCCTTCGGCGTTATCTCACGTGCGTCAATCAGCGCAATGTTCCGGAATTCCGTACACCCTTTTTGTGACTACCCGTTTTTCAGCATCACCCAGGGAAGACGCTTCAGGCTTTCCTCTTAGTGCAGAAGACATGCACACCACGCCCGTACCCGGACAGACCACAAATCTTTTTAATTATCGGTAGATGACGCAACTGAGTACTACGAGAATCCCAGAACATTACTGTCAGCACTTGTGAAAGAGCATCCTGCTTCTAAGTATATTTTACGCCTATCCGTATACGAGTCAACAGGTGATGCACAATTGGGCGGTCAACGCGTACCAACGGCATCTGCAGCGGTCAATTGAAAGTTCCTGAGCGGAATATGTACGGCGCCCTGCTGGGTCAATCTGCTCTGAAACAGGGTAAATTCCCGCACCGGTATCGACGGGAACCTATTTGTTCGCTCCTGACCAAAAAAAACATCAACGTCGCGAGATTTAGGCAGTTTAAGGCGGGCCAGAGTGATGTGCGGAGAAAATGCTCGTTCTTCCTGGGGGATGCCACATGCGATCACGGCTGCACGAACCTTGGCAGCCAGCGCCTGCAGGCGAGGTTCCGGTTCAAGCCCGATCCACAACACCCGGGGGCGCCGTCGTTCGGGAAAGCAGCCTGTTCCACTGAAGCAAAGATTGAATGCAGGAGATTGGATCCGGGCAAGTTCGCCGGACAAAAGGTCTACGGCGCTCTCTTCCACCTCGCCGAGAAACGCCAGGGTCAGGTGAATCTGACTCTCCGGCACCCAGCGAGCGCCGGGTATATCCACCCGCAGAGTGCCGATTGTTTTTTTGAGATCATCCGGGATTTCTATCGCAATGAAAAGTCGCATAACGCACCGACTCTCTGGAGAAGCTGAATCAGTCCCCGCGGCTGACCTGCACACCTATCAGCAACCGCTCGTCACCCGCGGCCATGGTGCAGGTGACCGTCTCCGGTACCAGCAGGAACTCCGCATAGAACTCTCCGTATCCTGCAAAAACAGACGGCGAGGATAATTGAATTCCCCTGCCGCGGCTGCCAAGAAAAAGTTTCATATCGCCGCCAAGTATATTGACCACCTCGCCCATGGCATCGTGCACATCATGTACCGCCACCTCCCCCACACGCAGCAACCCGGCCGTAATACGGCGGGCCAGCGGTTCGGGGCAGTGCAGCGCAACCAACCCGCTGTAAGAACCCTCAAAACCGAGCAGGGCGGTCACCCAATCCGTCTGCAGTTCATCAGGCCCCTCAAAGCACTCTTCCAGGGCTATGTCGGCCATAACACTGAATACGTTGCGCGCGCTGGCCTGCATGCGCTGCTGCAACTCGTCGCGGGAGATCATCTGATGTCGGGGGTTATAGGACATATGGCTCCTCAATTTATTGGATATCGCCAATTGTTTCTACGAGGTTATGCAGATTTTGTTCCGATGCTGCTGATAAAAAACAAACCGGCAATCCCCCTGAATCAAAATCGGTTTTTCCTGCACGGATTCAGCGCAACCCCTGCAATGTATGCTGTTACTCATGTAACACATTTAAAACGAAGCGCTACAGCAATGTGGAGGAGGAAATGAAGTGGAGCAGAAGTGAACCGGTCTGAATGGAACAGCGCTGCGAATTGAATGAAGAAGCGAAGAAAGAACCGGAAAAATATCGATCAGCCCAGCTGAACCCCTTTGATGGGCTCTTGCGCCGTTGCCGCCCTCAGGAATTTGTCTCCCTTTTCAAGCAGGATCTCCGTCGTCATCCCCTGTTTATCCTGCAGTGCATTGAATCCGGAAACACCGAAATTAGCAGTCAGTTTTATCTCACGGCCATGAATCGGAATTGTCATCGAAGCGATCCTCAGCCTGAGGCGCCTGGCGACGATCATCGCCTCCTGCACCCCGGTTTCGGGCAGTGCGATTAAAAATTCACTCTCGCCGTACCGGGAGACCCAATCGACATCCTTCCTGAGCGCCTCGACAAAACGGTCGGCAACCTCCTTGAGAATCTGGTCGCCGGCGTAATGCCCATGTTCTTCCTTGATCCGGTCAAAATCGCAGATTCCGGCAATTGTCAGTGAAAACGGGCGTTGATAACGATAGGCGCGAACAACTTCCTTGGGGAGCCGGTCTTCCATGAAACGCCGACTGAACACCCCTGAGACCGGATCAATGAGCGACAGGTTCCTGATCTCATCAACATACCGCTCCCTGATAGCCTCCAGCTCAAGTATCCGGCGGGCACTCTTCAGACGCGCCTGCAGTTCCGGTTTGTGGACCGGCTTGACGAGATACTCGTCCGCACCCGCTTCAAGACCGGCAATGATATCGTTTTTGGATTCCTGCGAAGTGAGAATAATGATGTAGGTGTACCCGGACGATGAAGCGTCGCTTCTGATCGCTTCGCACAATTCGAGGCCGCTCATCTCGGGCATGATCCAATCGGTAATGACGATGGGATAGTAGCCGGTCCGATACAGTTTGATGGCTTCTTTCCCGTTTTCGGCGGTGGTCACCGGATACCCCGCCTGTTTCAAGGTATCTTCCAGTACGCTCCGCAACAAAATGCTGTCATCCACGACAAGGACCGGCGGCAGAACAACTCCGCTTTGCGAGACATCAGCCATGCATCACCCCTCCGGAACGGTATTAGATTCAGCTGCAACACTGCAATGAAGATTGCTTTTCTGCGGATCAAATGGATTGTGGGAAGACTTTTATTTAGGTAGCCGAGCGTGCCTTTCCGTCAGTCATTCAGAGCATCAGGCCTTGATACTCAACAGCTGCTTTGACATCTCGTCGGCTGTCTTGAGAACCGCGAGGTTTGCCTTGAAGCCCTGCACGTTGGTTAGGAGATTGACCGCCTCACGGGAAATGTCAACGCTGTCCGTGGTACTCGCCGCGGTTGCAGTCACCCCGCCGTTGCCTTGCTCCTGAAACGTGACCCGGGAAGCCTTGAAATTGTCTGTATTCAGGTTGGCCACATTATTAGCGGTCACCTGTTGACTCGTGCCAAAAGCCTGCAGCGCGCTTCCTGAAATCGTGTTGATACCGGACATATCAGCCTCCGTTTAAAACACTAAACCTTTTCATACATACTATCATTTCAGATTAAAAAGAAACACCCTGATTTTATCGGTGTCACCTCATCACCGGCCGATACGCTTGAGATCAATCGCCAAAGCAGGTATGCACGCTGCGGGCACTCTCGATCCAGCAATGATCAAGCGGCACCGTCCGCCGCTTGCCAACGACATCCTTGAGCGGAACCGGCTCGACACCATCACCACGCGCCGCAACCATAACCCCGAACACGCCATTATGGATGAGATCGGCGCAGGCGGTACCAAGGCGGGTCGCCAGCAAACGGTCACCAGCCGAAGGAGTCCCCCCGCGTTGCAGATATCCCAGGATCGTGAGGCGTGATTCCAGGCCGGTGAGTTCTTCCAACTGCTGGGCAAGATACTGGCTGTTCCCCGGCTTGCAGTCCCCCCCCGCTTCCTGCGGCTGCTGTTTTTTTTCTTTCTTTTTACTCCCCTTCTCCTTGCCCGTTTCCTCCAGTTTGGCGGCAGCCTGCCGTGACATGGCGCCTTCAGCCATGGCAACGATGCTGAACCCCTGACCACTGTGGCTGCGCCGCAGAATTGCCGCTGCCACTTTCTTGACATCGTACGGAATTTCCGGAATCAGAATTACATCGGCCCCGCCGGCAATGCCGGCACCCAGGGCCAGCCACCCTGCCTTGTTGCCCATCAGTTCCAGCACGAGGATGCGATGATGGCTATGGGCGGTGCTGTGCAACCGGTCGATCGCCTCGGTGGCAATCCCGAGTGCGGTATCATAGCCAAAGGAGACATCGGTCATTGCCACGTCATTGTCGATCGTCTTGGGGAGGGTAATCACGTTCAGTCCCTGCTTCATCAGGTGGTAGGCGTTTTTTTGCGTACCGCCTCCCCCCAGGCAAACCAGGGCATCCAGATGGTGCTTGCGATAGTTGCCGACAATCACATCGGTCATATCCCTCATCTTGCCGGCCACCGGCATGGCATAGGGCTTGTCACGGCTCGTGCCCAGAATGGTGCCCCCCAGCGTGAGAATGCCGGAGAGCGCCTCCGAATCCAGCAGCTGCGTCCGGTTTTCCATCATGCCGCGGAAACCGTCACGAAAGCCGATCACCTTCATGCCGTACCGCCCCAGGAGCGCCTTGCCGATCCCCCGGATCGCCGCATTCAATCCCGGGCTGTCTCCCCCGGACGTCAAGATGCCGATCATTTTACTCATGGCTGAATATCCTTTCTGTCGCCGATTCAAACGTGCATGCCGGTCAAGGCAAGTATACCCCAGGAATGCAATGTTCAAACAGTAAAAGCGGTGCAAGATCCACATGAAGAAGGGCAAAGGCGGTTGTGGCTTTCGTCATCAGGCACTGCCGCTGTTGAGAAAATGAAAATAGCTGCTATTATAACAGGAAGGTTCAATGCTGTTGCTCCGGCCGTTTTTGGGTGGCCGGTATTTCGCTCACAGAAGGAACTCCCATGAAAAGACACCTGTTACTTCTTGTTGCCCTCGCAACCATCATGATCCCGGCCGTCTGCGCGGCGGCCCAACCGCACCCCGGCCCCTACCTGTCAGGATTCATCGGGGTAAACGTCCCCCAGACCACCGATGTGACCGGTTACGATTACTTTGTGGGCAAATCCTTTAATGAACGGGTTGAGTTTGATCCGGGCATCAACATCGGCGGGACCGGCGGCTATGACTTCGGCTTCGTCCGCCTGGAAGGCGAACTGTCGTACAAAAGCGGGGATATAAAGACGATTTCGGACCAATCGGGACAGTACCGGTACCGCAATGTAGACGGCTCGCTCGAAGCCTTTGCCATGATGTGCAATGCCTTCTTCGATCTGCACAACTCTTCCCCGGTTACCCCCTACCTGGGGGGCGGCATCGGTTTTGCCACCATGTATCTAAGCGATACATTCGTTCCGGGCGATCCTGTGCCGATTTACCAGGCAGACAGCGACACCGTTTTTGCCTACCAGGCGGGCGGCGGGCTGGATATCGCTCTCAACCGCCGCCTTTCACTGGATCTGAGTTATCGCTATTTTGCGACCACAAAGGCCAAATTCGGCTCTAACAGCGACGTAACCACGGATCTTACATTCAGAAGCCACAATACTGCGGTAGGATTCCGGGTAAAATTTTAAACCACCATGAACAGAACCCTGAAGGGTCAGATTTCAACCGCCTCCATTGGTATTGGGCATCGGGTTGAAACGAGACCCTTTTCTTATCCTTTTTCTTCCGCTATTCCAGCACACCCGCCATCTCATCCTTGAGCCCTACCCCGGAAACACCGCGTCGCAACGCTTCTTCGGTCAGATAGATCAGTTTTGCCGCAGCAGCTTCATAGCCAAGCCCTTCCGGCGGGCGGATATTGGAGATGCAGTTCCGCCCCGCATCGCTGTTGCCCGGTTGCGGCGCAAAGGTCAGGTATATGCCGAGGCTGTCGGCGGCGCTGAGACCGGGGCGCTCGCCGACGATGATCACCGCCACCCGCGCGTTCAGGGCGAAACCGATGTCGTCGGACAGGGCGACGCGGCCGTTGGCGACCAGGGCAACAGGGGCGATGCGGAGCCGGCGCGACCGGCAGCCGGTGACTATTGCCTGGAGCAGCGGCATCCCGTGCCGCTCGACCGCAGTCGAGGAGAGGCCGTTGGTAACGACCAGCGCCACATCAGTTTCAGCGGGCGCAACATCCCTCAGCCTGGCTCCTGATTCAGCGGAGAGAACCCGGCCGAAGTCGGGGCGACGCAAATATTCACTCCGGTCGGCAACCGGCGTCTCAACAACAAGAGCCTCCTCGCCAAGTCCCCGCACCGCAGCGGCAAACGAGGCGATGTCCCAGGAAAAATGCACCGCGTCCCGCGCCTCGGCATGGGCCAGCTGGAACGCCAGCAGCGCCGGGGTCGGCAGCGCGTGCCCGGCCCGGCCAAGGGCGATGCGAGCCTGGGTAAAGCGGCGCAGGGCAAGCCACGGATCGCTCATGACATGCCTCCCGTAAGATTGTTGAGCGCTTCAAGCAGCCTCGGCGGGGTGCCGCCCGGCGCCAGGGCGTTGCGCCCGTCGAAAATCCCCATCCGGTTCAGCCACGCTTCGAATTCGGGTGCGGGGCGGAGACCCAGCACGCAGCGGAGATAGAGCGCGTCATGGAACGAACTGCTCTGGTAAGCCAGCATCACGTCGTCGGCGCCCGGCACCCCCATGATGTAGCTGCAGCCCGCCACCCCCAGCAGGGTCAGCAGACTGTCCATATCGTTCTGGTCGGCCTCCGCGTGGTTGGTGTAGCAGACGTCGCACCCCATCGGCAGCCCCAGCAGCTTGCCGCAGAAATGATCCTCCAGCCCGGCGCGAATAATCTGCTTGCCGTCGTACAGATATTCCGGCCCGATGAATCCGACCACCGTATTGACCAGCAGCGGCGAAAACGCCCGGGCAACGGCATAGGCCCGGGCCTCGCAGCTCTGCGCGTCGATGCCGTGGTGGGCGTTGGCCGACAGCGCACTCCCCTGCCCCGTCTCGAAATACATCACGTTGTCGCCAAGAGTGCCGCGACCCAGGGAAAGGGCCGCATCGCGGGCCTCGGCCAGCAGCGTCAGGTTTATGCCGAAACTTTTGTTGGCCGCCTCGGTCCCGGCGATTGACTGGAACACCAGATCGACCGGGGCGCCGCGGCGCATCAGCTCCAGGGTGGTGGTGACGTGGGCCAGTACGCAGGACTGGGTGGGGATTTCATGGCGGCGGATGATGTCATCGAGAAGGTGCAGCAGGGTTGCCACGTTCTGCGGGCTGTCGGTGGCGGGGTTGATGCCGATGACCGCGTCACCGCTGCCGTAGAGCAACCCGTCCAGCACGCTGGCGGCGATGCCGCGCGGATCGTCGGTGGGATGATTGGGCTGCAGCCGCGTGGAGAGCCGCCCCGGCAGGCCGATGGTGTTGCGGAAGCGGGTAGTCACCGTACACCGTTTGGCTACCGCGATCAGATCCTGGTTGCGCATGATTTTGGACACCGCAGCAGCCATTTCCGGCGTGAGCCCCCAACGCACCGCAGCGATATCCGCATCGGTGACTGCGTCGCTCAGCAGCCATTCACGCAATTCACCCACCGAAAGCGACGAGATCGGGGCGAACGCGACCGGGTCGTGGGACTCGGCAATCAGCCGGCTGACCTCGTCCTTCTCCGGCGGAATCAGCGGCTCCGCGAGAAACGTCGTCAGCGGCAGATCGGCCAGCAGCCATTGGGCAACGGCCCGCTCTTCCTCCGAGGTGGCGGCAATCCCGGCCAGTTCATCCGCAGAGCGCAGCGGCGACGCCTTGGCCAGCACGGTTTTAAGATCGGCAAAGCTGTAACCGCGCCCTTTGAAACTCTTGTGGTATTTCATGCCGGTCGATCTCCAGGTGTTGGATAGCCAATCTCTGCAACAAGCTTTTCGACACGTTACGG
>JBAYTT010000037.1:0-25427 GCA_041675485.1 Pelobacteraceae bacterium | reverse complement strand
GGAAACGCTTGCGGCCGAACACCCGCGATAGCCAGCCGGTCATGGGGAGCACCACGGCATTGGCCACGAGGTAGGAGGTCAGCACCCAGGTGACTTCATCGGTCCCGGCGTTGAGGCTCCCCTGCATGTGCGGCAGGGCGACGTTGGCGACCGAGGTGTCGATGATCTCCATGATGGCGGGGAGCATGACGGTGATGGTGATCAGCCATTTATTTATGGTTTTGTCGTCGGAAGACGTCATAAAAATCTCTCTAAAATAATTTCACGAAGAGGCGCGGGGAACGCGGAGAACGAAGAAAAAACCTTAAAGTCTGTGTCTCACGCAAAGCTCGCAAAGGCGCAAAGAAAACCAAACATTACGTCTTTGGGGTATACCTTGAAATCTTTTTTTGCCTTTCTTGGCGGCCTTTGCGCCTTTGCGTGAGACCGGTTCTAAGTCTTTGAATCTTTTCTCCGCGTGAGTCGGTTTAAAACGGGCTCAATTCCTTCAAGACGGCACCGGCCGACCTGCCGGTCTGCACGACCGGAATGACGCTCATGCCGACGCGCAACAGACGCTCCGGGTCGGAATTTTTGTCGATGGTGATCTTGACCGGCACTCGCTGGACGACCTTGACGTAGTTGCCTGAGGCGTTTTCGGGGGGGAGCAGGGAGAAGGCCGCACCGGTACCGGCCATGATGCTGTCAACCGTGCCTTGGAACGTTTTGCCGGGGTAGGCATCGACGGTGAACTCCACCTTCTGCCCCGGTTTCAGGTAGGTGATCTGGCGCTCCTTGTAGTTGGCCGTGATCCAGGCTTCCTGAAGCGGTACCAGCGCCATCAGCGGCTGGCCGGCCTGGATGTTGACGCCGGTTTCGATCGATTTGCGGGTGATGTAGCCGTCCCGGGGGGCGTATATTTTTGTGTACGACAGCTGTAGTTCCGCCTCGTCCAGCTGTGCCTTGCGCTGGAGAATCCTGGCCTTGTTGCCGCTCTTTCCCGCCTGGCCTGCTTCCGCCTGGGCGCGTTTGAGCGCTTCTTCCGCCTCCTTCAGCTGGGCCTCGGTTACCCGCCGGGCGGTGGTCAGGCGATCCAGCTGCTCTCTGGGGAGGACGTCACGGCTGAACAGTTTTTCACCCCGTTTCTGATCCTGCACCGCCTGGTCGTAGCGGGCTTTTGCCGACTGCAGCGCCGCACGGGCTACTTCTACCTTCATCAGTTCGCCGTCGCTTTCGTTCTTGGCAATGCCGACGTCGGCGGTTGCTTTGGCAATCCTGACCTGATAGTCTCGCCCGTCAATCTCAAGCAACAGGTCGCCCCGCTTGACGAACTGGTTGTCGGCCACCAGAACCCGGGCCACGGTGCCGGATACCTTGGATGATACCTGCACGATCCGGGCCTCGATAAAGGCGTTGTCGGTCTCGATGTTGGACCTGCTGGATATGAACCACCTGAGGCCGAATACTCCCACGATGATGAAGACTGCCAGCAGGATGACGAGTGCCTTGATTTTCTTGTTATTGCCGCCCGCTTTTGCAGATGGTGATGTTGTCTGTATTTCAGTTTCAGGTGAAGTGTTCTGTTCTGCCATATATCCTCCGGTAACCACCCCCAACCCCCTCCTTAAAGGAAGGAGGGGGCTTTTTGAGTTCCCTTCCTATTTCGCTTGGAAGCGCCTACTTTTGGTAGGAGTACCCTCTGGGGCATAAAGGGCCAGGGGTGGTAAGGTTTTAGTAGTATTCTATAGCTCGCCGCGGGCATTCTGCAGGCGGGCCGAGGCGGTCTGGTAGTCGTAGAGCGCCCGGTAATACTCTGTTTTTGCCTGGGTGACCAGCGTCTGGGCGTCCAGCACTTCGGAGGCGATGCCGACCCGTTCCTGATAGCGCTCCTTGTTGATGCGCAGGTTCTCCTCGCTCTGCCGGATCGCCGCTTCCGTCACGGTGATCCGCTCATGTGCCGTGCCGACGTCGTTGCGGGCGGTGGCTATTTCCAGCCGTGCCCGCTGTTCTGCCAGCCTGAGGAGATCCTGCTGTTTCGAGCGCTGTTTTACCGCTCTTTCCCGCGATGCCTGGGCGGCAAAGCCGTCAAACAGGTTGACGCGGATGCCGAGGGTGGCGGAATAGATCGCTTGCTCGCGCACCTTGTCGTTCTGGACGTAATCCATTCCGAGGCGGGTGTAAATTTCCGGGATATAGTTCTCGCGATTTTCCTTAACTTCGAACTCGCGTGCTTCGAGCCTTTGCTTCTGGGCCTTGAGGTCGTGGCGGCTGGCCGGCGTATCCTCACCCGCCGGAGGCGTGGTCAGCGCGGCCGCTTCTTCAAGTTCGCCCCGGAAAGCGGCGTCAGAGCCGGTGAGGAAATTGAGCAGCAGCCAGGAATTCTCTCGACGGTTGGTGGCGGCCATCAGTTTCTGCCTGGCCGAGGCGAGCCGCACATCGGCCTGCAAGACGTCATTGCGGGTCACGACCCCCTCTTCAAAAAACACCTGGGCCGCCCGGCGATGCTCGGTGATCTGCACAACCTCTTCGGCCGCCGACTGAACATTTCTGTCGGCTTCCAGAATCCGGTAGTACGCTTCGATGACCTGCAGGGCAACATCGCCGCTGCTCGCCATGAACTCCTGCCCGGTTGCCCCGGCAACGGCGGTGGTCTGCCGGACCCTGGCGTCGCGCCGCCCGAAATCGTAGAGCGTGTAGGTGGCGGCTATGCCGGCAAAGGCAAAATTCGGCTCCTGGGTTTCCGCCGTGACTCCCCCTAGTTTTACCGCCTGCGGTTCCAGCTGCATGGTGTAGCCGGCCTGGGCGTCGAGGCGGGGATAGCGTGATACCTCTGCCAGTCGGCTGTTTTCCTCAGCGATCCGGCTGTCCCAGCTGCTGCTTTTCAGGACCGGGTTGTTATCCTGCGCCTTTTGCAGGCAATCCTTCAGGGACAGCGGCGCGCCCCAGGAGGGAACCGTCATGCCGAGGCAGACAACAGCTATGAGGCTAACATGAAGGAATTTCATAGACTCTCCGTTCTCCGCGTAAAATATTGAGCATCCGTCTGAACTCAGTGATCTCATCGTCACTGAGCCCTGTGGTAATGCGTTTCAGCGACCGTTCGGCACAGGCGGAGAGGGTCTCCTCCATCGCCTTCCCCTGTTCAGTGAGGAAGATCAGGTATGCCCGGCGGTCTTGCGGGTGCTGGCGCCGCTCCAGCAGGCCGCTCCGCTCCAGCCGGTCGATGAGTCCGCCAATGGTGGATCGGTCGATCTGCCCCTTTTCGGAAAGTTCGACCTGGGTCAAACCGTCCTGCTGCCAGAGAAACGAGAGCAGGGCGAACTGGGGGGGCGTGAGGTCATACGGTTCGATCTCTTCCTTCATGATGGCCCAGGCACGCTGGTACGCCTTGGCCAGCAAAAATCCGATGCTGTTTTCGATGTCGTACATGGTTTCGATCTTTCGTAAGCAGGAATATTATCATTATGCAGATAATACGTATGCTGTCAATGTTTACATAATGAGGGCAGGAGCCGGGTTGGTGCGGGGTTGAAAGGGCGGTTTATTCGCTTTTGTAATCAAGAGGATACTAAACCCAACCACCCCCAGCCCCTCCTTTGTAAGGAGGGGAGCTTAGTCCCCCTCCTATTTCGCTTAGAAGCGCCTACTTTTGGTAGGAGGGGTTAGGGGTGGTAAGGTTTCAGTCTGAATGCCTATTTCGAATTACATGAGGGGAGGATAGGTGCTGATTTCCCCGGCTTCAAAGACTGTGATGCTCCCGAACTCGCCGTCGTAGCCGGGCTTGCGGATTACCCGGCCTTCACGGACCCGCTTAACCGCCTCGCCCAGGAGCGGCGCGTATGAAGTGATCTCGTCAAGGTGTGTCTGCAGGAGCAGGTTGAATTCGGATCCGAAGCGGGCGATGACGTTGGCATAGCGGAGCATCACCTTTTTGGATGCCGGTCCGACATCGAGCAGTTCGCCCAGCAGTTCCGGAAGCGGGATCAGGCTGTAGACGAGGGGGGCATCCGGCCCGTAAAGCGGCGTTTCCCGGTCGGCAAGCTCCATGACGCGGTGGTGGACGCCGACGGTGACCGGTCTGCCGCAGGCCGGGCAGAGGAGGCCGAGCCGCCGCGTTTCATGGGGATCAAGGCAGACGTTACAGGCGCGGTGGCCGTCGAAATGGTACTTTCCCTCCTCCGGGAAGAACTCGACGGTGCCGCGGAAAGTTTCGCGACAGTTCCCCCTGATGGCGTCGCGGAGCGCAGGGAAACTCAAATCGGTATCGAAGAGGTTCGCCTCGCGGCCGAGCTTCTGGGGGGAGTGGCAATCGGAGTTGGAGATGAGGCTGAAGCGGTCAAGGGCCGAGATCAGCCGGTTCATCTCTGGATCAGAGGAGAGCCCGGTCTCGAGGGCGAATACGTGCGGGGTCAGGTCGCCGTAACATTCTTCGATGGCGTCGAAGCCGGAGCGGGAGCCGAACAGGGAAAACCAGGGGGTCCAGATGTGGGCCGGCACCAGGAACCCTTCCGGAGCCCGCTCCAGCAGGATCTCAAGCAGATCGCGGCTGTCGAGGCCGAGGATCGGCCGTCCGTCCGACGTGATGTTGCCTATGGTGGCCAGCTTCGTGTTGATCCGTTCGGCGGAGGCGAAATCCGGGACGTAGAGGAGGTTGTGGACTTTGCGCACCTGTCCACGGCGTTTGTAGATGCAGCTCACCTCGGCGGTCAGGAGGAAGCGGACCGGGCCGTCCGAAAGCGCCACCCCCGGCAGGGGTGAGGTCAGCCGCGTTTCGTCCTTCAGCCGGAACAGGCCCGGTTCGGCTGGCACCAGCTCCTCCTTCAGGCAGTTCAGCCAGCCGGGATGCGTGAAGTCGCCGGTGCCGACGACTTGGATTCCCTTGATGCGGGCCCAGGATGCCAGCCCGCTCAGGGTGCTGCCTTTGCTGGTGGCGCGGGAGAAGGGAGAGTGGATGTGTAAGTCCGCGATATAGCTCATGGTGAATAGAATTTTTCCTTTGAATGGAAATTTAAGGCTTGAACTATTACCACAAATTGGCGTGAATGAGCTGAAAACTGTCAAAAATCGGTTCCCTCTCCATGAGGGAGAGGGCTAGGGTGAGGGGGAAATGTTGCAATATATTGCATTGTTGCCCCCTCATCCGGCCTTCGGCCACCTTCTCCTTTAGGCCCGCGGGTCCTCAGGGAGAAGGGACTAACGGCAAATTTAAACCGGGAAAACCGTTTACAAGAGCTCCGCGCTTGCATATCATGTCGAGCCATGTCCATACCATCCGGAATAGTCATCCGCCCCATGGCGTCAGCCGACCTCGATGCCATTCTGACCATCGAACAGGCTTCGTTTTCCGTGCCGTGGCAGCGCGAACATTTTGAACACGAAATGGCCGCGCCCCATTCATTCCCGTTTGTTGCCGAGTCCAGCGGCAGCATCGTCGGCTATGTCTGCCTGATGTCGCTGTTCGAAGAGGCGCAGATCCTGGATATTGCCGTGGCGCCGCAGCAGCGGGGAAGGGGCATCGCGCAGCTGCTGATGGACCATGCGGTGGCGGTGGCGCGGGAAAAGCAGGCTGAAGTGCTGGCTCTGGAAGTGCGCTCTACCAACAGTTCGGCCATAGCCCTGTATGAGCGGTGCGGTTTTGTCCGGACGGGTGTGCGCAGCAAATACTATGAAGGTGTTGATGATGCGGTTTTGATGGAGCTGACTCTGGCATGATTTACCATGCAAACGGCAATTTAACCGCAGAGGACGCAGAGGAAAGCAGAGGGGTTTTATAGAAAAAATCTATTTTCCAAAAGGCGAAGCTCTCAAAGCCTTAACCTTCTGATTTTCCTTCGCGTTCCCCTGCGTCCTCTGCGGTGACAGCTTTTTTTAAGGTTGATAGATATTTCTTGACCTTGCATCGGTTCTGAAGCTATTTTGTAATTACAATGTAATCCCATTTCGTGAGGCGTTTTCATGTACGCTCATCTTATCTCCATAGGTAATTCAAAGGGGATCCGCATCCCTTCCGCCCTGTTGCGTCAGTATAATATGCAGGACGAGGTTGAAATCTGTCCGGGTAAAGACGAGATCATCATCCGCCCGGTTGTCCGTACCCCTCGCGAGGGTTGGGACAGAGCTTTTGCGGCCATGCATGAAATTGGCGACGATGCTCTATTGATAGACGATTCTCTTGATCTGGAGACGTGGGAGTGGAAATAAACCAGTACCATGTCTATCTGGTCAATCTCGACCCCACCGTTGGTCATGAGATCAAAAAGACCCGGCCCTGTTTGGTTGTGTCGCCAAACGAGATGAACAGCCATCTCCAGACCGTTATGATTGCGCCGATGACAACAAAATCCCATGATTTTCCAAGTAGGGTGATGCTTCGTTTTGAGGGAAAACAGGCGTGGATTGTCCTTGATCAGATTCGGACGGTTGACCGAGTACGTTTGATTAAGGAGCTCGGCAAGCTTGATTCCCGGCATGTGCGAAAAGTGAAAGATGTTATCCGGGAGATGCTGGTGGATTAGTATGTGTGCGCCAGGATTGAGATTCAAATTCATTTTAGCTTCACGATTACTTCGAGATTACTTCATGATTTTTAGACTCAAAATCTAGAGTAATCATGAGGTAATCGTGAGGCAAAAACGCTTTTAATGTTTGCAGGTTATATCCCATACGCAAGGAGAACCCAGTAATGCAGTTTACCTCACTTATTCTCTCCAACGTGGAGGTCTCACCCGGCTACTGGCGGATGCGCATGACCGCTCCACCCGAATGTGCCTCGGCACAGCCCGGCCAGTTCATGATGGTGCGGGTCAATGGCGCCATCGACCCGCTGCTGCGGCGGCCGTTCGGGATTTTCGACGTCGGTACCCATGTTCCGGCACAGAGCGGCGCCAATTCGCAGCCGTATCTGGAAATGCTCTATCGCGTGGTGGGGAAGGGGACCGCCATGCTGTCCACCCTGCACGACACGGACCTGCTCGACGTGCTTGCTCCGCTCGGCAAGGGGTTTGACCTGGGCGAAGTTGAAGAGGAAAAGCTGATCGTCGGCGGCGGGGTCGGGCTGGCACCGCTCTACCTGCTGGCAAAGGAACTGGTGGCAACCTCGAAGGTACGGCTCTTCGCCGGCGGCCGGACGCGGGACGATATCCTCTGCATCACCGAATTCGAACGGCTCGGCGTCGAGTGTTATACCGCAACCGAGGATGGCTCGCTGGGGGAACGCGGCCTGGTCACCGAGGCGCTGGTGCGGCGGCTGGACGAACTGCAGGGGAGGGCAACCATCTACGCCTGCGGCCCGCATGGCATGTTGAACGCCGTGGCCGGTATCGCTGCAAAACGGAATATTCCCTGCCAGGTTTCGCTGGAAGGATACATGGCGTGCGGTGTCGGCGCCTGTCTCGGCTGCGTTGCTCCGGGGCATACCCATTCGCCGGAAACCCCCGACTTCCGCTGTGTCTGCACCGATGGTCCGGTATTTGAATCGGGCGAACTGAAGTGGAGGGATTGACATGAAAAATGCCATGAAACCTGATATGACCGTCAATCTGGCGGGTATTCCGCTGCGCAACCCGGTGATGACCGCCTCCGGCACCTTTGGCTATGGCCAGGAATTTGCCCAGTACGTTGATCTGGAAACAATCGGCGCCTTTGTCACCAAGGGACTGTCGCTGAACCCCCGGGCCGGCAATCCGACCCCCCGTATCGTGGAGACTCCCGGCGGGATGCTGAACGCCATCGGCCTGCAGAATGTCGGCATCGAGGCGTTTATTGCCAAGAAGGTTCCGTTCCTGCGTTCGGTCAACACTCCAGCTATTGCCAACTTTTTCGGCAACACGGTTGACGAGTATGCCGAAATGACCCGCCGTCTCGATGAAATTCCCGAGGTAGCGGGGCTGGAAATAAACATATCGTGCCCCAACGTCAAGCATGGCGGCATCGTGTTCGGCACCGACCCGGACAGTGCGGCATCGGTGGTTACGGCCTGCCGCGCCGCGACGAAGAAGCCGCTGATCGTCAAACTCTCCCCCAACGTGACCGATGTGGTGGTCATGGCCAAGGCGTGCGAAGCTGCCGGCGCCGACGCCCTGTCGCTGATCAACACGCTGACCGGCATGGCAATCGACCTGAACAAACGCAAGCCGGTACTGGCCAATATCACCGGCGGTTTTTCCGGACCGGCCATCAAGCCGATCGCCCTGCGCATGGTGTGGCAGGTGGCCAAAGCGGTCAAACTGCCGATCATCGGCATTGGCGGCATCATGAACGCGACCGATGCGCTGGAATTCATGTTGGCCGGAGCCACGGCCGTCCAGGTTGGTACCGCCAGTTTTATCAATCCGGGCGCGGCCCAGACAATCGCTGAAGATATGGAAGCCTGGCTGGTAGCCAATGGCGTTGCCGACATCAAAAGCCTGATCGGAGCATTGGAAACTTGACCCTGATAAACAGGAACCGTAAGGGGTGCCACTGATATGAATTCGCTGTTTCAGGCCGCCACCGGCACTCAGGTTGTGTCACTGATCGATCTGAATTTCATTCTGATCAACCGCATTTTTGTGCTGGTTGTCACGCTGTTGTTCTTTGTCGTGCTTTTGCTGGTGCGCCGATCACGCGGACAGGAAGCCGGCTCCGCAATAACGGCCCCGATCAAGCTCTCCCTGTTCGGTTTCATTTTGTTATACGCCGAGCTGGCAATGTCAACCCTGCCAAGCTACCAGGCTCTTCTGCAAGGAGTGCAGACGATTGTCGTGCTGCTCTGTCTGGCCAAGCTGGTAAATTATCTCACCATTGATGTCTATCTTCGTATTCACACCCAGCGGGAAGTTCCCTCCTTTCTTCGCGATTCGGTACGGCTGGTGGTGTATCTGGCGGTCGGCATCATCTCGCTGCGACTCGTTTTCAAGATCGACCTCTCGGCAATCGTCACGACAACGACCGTTATCACCGCAACCATCGCCTTTGCGATGCAGAGCACGCTTGCCAACGCGCTATCCGGCTTTTCAATCCAGTCGGATCGGCTGCTATCCCGAGGCAACTGGATATCAATCAAGGAAAAAAATATTTTCGGCGAGATAGTAAACGTCGGATTTCGCTATACAACGCTCAAGAACCCTGAAAATCATCTGATCATGGTCCCGAACAGCGTCATCATGCAGAATGTCGTCACGTTTCACGGCAACTCTGAAACCGAGGATAAACCTGCCCTGCAGGTGGATGTCATGCTGGGATATGACCTGCCTCCCGAAAAGGCGAAAGCACTCCTGCAAAAGGTGATTTGTGACGACCGTGAGGTCCTTGACCAGCCTGAGCCGCAGGTGCGGTTAATCGCGTTGAATGACAGCGGTATTACGTATCAGTTGAAGTTTTGTATTGAAAACCCGTCACGGAAGATTCCTGTTCAGGACTCAATCTACAGCCAGGTCTGGTACGCAGTGAATCGGGCCGGCTACAGCTTTCCTTTCCCGCATCGGCAGATCATTACCGCTGAAAGCTGTCAGCCGTTCGAGTTTTCCCATGAGCACGTTGGCTCTGTTCTGCGTGACTCGGGGCTCTTTGCCATGCTTGAGGAGGATGTGGTTGCCGCGTTGTCCAAGCGGGCACCGATCGCCGTATTTGGTGCGGATGAGATTGTCGTCAGGCAGGGGGAAGGGGGAAGTTCCCTTTTTATCGCTCTGAAAGGGACCCTTGAAGTTTCGATTAATGCGACGGTTGTGGGGAGTATTTGCCAGGGATCGTTTTTTGGCGAGATGTCGCTCTTGACCGGAGAACCTCGCAGCGCAACGGTCCGTGCAACCTGCGAGGTCTGGCTGGCGGAGATAACGAAGGAAAACATGGAGCCGATCCTGCGAGCCAATCCGGCCATACTGGAAACACTCAGTGCCATTCTGGCCGACCGGGAGTTGAAAAGCAGGGCGAGCAGGGCCAACAGGAATGAAGCCATCCCTGCAGCGCCGCGCAGCGAGGATTATCTGCAGCGGCTGAAATGGTTTTTCGGGATGTAGGTAGTGCCTTGTAACGTTCAAAACTTCGTAGGTTGGGCAAAGCAGAGCGTGCCCAACAGATCCGGCGGCAATGTTGGGCACGGTATGAAGACGCCTTTGCCAAACCTACAGATACTAACAATGTGATGTCCCGTGATAGAAGTACGAAGATAAAGAGTTCCAGTAACCTGTTGTCCGCAGCGATGCCGCTACGTCAAATATCTATAAGGCGCTTCTATGAAAGAACCTCAGCAATCACTCGGCCTCCGCACCCTGGAAGATATCAGTTCGATCATCCTGCACTCCCATGACCTGCAGGACACCCTTGACAACATCGTTACCCTGGTGGCCAAACGCATGGGGAGCGATGTCTGCTCTATATATCTGCTGGAGAACGATGGCGAAACCCTGACCCTGAAGGCGACCAAAGGTCTTTCCAAGGCGTCGGTCAACCGTGTTGCCATGAAGGTCCACGAAGGTCTGACCGGACTTGCCGTTGAAACCCGAGCAATGGTCATGACTGATAATGCTCCGTCGCATCCCCGCTACAAATATTTCAAGGAGGCCAAAGAGGAACGGTTCCTCTCGTTCCTGGGATTGCCATTGTTCGAGCACAAGGCCCCGATTGGCGTCATTGTCGTGCAGACCCGGGAGACCCGCACCTTCAGCGACGATGAAATCAGCATCTTGCGCACGATCACTTTTCAGATCGGCAGCATCGTCCATACGGCACGGTTGCTTGATTCCATTCAGCACAAGGAGCGGGAACGGGCCTGGTTTGAAAATGAGCTTGCCAGGGTGCGGAACGGGTCCGGAGAGGTAGCCTCTCCGGCTGTCGGGAGTGTCAAGCGGACGTCCGTTTCAAAATCTTTGGCGGGAACGGCCGTGTCGCCCGGTTTCAGCCGGGGGAAAATCTACATCCTCGATCGCTTCAACGACAAGGTAATCAAGCTGGCAAAAGTCGGCACTGCCGCCGAAGAACGGAACAAATTTTCCCAGGCCCTTGAGAAAGCGAAGATTCAGACTATCTACATGGAAAAGAGGGTCAGCGAGACGCTTTCGGCCGATGACGCCGCGATCTTCCATACCCACCTGATGATTCTGGAAGACCGGAGTTTTTCCGCCAAGATTGTTGACCTGATCGAACAGGGGGTGGGCGCTACCCGGGCTGTTCATGACGTTGTTCAGCATTACATCCAGGCCTTTTCAGCGATGGAGGATCCGTATCTGCGCGAGCGTTCGGCGGATATGGAAGACATCGGCCGGCGGGTAATCGACGCTGTTGAAGGGAACAATTCCAGCGAGATCACCCTGAAGGAAAAGCGCGTACTCGTGGCGGATGAGATATTCCCGTCGAACCTCGCGATGCTTGACCCGAACAAGATCCTCGGCATTGTCACCGAAAAGGGGAACGCCTATTCCCATGCCGCCATAATGGCAAAGTCGCTCGGCATTCCGGCCGTTCTCGGTGTGACCGGCTTGATGGATGCCGCCAATGTCAAGGATGAGATCATCGTTGACGGCACCTCGGGGCATGTCTATCTCAACCCGGATGCAGTCATCAAAAAGGAGTATGTACGGCTGGAACAGGAATATGCCGGCCGGATGAAGGAACTGGAAGGTCTTCGTGATCTGACGGCTGTGACAACCGATGGCGTTGCGATTACCCTCAGCGCCAATATCGGCTTGATTTCCGATGTCCGGGTGGCAAATCTGCACGGTGCCGAGGGGGTAGGGCTTTATCGTACCGAGTTCCCCTACATGGCCCGCTCCGCTTTTCCGACACGGGAAGAACAGGCCGCCATCTACCGCAAAATACTGGAGGGTTTCCCCGGGCAGAGCGTCAATATCCGTACCCTGGATATCGGCGGGGACAAGGGGCTTTCCTACTTCCCGCATCCTCCCGAGGACAATCCGTTTCTGGGGTGGCGTTCGATCCGTGTTTCCCTGGAACGGCAGGACATCTTCAGGGAGCAGCTTGCGGGGATTTTACTCGCGTCGCAGGCCGGGAATGCGACGATCATGTTTCCGCTAATCAGCGGACTGGATGAAATCCGCCAGATCAGGGAGATCCTGACGTCGGTGAGAAACGAACTGTTGCGTGAAGGGCATGATGTTCCCGGCTATATTCCGTTCGGGATCATGATCGAAGTGCCGGCGGCGGTGCTGATCATCGATTATTTGATTCAGGAGGTCGATTATGTCAGTATCGGCACCAACGACCTGATCCAGTATACCCTGGCTGCCGACCGCAATAACGCCAGTGTCCGGCAGTATTACGATCCGTTTCACCCGGCGATTCTGCATTCCATCAAGCGTGTTGCCGATTCGGCAAACAAGGCCGGCAAAAAAGTGTCACTCTGCGGAGAGATGGCTGCTGATCCGTTGTGCGCTCTGCTTTTGGCCGGTATGGGCATTCGGGAATTCAGCCTCTCTGCCCCGAGTATTCCGGTGGTAAAGCAGGCGCTGCGCAACAACAGTTTCGAAGCGTGCCGCCGTCTGGCGCGTGCCGCGCTGGCATGCCGCAACAGTGCCGACATGGCGCGCTGTCTGGCTAATGCGCGGAAAAAGCTGGTGCTGTAGCAATGCTTCCCCTCCCTTGACGGGAGGGGATCGAGGGGTGGGTGAGGTTGCTACGGAGTCAAATGTGGCACATACCCCCACCCCCTAACCCCCTCCCGCAAGGGGCGGGGGGATTTGAATCCGAGGAGAAATTGCTGTGTACGATGGACGACCTACTTACGCCGAGATTGATCTCTCCGCGCTCAAACATAACTACCAATTGATCCGCTCGTCGATTCCGCGGCAGACCGAAATTCTGGCGGTTGTAAAAGCTGATGCCTATGGACACGGTTTCATGGATATCTGCCGTGAACTTGAAACCCTTGGGGTTAACGCTTTCGGCGTTGCTTTCCTGGCTGAAGGGATTCAGCTGCGCAAAAGCGGCTGCGATAAACCGATCCTCCTGCTGGGCGGGGTGTACCCCGGTCAGGAACGGAAATGCATCGGCTACAACCTCTCGACGGCGGTATTTTCGCTGGAACAGGCGCAGGCGCTCAATCAGGCTGCCTCTGCGGGGAAACTTTTTCGCCGGGCGCAGGTGCACCTCAAGATCGACACCGGCATGGGGCGGCTTGGTGTCGCCTATAACGAAGTTCCCGGGTTTCTTGCCGAGCTGAAGAAGTTGCCGAATATTGCCCTTGAAGGGCTGATTTCGCATTTTGCCACTGCTGATGAGCTCGATGAATCCGGCCAATACTTCACCCGGCTACAGGGCGAGCGTTTTGCCTGGGCCCTGACCGAAATTCGCAAGGCCGGTTTCAAGCCGCGCTATATTCATATTGCCAACAGTGCCGCGGCGTTGCTCCGGAATATTCCCGACTGCAACCTGATCAGGCCCGGAATTACCATGTATGGGGCGCTGCCGTCAGCCGATTTCCAGGGCAAGCTTGACCTCAAACCGGTGATGCGTCTTAAAAGCCGCATTGCCATGCTCAAATGGGTGGAGCCCGGAACCACCATCAGTTACGCCCGCCGTTTTACCGCGGGACAGCGCACGCTGATCGCCAGTGTCCCGGTCGGGTATGCCGACGGCTATCCACGCGCTCTTACCAACCGGGGCGAAGCGCTGGTGCGCGGACAGCGGGCAAAAGTTGCCGGCACCGTCTGCATGGACTGGATCATGCTCGATGTGACCGGAATAGAGGGGGTTGCGGTGGGGGATACCGTCACCCTGATGGGACCCGATGACGAAGGTCACTGCATTCACGCCGAAGAGTTGGCGGCGTGGGCCGACACCATCCCTTATGCGGTTTTCTGCGGCATCAGCAAGCGGGTGCCGAGGGTGTACCTCAAGTGATCTCACGAGAGTCCGGGAAACCATGTACGTACTTGCCATAGATCTTGGGACAACAACGCTCGCCGCTTCGCTGATCGACCATGCCAGCGGAGAACGGCTCGCCAGCGCCGGTGCCCTGAATCCGCAGCGCCGCTTCGGCGCCGATGTGATTTCACGACTGGATGCTGCTGTCAACTCCACAGCGCTCCGGCAGGAGATGACGGACCTCATTCGAGCTGAACTGAAACGGCTGGGGCAGGAATTGTGCAGTACCGCGGGCATCGCCTGGGGAGACGTACGGAAGATAGCTATAGCCGGTAATCCGGCCATGCAGCATATGCTGATGGGGCTGGACCTCGCGTCATTGGCTTTCCCCCCGTACCGCCCGCTCTGCACGGACGGTACGCATCTGGAAGCTGCCGATCTTGGCTGGGACGGCAGCGCCGACGTTTACCTGTTTCCGATGCCGGGTGGTTTTGTCGGTGGCGACACAGTGGCGTTTGTCCATGGCGCGGAACCGGGCGATGCCACGCTCTGCCTCGATCTGGGTACCAACGGGGAAATTGCGCTGATTGCGGGAGATTCGATCTGGGCAACATCCGCCGCAGCGGGGCCCGCCTTCGAAGGGGGCAACCTCTCCTACGGCATGGCCGCCCTGCCTGGAGCAATCAGTTCCGTTCGGATTGAGGGTGATCGTCTGGTGCTGCAGGTTATCGGCAACGGTCAGCCGAGCGGCATCTGCGGTTCCGGAGCGATCGAGGCTGTCACCGAACTGTTGCGCTGCTCTATCCTTGAACCGGGAGGCAGGTTGCGGAGCGCCGGTGAGATCGACTCGAATCTGGCATCGCGGGTGATTGAATACCAGGGCGCCGCTGCTTTTGTCCTGTATCGGGATGCAGAGCGGCAGATCGTGCTGTCTCAGGAGGATGTCCGCCAGCTTCAGCTCGCCAAGGCGGCTCTGCGGGGAGGGATCGATGTTCTTGTCGAACGTTCCCGTATACAGTGCGACGCCTTGAAACAGGTGATTCTGACCGGTTCTTTTGGCGCCGTTGTGCAGGCTGGCTGGTTGAAAACGATTGGAATTTTTGACGAAAGCATGGTACAAACGACCCGTTTTACGCCTGACGGTGTTCTGGCGGGCGTAGAAAAGGCACTTGCGGACATGAATGGTTTCGCCGCGGTTGAGAATCTTGCGCGACGCTTCCGGGTTGTACCCCTTTCCGGAACGCCGCTTTTCGAAACCCTCTTCATGCGGCATATTGATTTTCCCACTGAATAACTTCGATATATCAGACACATTACCACACAAGGAGTACGAGCATGGCAAAGATTACCAGGGCGCTGATCAGTGTCTCTGACAAGAGCGGTGTTGTTGAATTTTCACGGCAGTTGGCAGGCTACGGGGTAGAAATCCTCTCCACCGGCGGCACGGCCAAGTTGTTGCGGGACGCCGGTTTGACCGTCAAGGATGTCTCGGAGTTTACCGGCTTTCCGGAAATGCTCGATGGCCGGGTGAAAACCCTGCACCCCAAAGTACATGGCGGTTTGCTCGGCATGCGTTCGAACCCTGAGCATGTTGCCAAGATGAAGGAGCACGGCATCGAGAACATCGATATGGTGGTTGTGAATCTGTACCCCTTCGAGGCGACGATCGCCAAGGAAGGGTGCCACCTGGAAGATGCCATCGAAAATATCGATATCGGCGGCCCGACCATGCTTCGTTCGGCAGCCAAGAACTATCCTGACGTAACCGTGCTGGTTGACAGTGCCGACTACGGGCAGGTACTTGACGAGATGAAGTCAACCTCGGGTGCGGTTTCTGCAACGACCAACTTCGCCCTGGCGGTCAAGGTGTTCCAGCATACCGCCGCCTACGACGGGGCGATATCCAACTATCTGGGATCACGCTTGACTCCGGACGTTCAGGAGTACCCGCCGACATTTACCCTGCAGGTCAAAAAGGCCCAGGACCTACGCTATGGCGAGAACCCGCACCAGACCGCGGCTTTTTATGTCGAGAGCAACATCTCTGAACCGTGCGTCTCCAATGCCCAGCAACTGCAGGGCAAGGAACTCTCCTTCAACAACATCATCGATCTGGACGCTGCCATTGAAACCGTCAAGGAATTCGAGCAGAGTGCCGCCGTCATCATCAAGCACACCAACCCCTGCGGCGTGGCGCTCGCAGATTCGCCGCTGACCGCCTACCTCAAGGCGCGTGAATGTGATCCTGTCTCGGCCTTTGGCGGCATCGTCGGTTTCAACCGCACTGTTGATGCGGCAACGGCCAAAGAGCTTACCTCAACCTTCCTGGAGGCGGTCATCGCCCCCGGCTACAGCGACGAAGCCCTCGATATCTTTACCGCGAAAAAGAATGTCCGGGTCATGCAGGTGCCGCTCCTTGACAGCTATGTTGCGGGAGGTTTCGATCTGAAGCGCGTCACCGGCGGTTTGCTGCTGCAAGGACGCGACCTGGGAATGATCAGTGCCCGCGATTGCCGTGTCGTCACCGAACGTACGCCGACCGCTTCGGAATATGAGGCGCTCGATTTTGCCTGGCGGGTCTGCAAACATGTCAAATCGAATGCCATCGTCTTCAGCAACCGCGACCAGACGGTCGGCATCGGCGCCGGACAGATGTCGCGCGTCGATTCATCCAAGATTGCCGTTCAGAAGGCACTGCTCCCGATCCGGGGGACCGTGCTCGCTTCGGATGCCTTTTTCCCGTTCCGCGACGGGGTTGATGCGGCCGCGGAAGCGGGCGTAACCGCCATCATCCAGACCGGCGGCAGCGTACGCGACGAGGAGGTCATCAAGGCCGCAAATGAACATGGTATCGCCATGCTCTTCACTACCATGCGGCATTTTAGGCATTAATGCACTCCGAAACAGGACTCACGCAACGACGCGACGACGCAACGAAAGGCTTATAATCATGATTGCGTTTTAAACGCGTTGCGTCTTTGCGGCGTTGCGTGAAAAAATATTTTGAATCCGGTTAAAAGAAATTATTGAGGTGCTACATTATGAAAATACTCGTAATCGGCGGCGGTGGCCGCGAACATGCGCTGGTCTGGAAAATTGCCCAGTCTCCCCTGGTAACAAAGCTCTATTGTGCGCCGGGTAATCCGGGGACGGCGGCCCTGGCCGAGAATCTTCCGATTGCCGTGGATCAGCTGGACAAGCTGCTGGCGTTTGCCTATGAAAACAAGATCGACCTGACGGTGGTCGGTCCGGAGCAGCCGCTGTCGCTTGGCATAGTCGATCTGTTCGAGTCGCACGGGCTCAAGGTGTTCGGCCCGTCACAGAAAGCTGCTTTCATCGAGGGAAGCAAAGCGTTTTCGAAAGACCTGATGCAGAAATACCAGGTACCGACCGCAGCGTACGGCGTTTTTACCGATCTGGTTGAGGCGGAAGCGTTCATCAGCCGTACCGGGGCGCCGATTGTCGTCAAGGCTGACGGTCTGGCTGCCGGCAAAGGGGTCATTATTGCCCGGACATGCGAAGAGGCGGTTGATGCCGTGCGTGACATGCTCAGCGGCAACGCCTTCGGCAGCGCAGGCTCGCGGGTTGTGATCGAGGAATTCCTGACTGGAGAAGAAGCGTCGTTTCTGGTGATCACCGACGGCAAAAATGTCATCCCGCTGGCCAGCGCTCAGGATCACAAGGCCATATTTGACGGCGACCTGGGACCCAATACGGGAGGAATGGGCGCCTATTCGCCCGCTCCGGTGGTTACTGCGGCCATTCATGAAAAAGCGATGCAACTGGTGATCCGTCCGACTGTTGACGGCATGGCTGCCGAAGGGCGCCCCTATCGCGGGGTATTGTATGCCGGATTGATGGTGAAGGACGGCGAAGTGAAAACCCTGGAGTTTAATGCCCGTTTTGGTGATCCGGAGTGCCAGCCGCTCCTGATGCGGATGAAGTCGGACATCGTCCCGGTGCTGCTTGCCGTTGCCAACGGCGATCTTGCCGATTCAAAAATCGAGTGGCATGACAAAGCGGCAGTCTGCGTGGTTATGGCTTCGGAAGGGTATCCGGGTGATTACCGGAAGGGTGATGAAATATCCGGCCTGGAGCAGGCGGCGCAGCTTGAAGATCTGTACGTTTTTCATGCCGGAACGGCACAAAAGGGTGCTGCATGCGTCACAAACGGGGGCAGGGTCCTTGGTGTTACGGCTCTCGGGACAACGGTCAAAGGCGCCATAGATGCTGCCTATCAAGGGGTCTCGCGTATTACCTGGCCGGGTGTCCAGTATCGCAGCGACATCGGCAAAAAAGCGCTTGAGCGTTAATGAAAATTCGGAGAAAGCCACAAGGAGAAACAATGAAAGCTGCCCCGATTGTACTGCTGATGATGGGAAGCGATACCGATCTTTCGGTTATGCAGGAAGCGGCCGATATTCTCCGTATTTTTGATATTCCGTATGAAATGCGGATTTCGTCGGCGCACCGTTCACCGGCCCGCACGATGGCTCTTGCATCGGAAGCGGCAGATCGAGGTATTAAAATCATCATTGCCGGTGCCGGCATGGCTGCTCATCTGGCTGGCGTCGTTGCCTCGAAAACAATCCTCCCCGTCATTGGCGTGCCGATGCCGGGCGGGGCACTGAATGGTGTGGATGCATTGTATGCGACGGTACAGATGCCGGGAGGTATCCCGGTGGCAACAATGGCTATCGGCAAGGCAGGGGCAAAAAACGCCGGCCTGTTTGCTGTACAGATTCTGGCGCTTTCAGAACCACATCTTGCCTCGTTGCTTCAGCGCTATCGCGTGGAAATGGATAAGGATCTGGAGCAGAAAGACGCCGACCTGCAGGTCCGTTAGGGCGGCTACAATAATTTGTTATGCTTATTTGAAAAATCTGCGGCAAATATTATAAATTTTGGTTGACAATTTTACGCGACGCATGATAAATAACGGGACGCTTTTGATGGTTGCAAAAGATTGCTGATGCGATCGATCTTAGCGGGTTTGTTACGGTTTAGACTTACTCCATAATTCGGCACTGAGCGCTGTTTTGTGGTTATATTCCCCTTTAGCTCAGTTGGTAGAGCAGGTGACTGTTAATCACCTTGTCCGTGGTTCGAGTCCGCGAAGGGGAGCCAATTAAAACGAGTCTGATTATCTTGAAACAGGTAATCAGGCTTGTTTTTTATCAGCTAAATGCGGGAATAACTCAGTGGTAGAGTGCAACCTTCCCAAGGTTGAGGTCGCGAGTTCGAATCTCGTTTCCCGCTCCAATAAAACATAATTGATTCAGTAAGTTGAATGAGTCAATGTAGTAACTGTCCCCACACTGTCCCCATAAAGTCAGTAGTGGGGATATTTTTTTGTCTGTCCTATTAGAAGAGATTCTTTCCCGAAATACCGAATAATATCATCCACATCATCTTCCAGGTCTTCCGTATGGCAGATTAAACCGTCATGCGGATTAACACCCTGCGTACCCTCCCAGTAGACATCAACTCTTGACATCAATTTTTCTCCGCAGTAGCATCTAATAAAGCAAATGATTTTCAATATCATTTAGTCTTTGTTTTTTTTCCAGAAATAGACTCGAAGAAAATGAACCGCAGCTATCATGAGCAAGAAGCAGGACAATAGTATCTGATTTAAACTTTTATCGCTCAACATCGCACAATGTCAGGAGGTACCAACATGAAAACAATAAATATTTTCCTGGGCGTCCTGCTCTCTGCTTTGGGCGCCGTCAATAGCTTCGCATTTGTGCCGGGTGGGACGCTCGACCCCACGACAATCCCGCAGTTCACGGAACCGCTCGTGATCCTACCAGCTATGCCCGCCAAGGACCTAAAATTCGATAATACGATCAGGAAGTTCGTCCCTTACTACGAGATCGAGGTCGTTCAGTTTGACCAGCAGATTCTGCCGAAGCACGATATTAACGGCAATTCGCTTAAACCGACGACCGTATGGAGCTACGGGGCGGTTGGACGTCCCGAGACACGCAACTATCCCGCTTGGACCATAGAAAACCTCAGGAACATCCCGACAAGGGTTAAATGGGTCAACAACCTGAAGGACCCTCTCACAGGGAAGTTTCTGCCGCACATTTTGCCCATCGACCAGACCCTGCACTGGGCCAATCCGGCCCAGGACTGCATTGATGGGAACATGGGTACGATGACGTTGCCCATGTCGATGACCGACTGCCGCGGCCGGAGCCAGGACCCCTACACGGGGCCGGTCCCCATCATCACCCACGTGCATGGAGCCCACGTCCAACCCGACAGTGACGGCTATCCGGAGGCTTGGTACCTTGCGGCCGCAAATGATATCCCCTCCGGTTTTGCGACACGGGGATCCAAGTTTGGCCAGATTCCGGGAACGCCTCTTGAAGACGGCGCCGCGCTGTTCCAGTACAGTAACGACCAGCGTTCCGCCACACTCTGGTACCACGACCACTCCCTGGGCATGACACGGGCCAATATATACGCGGGAACAACGGGCTTTTTCATGATCCGGGATGTCAAGGAGCTCCGGCTCAGACTTCCCGGTCCGGCACCGCTTCCCGGCCTTGACCCAAACAGCAACCCCAAGGTCAGGAATCACATTCGCGAGATACCGATTGTGATTCAGGACAAGGCGTTTGACGTGGATAATAACGGGAATACCAAGCTCTTCTATCCCGACAACCGTGCTTTCTTCGAAGGGCTTCAATTCCCCACTCATCCTGAGCAGTTCCCGGGGGCAGGACAGCTGGTGATTCCGTTCATTCCGACATCAGGATCGGATGTATCCCCCATCTGGAATCCGGAGTTCTTCGGCAACACCATGGTGGTGAATGGCAAAACATGGCCCTTCCTTAACGTGGAGCAGAGCCGCTACCGCCTGCGTTTCCTTAATGCCAGCGACTCACGCTTCCTGATCCTGAAAAACGACAACAACCTGCCGTTCTGGCAGATCGGCGCAGACGGCGGATTTCTCCCGTCACCGGTGCAGCTCGACACCCTGCTGATTGCGCCGTCCGAGCGGGCCGACGTGATTGTGGATTTCTCTAATGTTCCGGTCGGTACCGAAATAACGATGCTCAACCTCGGCCCGGATGAGCCCTTCGGCGGCGGAGTACCGGGTGTCGATTTCGAGTCCGCCGATCCGACGACGACCGGAAGGGTGATGAAGTTTATCGTGGGCAAAAAGACAATCCCCGATTCCTCCAAACCGGCCGCTAGGCTGCACCTGCCTGAGCTTCCGCGCCTGGGCGCCGCGGATAGCGTCCGCAGGCTGTCGCTCAACGAAGACATGTCGATGTCGCTCTGTGCGGAGGTAAACGGCGGAAACATCGTCCAAGCTCCGTGCGCCCCGGATATGAGTAACGCTTTCGGTCCCACGTCGGCGCGTCTGGGAATTCTCGATACCAATGGTAATCCCGTGCCGAAGTCCTGGATGGAGACGATCAGCGAGAACCCGAAACTGGGAGACACCGAGATCTGGGAGATCTACAACTTCACGGCCGATGCACACCCGATCCATATTCATCTGGTGCAGTTCGAGGTGATCAATCGCCAGGATCTGGCGACGGATGCGGAAGGGATATCGACTCCCCCCGCGGTGCTGGCCGGCACTCCCCGGCCTCCTGAAGCCTGGGAGACAGGCACCAAGGATACGTTGATCGTCTATCCGGGGACGGTCGCCAGAGTCAAGGCCAAGTACGACATCGCCGGTCTCTTCGTCTGGCACTGCCACATCCTCTCCCACGAGGACAACGAGATGATGCGGCCGTACTATGTCGGCACTATGCCGGTCATGTGATGTTCAGCGGGGAAGTGCCCGCACGTACCGCTGCTTTCGCGTGAAAAAGTCTAAAGGGCCTGCACCACCATGCAGGCCCTTTTACAATTGTTGGCAAACGTTGGTTGTATGATCACTTTGTTTTTACGACTTGTGTTAATATGATGAGCCTGACGGTGGCCATGCAAACCACATGGCACTCGGCTTGTGCCGTGTTCGCTTTGTTCCCACGCAGCCCGCTAGCCGTTGAACCAATACTTATCAATCGAGGCCCGGAATTATGATTGATCCAAGAATACAAAAACTCCTGACATGACCCAGGACTCCCATTTTACCTATCGCCCCATTGGCATCCTGAGATCCCCCTATTCCCGCCGAATTGATGCGCCCCATCAAAGCACGGTGGTGGAAGGCACGGAAACCGGGGAGTTCGCGATAGCCACTTTGGAACTCGCTGACTGGCTGGATGAGAAAGTCATTCAAGATCTGAGCGGCTTCGAGAGGCTTTGGCTTATCTTCGCCTTTCATCTGAGTGAAGGCTGGAAAAGCAGTGTCAAGCCGCCCCGGGGCGGACCAAAGCGGGGCGTTTTGGCTACCCGATCCCCTCATCGTCCCAATTCTATTGGCCTGTCGGCTGTAGAATTGGTAAAGATTGAAGGCAGGACGCTACACCTTCGAGGTGTTGACCTCCTGGATGGCACGCCTGTTCTGGATATCAAACCCTACGTGCCGTACGCGGATGCCTTTCCGGACTCCAAAGCCGGTTGGATCGACGAACTGGATGCAAAGCTGGGGCGTTATTTTGCGCCAGGACCTCGAAAGCCCAGGTGACATAACAGGCCGGTTGCACTTGCTCCGCTTTCTGATACCTTTGTTAGATCCGGAAATTCCGGATCGGCCATCAGCGAATTCGATTGGTGGTCTAACTTTCCAAACGGACGGCAAGGAAGTCACGAAGGAGGCGTAACCATGAAAAAAACCTTGATCCAGACACTGTTGGCAACCCTGATTATACTTTTGTGTGCCGCATGGGGGATGGCTGTGGAACAACCGGAGCCACGAGCGGCCATCGACACCGCGGGCCATCCCTTCACGGGACCCCGGAACGCTCCGGTCACTGTCGTGGTATTTTCCGACTACCTCTGAGGGGGGTGCAAACGGCTTGAGCCGTTACTCCAGCAGGTGCTGGAGAAGTATCCCAAAGAAGTTAGGCTGACTCACAAATTCATCCCTGCCCACGACTTCACCATGAAGGCGGCAACTGCGGCTCTGGCTGCGGATGAGCAGGGGAAATTCTGGGAATTCCACGACAAACTGTTTGAAAACCAGAGTGTGCTGAACGACGCGAAAGTCATCGAAATTGCCGGCATGTTGAAACTGAACATGGATCGTTTCAGAAAAAAAATGCAGGATCCTGCGCTGAAAGCATTGGTTGACCGTGACTACGCCGACGCAAAAAAACTTGGCGTCTCCGCAACACCGTGGATCTATATCAACGGCCGGCACCTCAAGGATCGCTCCCTTCCCGGCTTTGTCACTGCCATCGACAAGGAGCTCAAATAGATAGGGATAATTTTGATTTTTCTCACAACAACGGGAGGAGTGTATGAGAAGAAGATTACGTGTTCATGTCTGCCTGACGCTCTTGACCTGCCTTTCCCTGGTTGGCGTAAGCACGATGGCACACGCCCAAAGCGGACCGGGGTGCCCGGAGGCAACCTCCAAGAGGTGTCAATTGCTCATGCCCGCCATGTATTTCACATAGAGGGGTCTCTGCACTGCCGGTGAAGGCGTTATGGTCGCCATTCTGGAAATTGTTTTTGTAATCTTCATTATTATTGGTTCGAACTCCTCCCACAGGCCAACCGCAAGGATTACTGCTCCGCATAAGGTAATCGGTTCCATTTTCCACTCCCCTGTTTATCTATCCTTTATTAGTGCATCGATCTGCTGATTGCCTTGAAAGGCATGAATATAAAACGATCATGGCTTTTTACATCCGGCGGTAAACGCCTATTACCTTGCCGACTATGCTTAGTTCGCCATCTCCCGGACGAATGATGATTGGCCCCATGTTCGGGTTTGCCGGCTGCAGGCGAATGTGATCCTGCTCGCGGTAGAACCATTTGAGGGTCACCTCACCATCGATCATGGCAACCACGGTGTCCTTGTTGTCGGCAGTCGGTTGTGGCCGCACCAGAGCCAGATCGCCATCGAAGATGCCTGCATTGATCATTGATTCCCCACTAACCCGCAGGAAGAAACAGTCAGTTCCCTTAACCGCCATCGGGTCGACAGAGAAGTATCCCTGAATATCCTCGATAGCCGGGGAGAGGTGGCCGGCGCGGACCGTGCCGACAATCGGGAGGGAAACCGACGGAGTGACCGATGTCTTCAGCGTAATCCCCCGATTTACATGATCCCGCTTGATGTACCCCTTACGCTCCAACGCACTGAGATGTTTCATGACCGGGAGTGTTCCGGAAACATTCAGGTGTCCTGCTATTTCCCGCTGGCTGGGTGCATAGCCATTATCACCCGAGAACGAGGTAATGAACTGCAACACCTGTTTCTGGCGTTGAGTGAGCTCATTTCTGGTTTGCGGGCAATAGGTAGTCATACGACTACCTATAAGGACTTTTTACGCATATGTCAACAATATCCATGTTAAATCCCCGAACCTGGCACTCTCTGTGATTTATCGTAAACTCCATATCAGGTCGCGTGTTAAGTGGCTTGTCGTGCTCAAACGTGCTGAGAAAGATGGATACAAACAGCAGCAACCGGCGTAAAATTACACCTAAGAAGTAGAGTTATTGAAGGGGAAACAACCATGGCAGGCAAAGCTGAATTCAAGAAATTCGCCACCCCGGACGAAGTTCTGTAGAGAGGCAACTTCATATTTTTTCATACGTGGTTGTCAGAAAGTCCGGCATGGAATAGCCCTGAATAAAACCGGGCGCGGGGAATGCAAGTTTTCCCATCGCCAGGTTGGGAGGAGGCGCTATGACGCCCCGATTGAGTGTGTCGTTTCAGGAATTATTGGCCGCATCTCCGGTTATTCTGGGCGAAGGTGCGGTCATTGAACGTTTGCGCCGTTCAGACATCATCCAGCTTGATGAACATGTGGTTAATTCGGCACTTATCTATACCGAAGAAGGCAGGTCCGCGTTGGAGGCCATCTGCCGCCAATACCTTCAAATAGGTCACCGCTTCAATCTGCCGATGCTTTTATCCACCCCTACGTGGCGGGCCGGACGGGATCGCATTGCCGCAGCAGGGTTGTCCGGCCGAGACCTGAATGGTGACAATTTCCGCTTCTTGTATGAGTTGCGTGGCAGTTTTGGCACCTACGCCAGCCAAGTGGCTATTTGCGGGCTGATGAGTTGCCGCGGTGATGCTTACAAACCGGCTGAGGCCATGACTGCCGGTGCGGCGGTCGAATATCATGCCTGGCAGGCAGAGGCGCTGGCTTCGGCAGGTGTTGACTTCCTGCTGGCAGCCACTCTTCCGGCTCTCAGTGAGGCTGTCGGTTTGGCCAGGGCTCAAGCCGCGACCGGACTGAGTTACGTGATCAGTTTTGTGGTCAGACCTGAAGGAACCCTGCTGGATGGGACACCACTCAACGTAGCGATTGCCACCATTGATTCAGAGATAGCACCACGTCCCCTGGCATACCTGGTCAACTGTACCCATGCTTCAGTCTTTCGTGCTGCCCTGCTGCACGGGAAAAACTCATCCCCGCAGGTAAGGGAGCGAGTGATCGGCCTGCTCGCCAATACTGCCGCACTCAGCCCGGAAGAGCTGGATACCAGCCCTGAACTGGTGGAAGAGGCCCCGATGAAATTTGGACGAGACGTATCGGACCTGTACAGCG
>JBAYTT010000036.1:0-25696 GCA_041675485.1 Pelobacteraceae bacterium | reverse complement strand
TCTCGGCCTCGGTAAGATCAATCAGAGCCGACGTGTAATTTCGCTCTCCAAGATAGGAAAGTCCCATTTGGTAATGGTAGGAAGCCAGGTTTGGCTTGGCATCGTTCAGGCCCTGGACGGAGACACATCCTGAAACAGTCAGGAGCAGAAGTGCTGTAGCTGTGGTATAGAAAACGCTTTTCATCATTATATGCACTTCCCTGAGCAGTCGTCCTTGCCCAACAAGGCAACCCCTCATCAGAAAGAAATATCCCTGAAGTTTGTCAGTGCCTTGAAGCTTCCATAACGGGCCTGTATCTCTTTATACTCAAGCCGCTTCATGCGGTTAAGGCTGAAATCCTCAACATTGAAAGAAGCCATGACACTGCCGAAGACGATCGCCTGACGAAGGCCTTCCTCCGAGAGATCTCCCGTATTAGCCAGATATCCCATAAAACCTCCGGCAAAGGTGTCTCCCGCACCGGTTGGATCGAAGACCTCTTCCAACGGATAGGCAGGCGCGGCAAAAACCGTCTCGGCGGTAAACATCAGGACGCCGTATTCTCCCCGTTTCACGACCAACCGCTTGCAGCCGAGGGAAATAATCTGCCGGGCGGCCTTGACCAGATTTGCTTCACCGGTAAACTGCCGCGCCTCACCTTCGTTGATAATGACAATGTCAACGTTCTGAAGAACCTTCTTCAGTGCTTCCGACTTTGAAGATATCCAGAAGTTCATGGTGTCACATGCCACCAGTTTCGGCTTCCGTACCTGCTCCAGCACCTTCATCTGCAGGTCGGGGTCGATATTGGCCAGAAAGAGATATTCTGCATCGCGGTAGGATTCCGGAAGATCCGGTTGAAAATCCATCAGTACGTTAAGCTGGGTATCAAGCGTCTGGGCTTCGTTCAGATCATACCCATAACGACCGCTCCAATGGAACGTCTTGCCGGGTATCCGCTGCAAACCGGTGGTATCTATAGAGCGGCTCTGCAGAAAGCTGACATGTTCTTCCGGAAAATCCTCCCCGACAACCGCAACCAGCGATACATCAGAAAAAAAACTTGCCGAAGTGGAAAAATAGGTGGCAGAGCCCCCCAGAACGTTTTCTTCCCGTCCGAAAGGGGTTTCAACGGTGTCAAACGCCACGGTGCCGACGACAACAATGCTCATTGGTTTCTCCTGCTGGATAATAATGGTGCAAAGTACCACGCAGCGCAGCATGAGTCAAAAGGATTGTCGATACGGCGTAACGTGTCCGGAGCTACTCCCCCACCACCCCCATTGACCAGAGATAATTCACCTGCGCGACGCCGTGGTCGCGTTGGGCCTTGGCCAGGTTACTCCTGGCCTGGAGCAGATTCAGCTGGGCATCGTCAACTTCAAGCCTGATCTTGACCCCGAATTCATACCCCTTTTCAGCCATCTGGACCAGACGCTCGGCCTGCTTGACTGTTCCCGAGATTGCCTTGAGTATTTCTGCAGCCTCGCGGTAGGAAAATTCTGCCTGGCGTACTTCGAGAGCGATTGAATCCAGCAGCCTGGTCTCTTCAATATGCTTTGATTGCAGATCGCTTCTTGCCTGCGCTACCTTGCCGCTCGTCCGCATACCATCAAAAAAGGGAAACGACACGTAGAGACCGACATTCCATGCCGCGCCATCGGCATCCCGTGACGGTCCGGGGTCATCCAGGCTTGCCCAGTGCCAGCCGGCACCACCTTTCAGATCAAGACGCGGCTTGTTGTCCGCATCCGCAATTGTAACCAGTTCACCATAGATTCCGATACGCAGACGCAAGTCGGTAAGCTCAGGGCGTCGTTTTCCGGCAATCTTCACCGCTTCACCATAACTGGCAGGGAGCGGGCGATCATCTGCCGAGGTTTCCAGTGATCCGACGACCTCAACTTCATCATCCCCCATGGCGAGGAGGAAACGAAGCCGTTCGCGAGCCATCCGGACACCGTTATCGGAACGGATTACTTCCGGCAGCGCATTTTCGGCCGCGACTTCAGCCGCCAGCACATCATAATCCGTCGCAACTCCGGCAGAGAACTTGCGCCTGGCTTCATCAAGATGACGCTGTTTTTGCAACCGGTTTTCCTGCGCCAGCCGTGATAATTCCTGAGCCAGCTGTATGTCGAGATAGGCAGCCACTACGTCCCGATAGACAGCTTGACGATACAGCCGCAACTGCTCATCGGCGGTTTTCAGCCCAACCTCTGCCGCACGGATGGCGGCATTCAATTTACCCCAGGTATAGAGCGGCTGAGAGAGTGTCAGATCGACAGCCCGGCCAAAGAGGCGCTGGGCGGGAGTGCCGTATATAATGCCACTCCCATCCTTTGAAATCGCTGCCGAGCCGGTAAGAGACAATTGCGGCAGCGCTGCGGCCCGCTCCTCTACATACTTGCCCTGAACATAGTGAGCATACTCACGCGCTTTCTCAATATCGCGATTTTGCTCCATCGCGATCGAGATAGCCTGCTCCAGAGTCAGGGTTTTAGCACCTGCCATGGCGGGTAAAAACAGCAACATCACAACCAGAATTAATTTGCGCACTACATCCTCCGGATGATGACTAGCGGAAGCTGACTCGCAGCTCGTCATTCATGTCTATCTTCATTCCCGGAATCTTCTTGATCATTTCCATTGCCGCAGCCTGGTCACCAGGCTGGACTGCAGCCATTTTGGCCAGCAGCTCCGGTTTATCAAGAAGTTTCCCAAAGTCGATCTCGGCAAGGGTTATGGTTGACCCGGTTCGATGGGTTGCGTTGGAATCGACAACTTTCCCTTTTATGACAAGCGTCGTCGAAATGCGCAGGCCGTCGAACATCTGGCGCACCATCGCCAGCTCCTCTTCGCTTGATTCCTTTGCCGGTGTGGGCATTTCGGGAGCACTCTCCCCGACACGTACATCCTTTTTCTGTTGTTTCACAATCAGCGTAGCTGTTTTACCAGGTGCGAATACAAACCTGGTCCCCTTGGGCGTTGATTCACTTCCCTGCTCAATCTGCTTCTGCATGCCCGGGTTTTCTTGATCAAGTCGCAACGCATTAATATCACTGAAAGAATAGACCGCTTTATAGCCTTCGAACTGTTTGTCGGCAATACGTTCCATTTTGACAAAACGGACACCCGAACCGAAACGTTCCGCCCGTTTTTTAATCTCGTCATCCTTGAAGAAGCTTTGCTCCTTTGGCGGAGCCTTGTCATTCCCGTCAGCTCCCAGCTGCTCGCTCATGCCGCTCGTGAGGGCAGCCATGGATTCGGCAATCTTGCGGCTGATCTTGATCGTTTCCTCGACAGTGCCGCTTCCATCAGGCGACAGTGTCACAACCTGATCGATCTGAAAACATCCGGCCAATCCACATGAGAGCAACAGTGCGACCACCATCTTGATAATGTTCTTCATGCTATTCACTCCTTTTCACGAGAATAGCGGGGCGCCAGCCGCGCACCGAGTTAATCAGCCACACTTCTTCAGCTCGTTCGAGGTCTTCGGGATAGAGAACCTGTTCGGATAGTGTACCATGTTCAAGCAATTCCACCCGCAGCACACCGGGGAGCAGACCGCAGGACAGAGGAGGCGTGACAAGCTTTCCATCCAGCTTCACCACCAGGGAATGATAGCTCCCCTCCGTTACCTGACCACGCTCGTTGAGGAATACAACTTCATCAAAGTCAAGGGTGCTTGAGCGGGCTTCATCAAGCAACTCACGACAGGTGGTTTTGTGATAGCGCATGCGATCACCGGAAGCCATTCTAACCGGGCTGACAGCAACACGCAGTGCCGTCTGGTTCTCAACAAGCGCTTCCGAAGATATGTCAAAAATGCCATCTGACGCCAGAAGCAGGCGAACCTTGTGCACACCGGGCGTTTGTGTGGCATGAGCTGACAGTGCCTTACGCAGTTGTGCCAAATCACAGCAAAAACCGAAATACTCTGCCGAAGCGACCAGCCGGTCGAGATGTCTATCCAGCAGAGTATATGCCCCATTTTCCAGGCGAAGCGATTCGATCAATCGAAACGCGGGAAGCTGCTGATTGATAAATACCGCTTTACCCAGGCATTCGGCGTATTCAGCAGCCGCTTCCGAATCCCAGGTAACGGCACTGCCAACCCCCATCGTGACGCTATCCGTCTGCGTATCATGCAGCAGCGTTCGGATCGCCACGGAAAAAAGCGCCTCCCCACCGGGAGCGACACAGCCGATCGCGCCGCAGTACACGCCACGCGGTGATTTTTCAAGTTCGGCGATTATTTCCATGCTGCGCCGCTTGGGGGCACCAGTCACCGAACCGCACGGGAACAGGGCCCGGAAAACATCCGTCAGACCTGTTCCGGTGCGCAGACGCGCCGACACGGTGGAGGTCATCTGGTGGACCGTAGGATACGTTTCCACCTCGAACAGGGCGTCGACAGTCACGGAACCGGTTTCCGCCACGATACCGAGATCGTTGCGCAGCAGGTCCACGATCATCAGATTTTCAGCGCGCTCCTTGGGGCTCACCCGCAACTGCTCGATTGCGGCACGATCCTCTTCGGCCCACCGCCCGCGCCGTGCGGTCCCTTTCATTGGCCGGGTGATGATTTTCCCATCCTTCAGCGCAAAAAACAGCTCCGGCGAAGCCGAGAGAATCTCAAACCGACCCGTGTCCAGATACGCACAGAACGGCGCCCGTTGTGCAGTGCCGATCCGAGGATACAACTCATGCAGCTTCCCTTTGAATGCTCCTCTCAGCGGAAAGGTATGGTTGACCTGATAACAGTCACCAGCGGCTATGTAGCTGCGGATCCGCTCAACATCACCGATATACTCTCCAAGACCTTTCAGAGGTTCAAGCGTAATATCTCTGGATGATGCTGAAAGTCCCTCGCCAGCCGTTACGTCGTGCCGTTCACTGAAGAGAGCAAACCAGACGAGTGGCAGACCCTCCATCGGCGGAAAGGAGGGAAGATCCGGATTAAGCGCGGAGGCCGCTTCATAGGCAACGAAACCGACAGCATAGAGACCTTCCCCTGACGCCTCTTCTACCTGCCTCAGCGCCTCAACAACCTCATGGCTATGATTGGCACTGATGGTTTTGACATAGCCGTCAAAACGCCATGAAGAGGCAAAGCTGTTTCCTCCGAATGAATCAAAAAGACACGATTTCAATCAGTATGAACCGATGGAGCAGCATCAGAAGCCGACGCGACAGCATGCACAGCCGTTTTTCCTTTCCATCTCCGCTTCAGCCAACTCCCCAGGTCGTCCATCAATGTGTACATGACCGGCACCACCAGCAATGTCAGCATGGTCGATGTCAGAAGACCGCCGACTACTGCGCGGGCCATGGGGGCGCGCCCTTCTGCCCCCGCGCCGATGGCGAGAAACAGCGGCATCATACCGAAAATCATCGCCAGAGTCGTCATGATGATCGGCCTCAGACGGGTACGGCCGGCCAGTATGACCGCCTCGCGGCGCGCCATGCCGTCCCGGCGCTGGAGAACTTTGGCATAATCGACCAGCAGAATCGCATTTTTGGTGACCAGCCCCATCAGCATGATCAGACCGATCAGGGACATGATGTTTACCGTGTCGCCGGTCAGCTTGAGCATACCGGCCATGCCGACAATGGATAGCGGCAGGGAGAGCATGATGGCGAGCGGTTCGAAGAGCGATTCAAACTGTGCGGCTAGAATCAGATAGACAAACAACACCGCCAGCAACAGCGATTCCCCCATGTAGCCGAACGATTCTGCCATGTCTTCCGCCTCACCCGACAGGTTGACATAGTAGCCGGGGGGCATATTGATCCGCTTGGAAGCTTCCTCGACGTACTTGGCTGCAGTGCCGACCGGCAACCGGTCAAGATTGGCGCTGATGGTTACTTGCCGGGCCAGATCGCGCCGGTTTATTTCGGTCGGAGAAGCTGCCACCACCGTGCTGGTCAGGCTGGAAATCGGTATCAGCTTGACTCCGCCGCCGCCATCCGGAACAGACACCTTCAAATCGAGAACCTGAGATGCACTCTGTCGCAAATGTGCCGGAAGCCGCACCCTCAGATTGACCGCATCGCCATCCTCGTCTTCAAAGGTAGAAATGGCCTCACCTCCGACCAGCCGGCCAACTGCACCGACTATGTCGCTGGTGGTGACGCCAACCGACAGCGCCTTGTCCCGATCGACCCGCATGCGGTATTCGGGGATGTCGTTCTCCAGAGTCATGGAAATATCAACGATGCCGGGCACCTTGTAAAGTTCCTCTTTCAGGCGCGTCCCGAGCTGTTTAAGGACCGTCAGATCGTCACCCTTGAGGTTTACGTTGAGCGGTTTTTGAGCCCCCCCGATCTGCCCGACCTCCTCGATCGAAAAGGTAATGCCCGCCACTTTCTGCAAACGTTCACGAACTTCCCGCTGCAGGAGGAACTGGTTCTTGGCTCGCTCGCTCCGCTCCTTGAGCTTTACGTACAGGAGGCCGTCACGCACCGTGCCACTGTCTCCGGCGCCGATGGTGGCGTAGGTGTGATCAACCTCCGGTGCTACTTTTACCGCTGCCAGGACTGCATTCATACGGTCTTCGGTTTCAGAAATGGAAGCGTCCGGTGCCGTCTTGAATGAAACCTGGAACTCTCCCTTGTCCTCCGGAGCCATGAACGAGGATTCAAGCGTGCTGAAAATCATGATCCCGGCAACAAAGGCGGCAAAGGCCAACCCCATGACACTTTTGCGGTGATCCAGAGCCCAGGCGATGGCGCCCCGGTATTTGTCAGCGGTTGTATCAAACCATGAATTGAATATTTCCAGATAGCGGGCTATTCCCTTGCGATGCCCCTGCAGATGGATCGAGGGATCGTTCCAGCGGGAAGAGAGCATCGGATCGAGGGTGAACGAAACAAACAGTGACACCAGAACGGCAAAGGCGACACTGATGCCGAACTGGTAGAAAAAGCGACCGACAATCCCTTTCATGAACGCAACCGGTATAAACACGGCAATGATCGACATGGAGGTGGCGAAAACCGCCAGACCGATCTCCGAGGTACCGAACCGGGCCGCCTCCATATGGTCTTTCCCCATTTCCAGATGGCGCACGATATTCTCCCGCACCACGATGGCATCGTCGATGAGCATGCCGATGGCCAAAGACAATGCCATCAGGGTCATGACGTTGAGTGTCATGCCGAGCGCATTCATGACGATGAATGAAGAGATGACCGATATCGGCAACGTCACGCCGGTAATGACCGTAGATCGCCACGAGTTGATGAAGCAGAAGACAATCAGAATCGTCAGAACACCGCCGATAAGCAGGGTTTCCTTGACATCGGCCAGCGACTCGCGGGTCATGATCGAACCGTCACGCACCAAGGAGAGCGTCACGCCGGGGGGGAGTTCCTTCTGCACCTTGCCCATGACTTTCTTGACCGTATCGACCAGTTCTACCTGATTGCCGCCCGATTGTTTGTAGATATCCAGGCCGATGGCCGGTTTGCCGTTTACCAGCGCCAGCTTCCGCTTCTCTTCGATGCCGTCGCTTATCCGCGCTACCTCGCCCAGCGTGATCGGACGCCCGTTGCGCTGGGCCACGGTCATCCGGCGATACTGGTCGGCCCGGTCCGGCTTCCCTTCTATACGCAGAGGGTATTCAGCCGTTCCTTTGGTGATACGTCCCAACGGGGTGTTGGTGTTTTCGGAACGGATACCGTCGACAATATCGTTGACGCCCAGCTTTAGCGCATCAAGTTTGGCCGGGTCGAGATCAACGTTGACCTCGCGCTTCTGGCCGCCAACCATATCAACTTTGCCTACGCCGGCAACGCTCTCGAAACGCTTCTTGACCTTCTTCTCGACCAATGTCGTCAGTTCACGTGGCGACAGGGTCGTGGACTCGACCGCCAGCGCGGCAATCGGTGCCGCATTAAAGTCCAGTTTCTGGATTATCGGCTCATCGATAGCCTCAGGCAGGGTACCCCGGATGGAAGAAATCTTGGCCCGCACCTCCTGGGCCGCGTCGTTAACCTTCTCTTCAAGGCGGAACTCGACCACAACGGTCGAGACCCCCTCGCGCGAAGTGGAAAAAACATGTTTCACCCCGGCGATCTGATTGACCGCCTCTTCAATGCGTTTGGATAATTCCCGTTCTACCGTTTCCGGAGAAGCACCTGAAAAAGTGGTTACTATCGAAACTATCGGGAACTCGACATTGGGAAACATCTCCACCGAAAGACGGCGATAGGAAAATATACCGAGTATTACCAAAGCCAGTATCATGACCGTGGCAAAAATCGGGCGTTTTATGGAGGTATTTGAGAGAATCATAGTTTTTCCTTGCCCTTATTTTGCAGCTGGCACGGTTGCCACGGCGACCTTGTCGCCATCTTTCAGGTTGAATCCGCCGCGGACAACGTACTGTTCACCCGGCTTTAGTCCCGAGGCGACCTCTACCATATCTCCATTCACAGAGCCGCTCAGGATATCCCGCTTGCGCACTGCACCGTTTTCTACAATAAACAGGCTCCCTTTCTTTGCAACGGTATCAAAAGCAGCAATTGCACTCCGCGGCACCTGAAGCACCTGCGAACGGGTTCCGGTAACGATGCGCCCCTTGGCAAACAGTCCCCCTTTGAGGTTTTCTGTCACATTGCGCACTTCGGCAATAACTTTCAATGAGCGGTCTGTCGACGAAAGTTCAGGATTGATATACATGACTTTGCCGATAAACGTGCGTCCCGGTTGGGAATCGACCGTGAATTCCAGTGGCTGTCCGACCCGTATCCGTCCGGAGTCGGTTGAGGACACGGTTACGGTCAGGTTGAGCAGCCGGTTGTCCACGATCCGGAAAATCGGCTTGGCAGCGGCCGCATCGCTGGCCAGATCGCCAACATTGACATCACGCAAGGCAATAACGCCATCAATAGGCGCAACCACCAGCCCCTTGGCCTGACGGGCCGTCCCCTGGCGAACCTCCTCTTCTGCAACATGAATCTGAGCTGCTGCCACACCGACCCTTGCCTTGGCAGCCTCGACTTCGCTCCGGGCATCATCAAGTACCTGCTGTGTTGCCAGCCCCGACTCCTTCAATTTGAGGATTCGGGCAAGCTCCCGCTCGGCCCGATGCGCTGCCACCTGCGACTGCACATGGTTCGCTTTCGCCGAAGTTATTCCAGCCTCCGCGCGTTTGACCTGAGCTTCGGTTTCGGCAACATCGATGCGCACCAGCGGCTGCCCTTTCCTGACGTGAACCCATTCCGAGACCATGACCTGTTTCACCAATCCCGGAATCTGGGTTTTAACATCCACGGAAAATTTCGGTTCCAGACTGCCGGTTACTTCAATTCCGTCCGAAACATTTGAGAACGTCGCCGCGCTTGTTTCCACAGCCACGGGCGGTTTTGATACCTCGACGGCTTTTTTCGCATCGTCTTTGCCGCAGGCCGTGATACTTGCCAGCATCGTCGCCACCACAACAATTACCATCAGTTTTTTCATTCCATGCTCCTTGTTCGCATATACATCATAATCAACTTTATTGCATTTTAGTGTGGCGCAATGCCGTTAAAGACAAGATTCAGCATACGTACCATTGAAGCACCATCGATACGCGGGTTGCAGCGACACAACTGCTCTTCCAGGGTAACACTGAAACAGGCCATGATTGTCCAGACAATGTCATTCACATTTCCCCGCGCTATTTCACCCCGCACGATTCCCTCTTCAACAAGCCCGGTTATTGTTTCAAGTATACGGTCATAATTCTGTTCAAGATTAAATGATGGAGCGCCTTGTGGAGTTCCAAAGAGAATGGAATAGATTAGCTTTATGAGCGGGAGCTGCTGGTCACAGGCGTTAAAGACTTCCGTGATGAAATGAACTATTCGTTCCCGAGCGCTCCCCGGATAATTGGCGAGATCGGCAATCATGGTTTCCAGAATTGCAGAGGTTTCTTCCATCAATTGCAGGAACAAGCCCTCTTTACTTTTGAAATAGTAGTACAGCACCGGTTTGGTGACGCCTGCGGCTTCACAGAGCTCACGCACCGAGGTGGCAGCATACCCGCGCAGGGCGAACTGCTCCAGTGCTGCTGCCAGCAGACGCTCACGGGCTTCAACCGGATGGCCGTATGGTGGTGTTTGGATTTTCATGGAATCTCGATGTACGGCAGAGTATATACCTATCGGTAGGTATATAAAAGAGAGGCAGGTATGTCAATATATTTGTCAGGACAATACGTCTCTTTTTACAGGCATCCCTGCCCTGAAAGAAGGGAGAAGATGCCGTCAGATTCTTCCTTTCAACTTGTACACGTACGCCAGAACCTCGGCGACTGCAGCATAAAGTGTTTCCGGTATCGGCTCATTCTCCTTGACCTGATCATACAGTTCGCGCGCCAGGAAACGGTTTTCCACCAGGGTGATGCTGTGTTCACGGGCGATTTTCTTGATAGCCTCTGCCATGATGTCCATCCCTTTGGCAAGGACAATCGGTGCCACCATCTTCTGTCGGTCATATTTGAGTGCGACGGCAAAGTGGGTCGGGTTGGTGATGACCACATCAGCCAGAGGGATAATTTTGGTCATCCGGCGGCGAGCCATTTGAAATTGCATCTTCTTTATTTTGCCCTTTGTCTCAGGGTTACCTTCGGATTCTTTACTTTCGTCCTTAACTTCCTGTTTGGTCATTTTGAGATTTTCGATATAGCGCCATTTGACATAGAGCATGTCGAGCAGACCAAGAACGATCATAATACCGCAGGTATGAGTAACGATTTTGAAAGCAATGTGCCCGATAAAATCGAAAAGAGTTTGAATATCTGCCTCTGCCAGAAAGGTGATATTCTGCATTTCGTCACGCACCACTCCGTAGGCGATCCAGGCAACGACCGATAGTTTGAGCAGCGATTTCAACATCTCAACCAGTGCATCTTTGTTAAAAAGCCGCGTGAAACCGTTCATAGGATTCAATTTCTTGAAGTCCACTTTCAGACGCGACAGGCGGAACTCAAATCTGCCGTTGTCCTGAACCAGGTTTGAGAGCATTGCGGTTGCAATAATTGTCACGATCAGGGGGGCCAGAAGCAGCACAATGGTCCCAAACAGTTTGAGGAGCAGAACATAGAGGTTTGCTTCGGTTAACTGGAAGCTGCCCATGGTTGACAGGATTTTAACCGTACTTTGCTTGAGGCCATCCATCATAAAACTGCCGAAGATATACAGGCTGACAATACCCGTAAGAAGGGTAAGTGATGATGTCAGCATCTGACTCATCGGCGGCGGGCCGTCTTCGCGTGATTTTTCAAGCCGTTTTCCGGTTGGCTGTTCTGTTTTTGAGTGTTTATCAGAATCTTCTGCCGTAGGTCATCCCCCCTTTGCCATAAGCCTGAAGAGTACTTCGATCTGGCTTTTAAGATTCCCGAACGATACCTCCAGAACATGGAAGAATATGGTCAGGGTCATCCCCAGAACAATCAACCCCAGCCCGATGTTGAGCGGCAGGCTGATCATGAAAATATTCATCTGCGGAAACGCGCGGGCCATGATGCCGAGGGCTACCGTGGTCAGAAGCAGCGCAACCATAACCGGCCCTGCCAGGCGTATCCCGATGATAAAAATATCTGCCGTGCGCATGACCAGAAAATTCAGCAGCTCACCGCTCAGATGCCATCCCCCGAGCGGGATCACCCTGAAACTGTCCATGATAGCGCGGATAAATATGTGATGAATGTTGAGCGACAGGAAGATCAGGGTCGCAAACAGCGTCTGGATGACGGACATTATCTGGGTTTGCGTGCCGCGGGAGGGATCAATAATTGATGAAATCGTTAGCCCCATCTGCATGCCGATGATCTGGCCGCTAAACTCAACTGCAGCAAAGATGATCTGGGTAATAAATGCCAGCGTCAGGCCTATCATGATTTCACTGAAGGCAAGTAGTGCAAGAGTGAAGGCATCTGACGGCACCTGAGGCATCTGCACCGAGAGCGCAGGGAAACAGACCAGCGTGATCATAAGGATAGTGATCACCTTGATGCGAAGCGGTAACGTGCGCCCTCCGAAAACAGGCAGCGCGGCAAAAATTCCGGCCACACGACTCAACACCAGCATGAAAAAAATGACTTCGCGGGGGGATGTAAAGGGAAGCAGCTGATACATGAGAGGCTAACGCCTCATGATAGCAATGAATGAATAGATTTCACGGGTAAAGTCACTCATGTAGCTCATCATCCAGGGGAAAAAGATGATCATGGCAACCATGACAGCAACAATTTTCGGTGCAAAGGCCAGTGTAGCCTCGTTAATGGAGGTGACGGCCTGAAATATACTGACAATCAGGCCGACAATCAGGCTGGCGAGCAGGAGTGGTGCCGCAAGCAGCAGTGATGCCTCAAAACTGCGCCTGGCAAGTTGTACAACTAATTCGGGAGTCATGAGGTCTCACCTAACCAAAACTTTTTACTAGCGAGCCGATCACCAGGCCCCAACCATCCACCAGCACAAAGAGCAGGATTTTAAACGGAAGCGAGATCATGACCGGCGGCAGCATCATCGTCCCCATCGACATCAGAACCGACGCCACAACCATATCAACAACAATAAACGGGATATAAATCAGGAAGCCGATCTGGAAAGCTGTCCGCAGTTCCGAAATCATGAAGGCAGGGATGATGGTCAGTGTCGGGATATCAGCAGCATTCTTTGGCCTCTGCAGCTTGGAAAGACTCACAAAGAGCGCCAGATCTTTTTCCCGCGTCTGGGAGAGCATGAACGAGCGCACCGGTTTGACCGCCCGCTCCATGGCCTGCTCCTGGCTGATCTGCTGTGCCTTCCAGGGCTGGTAGGCATCCTTGTTGATCTGCTGCCAGACCGGAGTCATGATAAAAAATGTCAAGAACATCGATAATGACAGAATGACCTGATTGGACGGAGCCGCCTGGGTTCCCATGGCGGTGCGCAGAAACGAGAGAACAACCGAGATACGGGTGAATGAAGTTGTCATGATCAGCAAGCCAGGGGCGAGCGACATGATCGTCAGCAGAAGGAAGATCTGAACCGTGACCGCAACATCATTGGGCTTGGTGGCTGTGCCGACCCCGATATTGAGCGACGGAATAGGGAGCGGTTCTGCATAAACCACGGCGCCGGCCAACAGCAGCAATGCGGTCAGCGTAAGAATTGAGGCGCGTTTTGTCAGGAACCGGGTGGTCATGATGTCTGTCTCAACCGGGTCAGTAGTGTGGCAAAACTGCTCTGCTCCGGCCTTTCTTCGATAACTTCGATTTCTTCCAGCATGTCGATCTGCTTGATAAACGTCAGGCCGGTATCGCCGCTTGACAGCAACAGGTACTCTCCACCCACTTCAACCAGCAAAAGAGCTTTCTTTGGACCAAGGTAACGAGTCTCAATCAGGCGGATATGCTTTGAAAACATCTGCTGACCGCCCGGCAGCCTCCTCATCAGTTTGCCGGAAAAATGCCAGGTAACCAGGATGAGACCGACAACAAGGGCCAGGGCGGCAATCATTTGCAGAAAACTGGCCAGGAAACTGAACTCCTGACCTGAGCTGTCAGCAGCTGACGCGATGGCAGGGAGGAAGAGAAAAAGAAGCGCGGAGACCGCACCGTTCACAGAATCTTCTCCACCCGCTCGTTAGGAGTGACTATATCTACCAGGCGAACGCCAAATTTTTCGTTAACAACAACCGCTTCACCGCGTGCTACCAGCTTGGAATTGACAAAAATATCCAGCGGCTCACCAGCCAGCTTGGTCAGTTCGACAACCGCTCCCTGGTTGAGCTGCAGTATATCCTTGACCAGCAGCTTGGTCCGCCCTAGTTCAACGGTTACCTGCAGCGGAATATCAAGGATAAAGTCGAGGTTTTTCTTATCAATGGAATCATTTGCTTCAGGCGTATCACTCACTACTGCCCCCTATTGTCGCAAATCTTGCTGATCTGAATTGCTTTGTTGCCATGCTTGATGCCTGGAACACCAAAATATTTGGGTACCCCCTCTACCTTGACGATCATTTCGCTCGAACAGGCCTGATCAAGCATGATTGTGTCTCCCGGGGTCAGATCCAGCAGTTCTCGCAGGGTGATGCTGGCACTGCCCATCTCGACCGTTGCTTCTAACGGCGCTTCAAGGAGTTCTGACGAAAGGCGAAATGACCACTGCGGGTCGATCGCCATCAGGTCAAACTGCATGCCGGTCTTGAGCTTGTCCCGAATCGGATCGATCGTCATGAACGGCACCGCAAACATCATGTTGCCGGAGACGTCGTCAATCTGAATTTTAAGGGTCATGGTTACGATCTGGTATTCGGGTGGCACGATATTCACCAGGCGCGGGTTCATTTCCATCCGCAGCAGGTTCATATGGGTTGCATACAGCGGCGCCCAGGCCTTTTCCAAGTCCTGCAAGGCATCTTCGACAATCTTTTCCATCAGACGCACCTCGATCGAGGTGAACATTCGGTTGGCAACCGGTACCTTTGCACTTCCGGTCCCGCCCAGAAGGCTGTCAACCAGAGACAGTACCAAGGTGCTGTCGAAAGAAATCAGAGCGGCACCCTTAAGCGGCTCAATCTTGAAAATACCCATACAGACGGGTGACGGCAGGGTCTGAAGAAAATCATCGAATTTATAGGAACGGGCGCCTATTTTTTTAATTTCAACTGATTTACGAAGACGGTTGGAAAGATTGACACGGTTGTAGCGGATAAAACTGTCATAAATAATATCAAGATTTGGTACAAATCCCTTGTGGGCATCGGCATTGACCAAATCATAGGTTGCAACCGTACCCTCTGCTTTTGAGAGCTCCTTTTCAGGTTCAATGCGACCCTCAAAGACGGCATTAAGCAGCGCTTCGATCTCGGCTTTTGATAGGATCTTTTCCATTGCTGCCACTTCAGTACCTATTGGACCACAAAATCAGTGAAATAAACCTTGGTAATCTTGCCGGGAGGAATATTCTTGTTGATTGCTACCAGAATTTCGTCCTTAAGCGTATTTTTCCCCTGAACGTCCTGAATATCCTGAAGAGTTTTTGCGCTGAGCAAAATCAGTACGGAATCGCGGATCGGAGCCAGTCTCCCCTCAATCTCGGCCTTTATTGCTGGGCTGGCCATCTCCAATTCAACCTTGACCTTGAGATAGCGCAACTCCTGACCGTCATAGATATTAACGACAAACGGCTCAAGGGGAAAGATGTTCGCGACGGGGCTTGCCGCCCCGCCAGCTCCAGGAGCGCCCCCATGGCCGCCAGCTGCCGGAGCGGCAGGAGCACCGTGCCCGCCGGCTGCACCCTCAGCCTGGGCGGCCTCACCTTCTTTTTTGGCCTTATTGTCACCCTTGCCCAGCATCATGAAAGCAGCAACACCCAAGATTATCGCGACGGCAACTGCCGCACCGATAATGATAATCATTTTTTTCTTGCCGCCACCTTCTGCAGCAGCTTCTGCCGGCGCCTGTTCTTCCTTGGCCATGGCGTTCCTCCGCGAATGGATAATGAATTCAATGAATTAATTTATGCATTGCATTATGTAAAACGAATTGGCTGTTTTTGCAACCAATTAAACGGCCACGGAGGCGTATCCGCATAACGTGGACACGCCTCCGTTCCGAGTCAGCTGTTCATACGTACATTACCGCTTAAGATTCAACACTTCCTGAGTCATCTCATCCGCAGTGGTAATTGTCTTGGAGTTGGCGGAATAGGCACGCTGGGTCAGGATCATCTTGACGAATTGGCCGGCCATATCCACATTGCTCTGTTCGAGTGAATTGGAGTAAATCTTCTCCGTCGTCCCGTTCGCCGCATTAGAGGCAACCGAGAAGGCTCCGTTAGGTACACCCGCAGCAGCATTTATCTGGAACAGTGTTCCACCTATCTTGTCCAAAGCACCGGGGTTAGAGGGGTTGATGACCGCGATACGCTGTGCTGCCGCATTCTGGGCCGCGGTCGCTGTTGCAGTAGACAGCCCCACCGCATTTGTCGCGTTGTAGTAACGGGTAAGTCCCTGCTTGTCCAGGTAGGTGATCTGGCCACTGCTATCTATCCTGGTTATTTTGCTGAAGGCCTGGCCTGCAGCATCGGCAACCGCAGCATAGGTTATTGTGGATGTGGAGCTATTGGCAACCGCCGTATTGTAGTTGGCAGGGAAAGGAGCTGTTGTCATGGTTGTCGTAACGGCAGTTGCAGCGGTTCCTGCGGCAGTGCCGGCGGTCGTGGCAGCAGTGGCATCAGGGCCGGCAGGCAATGCTGCACCTGCTGCTGTCAGCGCGGCAGCAGCGGCATTTAAGGACGCAACCATCGCGGTAAGATTGGTGTTTGACGCTTGCAAATAATTGGCCACTGCCGAGTTGGCGTCACTTGCCGTGGCAGCATTGGTTGCGTTAGGAGTGGCCGTCAGATTCGTGGAGGCTGCAGTGAGGGCCGCTGAGGAAGCCGTCAGCGAAGTTGAACTGGAAACAGCCAGATTTGCCTGGTTAACGGCGGCCTGGGCGGCAGTTACCGCTGCAGTGGCTGCCGTTACGGCAGCCGGGTTGGCCGGAATAAGTGCGTTAGCAGCAATCAGGGCATTGGTGGCTGCTGTCAAGGCGGCAGTGGAAGCGGTCTGAGCAGCAGTTGCCGGGGCCGGATATTGGGCTGCCGCAGTTGCGGCACTAGTGGCGGAACTTGTGATGGCGGCCTGAAATCCACCAGCGATGGCAGTGTTGATTGCCGTAGCATTGTCGCTGAACCGTATGGGATTTCCGGATGTGTCAAGAACCTGATAACCATCAGGGTTGATAAGGTAGCGATCACCATCAACCCTGAAAGCGCCCGCACGGGACAGAATAGCCTGGCTTTGGGAACTAAGGGGGGATGACGCATTCGGATCCTTCAGAGCAAAAAACGAGCTGCCCTGAAGCGCGATATCAGTAACCGACTCTGTAGATTCAAACGAACCCTGTCCAAAAACATTATCTACCTTCTGGATCTGGGTACCTCGACCAATCTGGGAATTATTGCCGATATTTACGGACAGCATGTCGGAAAACAGCATGCGCCCGCTTTTGAAACCGACTGTGTTGACGTTGGCAAGGTTGTTGCCGATGACGTTGATGCCCTCTGCGTTTGCCAAAAGACCTGAGACGCCGGTAAACATTGCGGATGTGATACTCATTGTGTTGCCTCCTTGTGTTGTTTAGAGAGTGGGTTGTGTGAAACGCGTCAATCGGTCGGCGTTTCGGGGGCTTCCTCTCGGAGGACCAGCCCGGTTGCGTTTTTAAATAATCACCGCAGAATCAATGTTCGTGAACACGTTACCCTTCATTTGCGTCCGATCCATAGCGGTTACCACGGTTCGGTTCTTGATGCTGACTACCAGTGCAGAATCTCCCATCATGACCAGCGATTCCTTGCCCCCTTTTTGAGCAACACTGTTGACCGCCCCTTCAAGGCTGGCAAGATCTGCGGCGGTAAAGTTGATGTTTCGTGCCCGAAGTCGATCCTGTGCATGCTGTGAAAATCTGACCTCCTGAGATGGAAGTTTTTGATCCAAAACCCGCGCAAATGACGAGTCGGCAATCTGACCGGCGGTCGGTTTCTGCTGCTGCGGGCGATCAATTTTGCCCGGCTGAACCGGATTTGGAATAAAAATCTGATCTACCATTGTTTGTTACACCCCCCTGACGCTGACAACATCATTCAATGCTACGGAAGACGCTCCAATGGTCAACAGCGGAGCAGTACCAGTCAGGTTGACACCATCGATCCGCCCTGTTGTGTAGGTCGCTGCCGTCAATGGGCTGCCGTTTGCTGCGGTGGCGCTGACGGCAAACGTATAAGCCCCGGCGGTGAGTAATGCACCGCTGTTATCGCGGCCATCCCAGGAGAAGCTGTTGTCGCCGGCGCTGCGCGCTCCGAGTGTTGCTGTTCTGACGGTATGGCCGGCTCCATCCAGAATTGAAATCTGCGCCGATCCTGCCGAAAGCGGCAGATTAAACTCCAGAGCAGTTGATGCACTACCGTCGAATGTTGCACTGTTGCCGATTGCCTTGACATCTTTTCCGATTAAAGAGAGTGCTGTCAGGCTGATGGAGTTATTCTGTGCCGTCAGAAGATTATTCAGCGACGTATTGCTGTTGTATGACTGCTCCACCAGAGACAATTGTGAAAGCTGGTCGAGCATCGCACTCGGATCCTGCGGTTTCAAAGGATCCTGGTATTGCAATTGGGCAATAAACAGTTTCATGAAATCATCCTTGTTCATTCCCAGGGACTTTTTCATCGCAGCTGCCGCCGCTGTTGTATCGGTTGTTGAAGTTACTGTACTTACCATTTGCTCTCACCTCGCTTTCAATAATGAATATCGAGCATCGATTGGCCTTGTTGTCTTAGATATGCTGCCTGATCAGACGGAAGATCTGCCTGAACATAGTTATTGCCGCGCGGCACTGTCCAGAACTGCTGCTGTTGCTGTTGTTTAGCCAGTTCACGCCAGGCATTCTGGTTCTGCGCCTGGCTTCCCGACCCTTTTCCGCCAGTGGTCACATCAAAGGATTCCATCGTGATGTTTTGGCGGGCAAGTGACTCCTTGAGAGTGTCGGTATGCTGAACAATAGCATCCCGTACCGCCCGATTCTCAGCTACGATTTCAACTGAAAGTTTTTGTCCCTGAAGATTCAGATTCATTTTCAATTCACCGAGACTGTCTGGTGAAAGAGTCAACGTAATCTGCTGGCTACCCGGTTTTACGTCATGCTGTACCAGGCGTTCCTTGACCTGATGCATAACCTGTTCCGGAATGTCCTGGCGGACAGGTTCGGCAGGAACAGCCTTGGCAGAGAATGCCGAGACTTTCTGATGTTCCGAACTTGATTGTCCACGCATATTCTGCACCATCATCTGATTATCAGAGGCACTATCGGGCTGTCCCTGATTACCGCTGTCACTTTGCGGAGTATCTGAACCCAATGTCGATTCACCGTCGGATGCTGCCGGGCGCAGTGCTGATGCCAATTCCTTGACAACATTCTGTTCATCACCTGTCCGAACTTTTTCAATCTGCTGTTCGGAGCTAACCCGCTGCTTGACACCTCGTGTTTCCTGTATCAACCCTGAAGAGCGATTGCCTGCAGCAGATTCAGTCGCTACGCGAGCAATTATCGGTCGCGGCTGGGAAAGCTGCATCTCCACCTCGGATTCCGGTGACAGAACCGGCCTTGGTGCCGCCTGGCGTGCTGACGGCAATTCAGGTTGAAGCGACGAGGATGAGGTGGCCGGATTTTCAACCGGAATCGTTTGTGCCGATTCAGCGGTTACATGGTCTTCCTGAATGGAACCAGGTGGATTGGAGAGGGCCGGTTGATTCGTTACAATGGCTGCATTCTGCGGCCTGTCAGCAGTAACGGGGACACTCTTGCTGGCATCAGACATTCTGTCTGATGCTTCCGGTTGTGGTTGTGATGCTGCTGCATTCTCTTTTGCAGACTCCTGCCGGATCGGTGCGATTGCTTGTGGTCCAACTATCGGCTCTGCAATCGCTTGTACTGGCTGTTTCAAAACCTCTGAAGCAGAAATGACGGCAGGTTGTGCTACTGCCGCCGCCGGCTGTGATGAGGATGCTGACGCAGACTCTTTCGCCACTTCCTCCTGACCCGATGTGTTGACTTGTTGTGCCGCTACCTTCTGCGACCGGTCAACGGGAAGTGATGCCGGTTTATTGACTTCGGACATTCCGTCCAATGCCGGCATAGTCTCTTTCATAGGTGCCGGCTTTGCCGGTGGTACTTGCAACGGCTCAACAGCAGGTTGAGCTGTTACCGACACTGCCGGTTTGTTGACTTCGGACATTCTGTCAGATACCGGCACTGTGTCTTTCAAAGATGCCGACATTGCCTGTGGTACTTGCATCGGCGCAACTGCGGGTTGTGCTGTTACGGAGGCTACTTCGTGCGTACCGTCAACGGGAAGTGGTGTCGGTTTATTGACATCCGGCATTCTGCCGGTTTGCACGCACGCAGCCATAGCAATCTGGGCTGCAACGTCGGATGATTCGCTGCACAATGTCACATCATCGGCACTGACTTTTTCTGCTTCCTCCTGCTTTGGCGCAGCAGCTTCAGCTGGAGCGGTGACCTGCCGCATCAGCAGATTAACAACTTGTTCTTCTGCCGAAGCTTCAGGGACAAGAAGCTCCTTTCCAACCACAACCAGAGACTGCTCCGCCTGCCCGGGATCAAGTGCCGTCTTCACTTTTGCACGAGTTTGAATCCCGTTCAACAACCCGGCAAAACCGCCACTGTCTTGCTGCTCACCTGCCGTTGCCACGACAGCCGGCACGGCTTGACCCAGGGTATTAAGCGGGGTCATTGCCTGCATTGAAACCATGTTCATTTGTCCATTATTCATTATTTTCACCTCCTTTCTGTCTGGATTTTTATGGAGTGGACTGTGTTGCTTCCATAAATTTATTAATTATTGAGATTATCCTTTATCCATTTGAGAACCATAGGCTGATTGAGATACGGCATCAGCTTCAGGATCATTTTATTGTCCAGATCGTTCAGGATTGAAATAACGGCAGGCTCTTCCATCTTGCCAAGATACTGCCCCGCCTGTTCCGGACGCATTTTCTTGAGAAGGGTCAGCATCCTCTTACGCTTTTCGTCCAGAGCCTTTTTCTTTTGTTTCAGTGATTCGTCAAGACGTTTCTTGCTCTCTTCGAGCGCTTTTACCTGCGCTTCGATCTTGGCGCTCATTTTTTTCAGTTCCTGTTCCTTGGCAGCAAGGGCGGCCTCTTTCTCGGTCAATTGCTGACGCCGGGCATCCTGAAGAGCTTTTTCTTCACGAGCGGCACGAGTTGCGTTGATCGGCTGCTGGCTCGTCGGCGTGCTTTCCTTGCCCGCTTCTGAAGGCGATTTGGCCGCGGCTTCATTCTGAGCTGCAGAACTGGCAAGAACATCAGACAGCTTATACTGGGAAAGGAAGAATACACTTGCCAATAAAAGTGTCCCACAGAGAATTCGCTTATGATTCACGACGGTTTGACCTTCTTCTGTATGGAAATTTCGTCAAGAAAGTTCCGCTCTTTTGTCGCCATATCCTGCCGGAATTCTTCTGCTTTTTTCTCTTTCAAAGACTCAAGCACTTTTTTTTCCTTGCTGGCTTCCATCAAGTGGGACCTTTTTTCGTTCATGACAAGATCAAGCTGAACAATACGCTCCTTCTGGAGCCTTATTTCTTCTCGCTTGCGGGCAAAAAAATCAGAGTACATCCGCATATCATCGATACACCCGATCTCCTGCTGGCAACGCTGAAACTCTTTCGTTAATAATTCGACCAGATCCTCTGCGCGCTTCAATTCCTGATTGGCTTGTTCCAGGCCCTGCTTAGCCGATGCAAATTCCTGCTTGCGGAGTTTTTCCATCTCGCGCCGGTATACCAGCACCTGTTCCAGTTCGAATGTCTTGCCAGCCATCACCCGTTACTCCTCGAACAACAGCCACCATCAGGATTCAAACATTGATTTTAAATCCTGCACCGCCTCATCCAGCATAACCGGGTCATCAACAGCCTGTTTCATAAACGCCTGCATCTCCGCAATATGTGCTACAGCATAATCTATACCAGGATTACTGCCAGCTTTATAGGCGCCGATATTTATCAGATCTTCGGACTGGCGATAAATTGCCAGTACTTCCTTGAACTTTGAAGCAACATCAAGGTGATCTTTCGATGCCACATCAGTCATGACACGACTTGCGCTCGCCAGTACATCAATCGGCGGATAGATGGCACGGGCCGCCAGATCACGCGACAACACGATGTGACCATCCAGAATACTGCGCATTGCGTCCGATATCGGTTCATTAAAATCATCACCCTCAACCAGAACGGTGTAGAGCGCGGTGATGCTCCCTTCAGAAAAGTTGCCGGTTCGCTCAAGCAGTTTTGGCAGCGCAGCAAACACGGATGGGGTATACCCCTTCGTGGTGGGAGGTTCACCGATAGCAAGGCCAACCTCACGCATCGCCATGGCAAAACGTGTTGCCGAATCCATCATCAACAGTACTTTTTTACCCTGGTTTTTAAAATATTCTGCAATCGTCGTAGCAATGTAGGCGCCACGCATCCTCACCAGGGGAGGCTGATCGGAAGTTGCAACCACCACAACCGATTTCTTAAGACCCTGCTCCTGAAGATCCTTTTCGATGAATTCCCGCAGTTCGCGGCCCCGTTCACCAATCAGAGCAATGACGTTTACATCGGCTTCCGTATAGCGGGCGATCATACCAAGCAAAGTCGATTTTCCGACGCCGGAGCCCGCCATTATGCCAACCCGCTGCCCCCGTCCGCAGGTCAATAAGCCATTAATACTACGAATGCCAAGGTCCAGAGGCTTCCGGATCGGCGGGCGCGTCATCGGGTTCACCGGCAGCGCGTAGATTGGATATTCTTCCTCAATATCGATCGGCCCCTTATCATCAATCGGCTTGCCCAGACCGTCGATTACGCGCCCCAGCATGAGCGGGCCCACTCCCAGGGAGGCATTGTCGCGCCGGACCGAAATAAGACTGTCAAGTCCAACCCCGCGAAGCTCGCCGAGCGGCATCAGCAGGGTTTTATTGTTGCGAAAACCGACCACTTCAGCCGGAATAGGGTCACCTTCCAACGGCTTTATTTCACAGATTGCACCCACCGATGTATCAGGACAATATCCCTCGATTACCAGACCAACCACCTGGGTGACTTTACCATGCAGCCTGACCGGCTTTGCAGCGGCAAGCGCTGTCCGGTATTTTCCTAGATTAAGCTTTATGTCAGGCATATCAGGCCATGCCCTCGCTACGGTTCCTCAACAACAGCTGAAGCGGTTCGCTGTTCAAGAAGAGTTCGATATATTTGCTCCAGCTGACCATCCAGGGATGCATCGATTGTTCCCATTTCCGTGTCTACCAAGCAGAAACCCACGGCAACTGATGAATCGGACTTGAGCAGCAGCCGCTCATTGAGCAGTTCATTGAGCAGCAATTGATCCCGACCGGAAGTAACCAGCTGGTAATCTTCGGGATTGATGCGAACCGTTATTTCTTCTCGAGCCGACAACGTGTCGAGAGCGCTTTTGACGACCGCGGCAAGTATCGAACGATCCTGAGTTACTTCCTGAAGGATCACCTTGCGCGCAATGAGCATGGTAAGATTGATCAATTCATCCTCTGATTCCCGGAATATTTTGTCCCTCAGATTGTGAATCGTTTCGCTTGAGGCCCGCAACGCCCTGAAAACATTAACAAGGCCGCGTTCAGCAAGTTCCTTGCCTTCTTTGATACCGGCATTGAATGCGTCATTAATTCTCTGGTTCAGATCGTCTTCGCCTATTTCAATGCGAGGCGGCCCGATATCAACAGCCTCTTCCAATACAGATTCGTGGTGGTCCGCGCCTTGAAACAGTCCCATCGGCACGAAGCTTCCCGTACTCTGTAACGAAGGAAAAGTGACAACGCCCTGTCCGATTTTCCTGAAGCAGAACTCGGAAATCCCCGTACCACCAGGATCAGCCTGCTTTATAATATTAGACGAGGACATCTTCGCTTCCCCGACCGGCCAGAACGATCTTTCCTTCTTCCTCCATTTTGCGAACAATCTTGATGATTTCTCCCTGCGCCTTTTCTACATCCGAAAGCCGTACCGGACCCATGACCTCCAGGTCCTCCTTGATCATATCCGCTGCACGGCTGGAAATATTCTTGAAAATCTTTTCCTTGACCTCATCCGGCGAAGTTTTCATAGCCAGCGTCAACGTATCGTTTGAGACTTCGCGCATGACCGACTGGATGCTGCGATCATCAAGGGCGAATACATCCTCAAAGGTAAAGAGGTGCTTACGTATGATTTCCGACAACGGCGGGCTGAGAACATCGAGCTTGTCGAGGATCTGCTTTTCCTTGCTGCGGTCAAAATGGTTGAACATATCCACTACTTTATCAATGCCGCCGACTTTATATCGTTGCGTCCCCCCCATCGACTTGAGTTCGCGCTTCATAACCTCGTCGATTTCTTTCAGGATATCCGGCGACACCTGCTCGACATCGGCGATGCGTAACACCACCTCAGCCTGCAACTCTTGCGGCAGAAGACTGATAATTTCGCTGGTTTGCTTTGATTTGAGTTTGGCCAGAATGACCGCGATGGTCTGTGGATGTTCCTGAGAGAGGAAATTTGCGATACTTTTCGAGTCCATATTCGCCAGAATATCGACCAGATCACCATAACTGGATGCTTGCAACTCGTCCATAAGCATCTGGGCCTTTTCAGGTCCAAGTGCCTTTTCAAGAATTTTTAGGACGAATTCGTCTCCCTGAGAAAAAATACCCGCCTGGGGATCAATTACATCAGTAAAATCTGAGACAACTGTCATGATTGTCTCACGAGGAACATGGCCGAGTGACCCCATGCTTTTACTGATTTTTTTTATTTCTGTATCATCCAGATGCTCGAATACCTTGGCTGTTACATCATTTCCAAGGTAGAGCAGCAAGATGGCGGCTTTTTCTGAACCTGTCATAGTATCCCTTTTATGTATCGCCCGTCTTGTGCACCCCGCAGGGGCGGAATCAGTGCTGCCCCCTACCCTGATTTTCCATCACCGCACTGAAAACCAGAGTTATTTATCCTCAGCCACCCAGTTTTGTAAAATCTGGGCAACCTGGTAGGGATCTTTCTTTGCCTGCTCGATCAAGTTCTGCTGTTCAGCCATCTGTGAGTTAATCAGCGCTCGCTCCGCAGTGGTCAACTGCTCTCCGGTCGATCCAACTGCCTCGAAGCTCTCAAGTACAGGTCGCCTTACCAATCGTAGCGAGGCAAGCAGCGGACGAATTACGAACAGTATCAACACCAGAAATCCGATTCCAATCATGAGGTTTTTTGCCAGAGACATGAAAAACGGATTTGTCCACCACGAGGCAGTTTCACTACTGCCTGCCTCACCGGTATCCTGAAAGGGAATATTTTGGACCGTCAACTGGTCACCACGCTCAAGGTTAAAACCAACCGCGCTTTTAACAAGGGTTTCAATTTTCTGCAATTCGTCCGGAGAACGGGGCGTGTATTTTGCCTTGGCGGTCTGCCCCTCTTTGACTGCAGCAGGTGCTTCATATTTGCCGTCCACAAGAACGGCAATGGATATTTTACTGAGTGCTCCGACCGGCTCGATAATTTTGGCAGTTGAGCGGCTTACCTCGTAGTTAAGGGTTTCGTCGTTTTTGGAGCCACCTCCGGAAGTCGCACCACCTCCGGCGGTTGTACGTCCGAGATTCGTCTGTACTCCGGGGACACCGGAACTGCTGGTAGTAGACGATCCCTTTTCTTCCGTCCTCTGCTCACTGCGGACCGCAATTGATTCCGGGTCGAATTTTTCCTCAACCCGCTCAACCTGCTTGTAATCCAACGTTGCAGTGACACGCGCCACCGACTTACCGCCGCCGACAATTGGATCGAGCAGTGACTGGATACTCTCCTCCACATTTTTTTCATACGTACGTTGAGTTTCCTGCATGGCCGAAGTCATACGGGTGGTTGCATCGCCACTTCCGCCCTTGCTGAGAATCTTCCCGCGACTGTCGAGGATCGTGACGCGTTCGGGATCCATTCCCTCAATCGAGGACGACACGAGATGTACTACTCCTTGAACCTCCGAGTCACGCAGAGCACGGTTAGATTTCATCTTGAGAACGATGGAGGCCGT
>JBAYTT010000035.1:0-25829 GCA_041675485.1 Pelobacteraceae bacterium | reverse complement strand
GCCAAAGAGCGCCAGGGCCGTGCCAGCCACGGCAAAGGCCAGCAGCGCTGTGCCCCACAGCGCGAGCGCCAGCTTGTTGCGTATGCTCACCTGTCGAAACCGGATCATCTCAGCCTCCGAACCGCGCCGTTCTCGACGACCTCGCGGGATACTTCAAGCATCTTGGTCTGAATCTTCAGGGAGGCGGAGCGGGCCTGATCAAGATTTACGCTTATCTCCACCCGGTCTGAAACATGAAAACCGACGATGCCACCCTCCTGCAAAAATCCGGGGGTGTCGCCCACAGTCAGGACAGGCCGTTTTGCCAGCGCGGCAAGAGCGGCGCGGCGTTTGGTGGAATCCTTGTACGCCATGAACACGATATGACATGGCGGCAGGTGATCTATGCTCTCCGCCCAAAAGAACTCAAACGAGCGCCCCTGCTCCGTGCGCCCCTGAAAGGTGTTCGCCAGAATTGCGCCAAAAGGATCGCCCCCCAGAATGCAGACCCGCCACGGAGAACTGCCGCTGGCGAAGGCGTGAGACGGCCACGTCACGTAGCGGGCAAAATTGCGCAGGAAGGCGGCTTCGACCTTGACTGGATTTGCCTTCACGGTTTCCTGTGCCGGGGTGGAATACGGCAGACCCAACACGAGCAGCAGCGCACAGACAGCCGCCCGCCCGCCAAGCCATGACAGGCGGCGGTTGCTTTGTTGAGCGTTATTTCGGGATGCGTTGTTGGTCATAATTGAGTCCAGTCCCCCCTCCCCTTGCGGGAGGGGGTTAGGGGGTGGGGGTAGTTGCAATGTACAGTTTCGTGGCAACTTCACCCACCCCTCAATCCCCTCCCGTCAAGGGAGGGGAGGTTAAAACCGCGCCGTCAACGTCAACATCACCTCGCGCGGACGGCTGCGTGTGCTTTGCGAGGGGCGGTACTGCTCATCAGTAAGGTTCTTGCCCATAAGCTCCAGCTTCAGCGGATGATCATTCCACCGCCACGAATAACCAGCCATCGCATTGACGAGCGTGTAGGTCTGGCGGGCTGACTCGGGAGTATCCGGCAGAAGCGTCTGGTCGTAGACAAAGTTGACGCCGCCGCCGATATGGACACCCTTGAGAGCGCCCTGGGTAAAGTTGTAGCGCGTCCAGAGGTTGGCCAGGTGCGGCGCGCTCATCTGCAAGGGGGCATTGTGAAACCGCCTCACGTTCTTGTAATTCGCCTGCCCGGCGGCATCGAGCGTGGCAGGATCCTGGGCGAGGATAGCGGCGTCGTTGCCGCTAAACTCAGTGATCCGGGCGTACATGTAACTGTAGGAAAGATACATCTGCCAGTTGTCCGTCACCGTAATAGTGGTATCCAGTTCAACACCACGGGAGCGCTGCTCGCCGCTCTGGACATTGGAGATCACCACCGAACCGGTCGAGTTTGTCGTGGCAAGATCGTTGACGATGTTTTTGTTGCGGATGTCGAAATAGGTAAGCGTGCCGGAGACCCGCCCGCCAAGCAGCTCAGTCTTGATGCCGATGTCATAGCCCCGCCCCTGGGTGGCTTTGGCAAGCGAGGTCGTCCCGTCCGGATTGTTGAGGAGGGACGTGCCGGGAATGAACGATTCGGCGTAAGACCCAAACAGCGAGAGCCCTGGCGTAAGTTTGTAGAGCGCGCCGTATTGGGGAGTTACCATACTCTCTGAAGCTTTGGGCTGGGACTGGCCGGTCAGGTTATTGGTAAGGCGGCTTTCTGTTCCGGTCAGGCGCAGACCGGCCAGCAAGAGCAGCCGGTCGTCAAAAAAACCGAAGGTCGTGCCGCCGTAGACCGACTTATCCACAGAGGTGGTAGTCTGGTTGGTCGGATTCGCGGTGAGCGCGGAGAGTGGCATGGTGACGTCGCGGTTCCAGGTAGAAGGATCGCGCAGATCCCACAGCGGCAGCGGCGACGCGGTGGGGTTGCTGCCGAGCGCCGGGTCGTTGGGCGCTTGGGCGGCCCAATTGTCAAAACTGCGATCAATATACTGTGCGCCGAGCAGCAGGCGCAGGCTGGCGTAATCGGACGCATATCTGCCCACGGCCTGTACCTCGCCGGTGTCGCCCCGGTTGGTGTAGGTCTGGCTCCTGACGCGGCGCCCCTGCATGAACGTGCTGTTGTTTGCCATGCCGAGGTTGCCGGAGAAGAGGGCGTCGATCTTGTAATCCTGGTGTGAGTAGCCGGTGCGCAGGTTCCAGTGATCGCCAGCTTTGAAGTCGAGCCATGCGCTCAGGGCGTTGGTCTCGCTCTCGCGGTAATCCGAATTGGACATGCTGTTCCAGTTGTCCGGCAGACCGGGCACGTCAACGCCAGACAGATTGGGATCGATTGCGGTTGGCACAACCCCGGCCTGCGTGTTGTAGCCCGGCTTCTGCATGAGCTGCGGCGTCTCCATCTTGTAGAAGTTTTCGTACTTAAGCGAAACGCTTACGCGGCTATTGGGCTGCCAGAGCAGGGATGGGGCAATGTCCCGTGAATAGGCGTCGTACGGCTCCCAGTAGTGGCTATCCTGATCATAGGAGGCGGCAAGCCGGTAAAAGAGGGTGCTCGTCGCTGGCCCGGTCGCGTCGGCATCGAAACGGTATTGGCCGTAGGAACCGTAGCGGGCATCGGCGCTGGCGGCAAATTTGGGCTGCGGACTCTTGGTGATGATATTGACGACGCCGCCGGGAGCAACCTGTCCGTAGAGGAACGACGAAGGGCCTTTGACCACCTCTACGCGGGAAATATTGGTGAAGTCGAAGATCGAGGGACCGTGGAAACCATCGCGCAGGATCTGGACGCTTCCGGGGGTGGTGCCGACCGCAAAGCCGCGAATAGCGAGATTGGCGTTCCCTTCGTTAAAGTCGTTGCTGCGGTAAGTGACGCCCGGCGAGTAGCGCACGACGTCGAAGATCGTCACCGGCTTCTGATCCTCGATGAACTCTTCGGTGAAGGCCTGGATCGCAAAAGGAAGTTCCCGGACCGGTGCGTCGAAGCGGGAGCCGGACACGGAGTTCGAGGCGCGGTAACCGCTATCCAGATGGGTGGAGACGTCAAAGGGCGATACTCTCACGTTCACCAGTTCCCCGATATCCATGTCGGCCACGTCTTTCTGGGTAGTATTGACGGCGGTTTCAACGGCCCTGGCGGTGGAGGTGAATAACAGCAGGCACAGCAGCCATGGAAACAGCACAACAAAAACCGGCGGGGTCTTCATTTTTTGTCTCCTTCCAGCTCCCTGATCCGCTCCTTCAACTCCACCATCTTCAGCTCCCGCCCGACAAAGAGCCGGTTCATCGTATGCAGTTCGTTATTCTTTTCCTCCAGTTCTTTGGTCCTCTGTTTCACCCGTTGTTCCAGCTTTTCATTCAGTTTTTCCAGTTCGACCTGCGCTTTTTGACGTTTCTCGATTTCCTCCTCCAGCAGGAGCGCCTTTTCCTGGAGATTCTCCTGCGCCACCTGACGCTCGGCCACCTCTTCCTCCAGCTCGAGCTTCTGAAGATGCAGCGCTTCCTCGGCACGTTTGCGCTCGGTGAGATCATAGCCCATGCCGACGAATCCCGTGATTTGGCCGTTCTCATCCCATAGCGCCGTAACCGACATCAGCACCGGCACGCGGGTTCCGTCCTTGCGGATGAAGGTCCATTCGTTTTCCTCCGGCAGGTTGCGCCGTGCGCGGGCCGCGAACACCTCGAATCCTGGCGTGATCGTTTCGTCCAGTTCCCCGGACAACCGGAGGGCATGGCGCGCGACCTCTTCCGGATCGTGCCAGCACGCCGGCGTCTGTGTGCCGACCAGCTCGTCGGCCGTGTAACCCAGCACGCGCTCTGCCGCAGGATTGAAGCTGGTAACAATCCCTTCGGGAGTCGTGGAGATGATGCCGTAAGCCGCGTTGTCCAGAATCGTGCGTTGGAAGTTGGTGAGTCGATGAAGATCCCTGAAATTCTGCGAGTGTTCCTCCTCCATGCGTTTGCGCTCGGTGATGTCGCGGCCGATTGTAAGTACGCCGGTCACTTCGCCATGATCGTCGCGCTCGGCGATCATGCGTATCTGATGAACAATAGGATCCTTGCCCGGGATGGGGAGTATAAACTCCATTTCGCTGTTCTCGCCGCTGGCGAGGGCAGCCTCCAAGGCTTCTGTGTAGGCTTCGTAACTCCCATCGGGATGGAATTCGCGGAAGTGCTTGCCGATCATGTCCGCAGCGGCGGCCCCCAAGGTTTTTTCGAGCGCCGGGTTGACGTACACGGTCCGTCCTTCCCGATCGTAACGGATGATGTTGTCCGGCAAATTTTCCGCCAGGGTGCGGAATTCATGCTCGCGCGTTCGCAGTATGCGGTCGCTTCGTTCGCGGGCCAGTTCGGCGGCGGCGCGAGTCGCTACCAGCTGCAGCAGTTGGGTGGCCGATGCAGTGTCAGGAAGCGGCTTGCTGTTCATGAGGGCGATCAGGCCGGTCGGACGGCCGGAGGAATCCCACAGCGGGATGCCGATATAGCTTTCCACCCCCATTTCGGCCAACAGGGTATCTTCGGGAAACAGTCGCTGAACGTCCTGTGGATAAACACAGAGTCGCTGCCCCATGACGTTTTCGCATGGCGTGCCCTTGAGGGCGTAGCGCATGTTCGGCACGATTGCGCCTTTGGCATATAATGCAACCGTCACCGCAATGTCCGGGTTTTCGTCAATCCTGTCGATGACGACGTAATCCACATTAAGATTTTCGCCAAGATACTGCGCAAGAGCATCGAAAAAGTTTTCCGCGCCGGCGAGCCAGCCGCGTTGCGCGACGAAAAAGAGGGCATCTTCCATGCGCCTGCGTTCGGTAATGTCCACAAATGAAACGATAACCTGCGCAATTTCTCCATCGTCCGCGTATTCCGGTTCACCGTTTACCAGCACCCACCTGACTGCGTTCCTGTCCGGACGGCTGATTCCTGTAACGTAGTCCCGGAGCGGCAGCCGGCTGGAGAGCACCAGGCTTGCCGGATACTCGGCGACAGGCAACACGGAACCGTCTTCGCGCAGGAAATGCCATTCCGGGTCGATCAGGGATCGGCCCGCGAGCTGTTCCGCGGAAAGTCCGAGCAGCTCCTGAGCCATTGGGTTGCTGTCCAGGATGCGTCCCTGGCCGTCATGAAGTACGATGGCGGTCCGGATCTTCCGGATGAGCAACCGGTATTTTTCCTCGCTATCGCTGCAAGAACTCTTTTTGAGCCTGTTACTGTCGGGCATTTTGATCACCTGTCTTTTCGGAGTTGTTTTCCAGCTCTCTGATCCGCTCCTTCAACTCGATCATCCGCAATTCCCGGCCCACGAAGATCCGGTTCAACCGTGCCAGTTCACTGTTTTTCTCTTCCAGTTCCGATGTCCGTCCTTTAACCCGCTCTTCGAGCTCTTCGTTGAGTTGCCGCATCTCCTCCTCGATTTGTTTACGTTCACTGATATCGCTCCAGATGGTAAGTGCACTCGCCACGCAACCATCGGCATCAAATTCCGGAACGACGCGCACGAACCAGCATAACAATTTCCCCTCCTTGGTCCAGGACAAGTCGATCTTGGTTACGGTGCCTGACTCCATTGCCGCCATCAGTTTTTTCGTGAACACCTCTGCCATCGGAGCCAGTTCGGTTGAAATTTCGAGCGGCTTCTTGCCGAGCACCTGTTCCGCCGTGAGGCGGTTGACCCGTTCGAACTCGGGGTTGACGTAAATGCGCCTCCCTTCCCTGTCGTAGCGCACGATGACATCGGGTGAGTTCTCCGCCAGGGTGCGGAAGAGTTGTTCGCTGGCGTGGAGTCGTTCACGTTCATTGAAAATCTGCCGTTCCGTGGCTAACAACCGTGCCGATGCCTCGTTCAAAGACTCTCCCAGTTCGGCAATTTCGAGAGGCTGGCCGGTGACTGAAATCTGCGCCCCCTTCTGTTCGTCAAGCCGTTTGGAAAAAGCGGTAAGCCGGGCGATTGACCGCACGATTGGGCGCAATACGAGTACTATCAGGAACGCGCTGCAAGCGACCCAGGCCATAGCCAGGAGGAGGGCGTTCTCCCAGGTTCTGGTCTGAGCCTCCCGGATGGCGGACAGGCTGAAGTCGGCCTTGAGCCATCCGAGCATGTTGCCTGCTTCGATAGGGTGCCAGATGGTCAGCAGGTCATTTTCGGTGGTAATCGTTGTGGTCCCGGATACGGGTGGGGTGAGACGGGCGATGCCGCTCTTTGCATGAGGGTGCTCGCCGGGGTCGTGTTCAATGTCCCAGACAAGGGCGCCGCCAGGTTCACAGACCTGAAGTCGCCGGATGTCGTTCAATTCCGCAGACTTGAGAAGGTAGGTCTCCAGTTCGGCATAGTCCTGAACCAGCAGGTAGCGGGCGCAGCTTTCGGAAAAGTTCCTGGCCATGATCGTCGAATTGGCTCGCATGGCCGCAAGCAGGCTGGCCGTCTGATTCCTGGCCGAAAGCCAGCCGGATGCTACGCCGGTGGCAAGCAGGACACATGAGACAATCAGGATGATGCGGGCATTCAGCCTGCGAGGCAGCAGCGACATTTCATTGCCCCCAATTGGTGAGTCCCGTGATGTCGATCGCTTCCAGACTTTGGTAATCACGGGCGTAATTCGCGGCAACCGGAGCTGGAATCCTGATGGTTTTGAACAGCTCGGCACCGTCTGGTGTCGCTGCAATGGTGAGCGCCGCTATTTTTACCGCCTCTTGCGCTTTTCGGGGCACCCGCGGGTGGACGCTGAGCGGATGTGGCGCGATTGCCGGTGTTACCACAACTTCTCGAAGCTGCGCGCGGGTGTCTTCCGACTCCCGTGCCAGTTCCGGAATGAACACCGCTCCGGCAGCGCTCTTGCCCAGAAGAACGTTAATGATCACGTTTCTGGTTGAACCGGCATATTCCTTGGCGAAAGACATTTTATTCTTATTTTGACCCAGCAGATGCTGGATAAAGACGCTGCAGAGATTCTTGTTGCCGACGAAGGAAATGGTTTTGCCGGTCAGGTCATCAATGGTTTTGATGGGGGAATCCTTGCGTACGAAGAGGCCGACAGCAATGTCCTTACCGCCGCGTACGAGCGGCGTGTAGCCGTTCGTCTTACGGGCCACCACGGCCTGGATCGGTGAAGAGAAGATAAAGTCGGGTACTCCGCTCCAGATATCCCGCTCGAATTCGGCCATCCTTTCGTACATCTTGAGCCGGAAAGCAAGGCCGGTCTCCCGGGAGAGACGCTCCACTAAAGGGGTCCATTGTTTGTGCAGTGTTACCGGTGGTGCCGAAGGGATGACGGCGATGGTATAGACTTTCCCCTGTTCGGCGAATACCGGCGCGGTCGCGCCGAAAACGAGCGCGGCGAACAGCGCACATCGAAAGAAAATCGCTAATACACGTTTCCTGTCCATCAGGGCCTTGGCTATGTTCAGCATCGGTAAATCCTTTCTGTTGCCGGCAATTAGCTGCGAGTTTATCCCGCTGCTGCGCTGCTCCTGCTTCTAAGCAGCGCATCTTCAATGGTGCCATGGAAATAATCGAGTGATACCTGACGCACCTCAAAAGGGAGCCCGCAGTATTCGGCGCACTCCTGTAACGACTTATCCGGAACCGCTGCCAGACCGGTATCCAGATAGAGCAGGCTGCGATGGAGGTCCTGCATCAAGCTGGCGGCATTGTCACGGTTCAGTCCAAGTCCGCTGAAAAACCGTTTCCAGCGACGCGCCCATTTGGGAATAACGAAAAAAGCTCCCTCATGCGAAAGTCGACGATATTCCTCTGCCCCAAGCAGCAGTTCGCAGCAGTTCTTAGCACGGGTGCGAACAACGCCCGGCAGCGACTCCAAAGCGGTCATCCTGGCGCAGCAATCGCCGTATATCAGCACGACCCTGTTGCCCTGTTTCAGTTCGGCCTCCAGAGCCGACTGGAGGGTCGCTGCCAACCGTTCCGGATGCAGGTGCAGCGTCGAGGTTACATACGTACGCTTGAGATCCGGCCAATGGCTGGTGCACAGCTGTTCGGCTTCGTCTTGAAGTGCCGAGCAGCAGATCAGGACAGCACTCTTCATACAGCTACCCTCCCGAAAGAATCCGCAGCTTTGCGCAGGGCACGGATGTTCTCGGGTGGAGTGTGCCATGCCACATCAGGACCGGACGTGCCGAGGACAAACCGAGCGTCCTGGCGACGCTCCTCCAGGATCGCCCGGCAGCGCTCCTCCACCTGGGTGGCGGTCATTCGTCCTATGTTGGTGCAATCAAGCCCCCCGAACAGCACGCTGTCCGGTCCGATTACCGAGCGGGCCATGGCCAGATCGTCCGTCTGATCCACCATGAATGCCGAGACCTGCGGCATATCCGTCAATAAATCCAGGTGATCCAGCATCGGTGCCCCCATGCTTTGCAGGACCACCGGTCCGTTCAGCTGAGCCAGCACATTCACCAGGATGGGACGCGTGAAGAGCGACACCATCTTGCGGGTTGCGATTGCGGAGGAGGCGAAACCGCACGGCATGACGACGAACGACGCCCCTGCGGCGAAAAAACCGTTGACCATGCGTACGTAGAACGGAATGATTTTCTCCATTACCCGCTGTGCCGCGGTCGGATTGAAGAGCACGGTTTCCAGCCATCCTTCGAGTCCCATGACCATATCCGGAATTTCTGTCGGAATCGGGATCATGATGACGATGGGGACTTCCCCGCCATATTGTGCCGCCAGCAGCCGGATCGTGTCCCTGAAATAGAGCAGCTGCGGATGCTTGTCCGGATCGGGCGGCACCAGCGTGTTCCACTGCTGTATTGACTGGATGGCCGGGGTGCGGAGATCCGGGGGCATGGTGTCCAGATGAACCAGTTCGCCGCCGAAGGCCGCACCGATCGATGCAAATGCCAGCGGCGCATAGAGGACGTCCGGCTGGAACATCTCCCGCACCGCTGCCTGACCGCGTGCATAGGCAAAGGGGTCCGAATAATACCGCTCAAGCGGGCAGTTGATGAGCCGGGCGCCATAGAGGCCGAGCACCGGCGCGACAGCACGGCGGTCAAGCGGCTTTCCGGCCATGGTGGCCTGCATACGTTCCATGCTGTTCATTCGCCCGTCTCCTTTCTGACTGACTGCTCCCCAAGCCGGATAAAGAGCTCGGCGGCCTTGAGCGCGTTGGAAACCGTGCCGTCCGCGCCGACCTCTTCGGCCAGGCCGGGGCAGACATTGAACACCGCTCCACCCACCGCAAGCTGGATGAGTCCGGTCAGGCCCCGGCGGTCAATCTCTTCGCGCACTTTTTTGATATGGAGGGCGGTCGTCAGCATCATGGCCGACACACCGATCACCCGTGCGCCGACCTCCTGCGCCGTATCCACAAACTGCGTTGCCGGCACGTCGTTGCCCAGATCATGGACATCCCACCCTTCCGCCCGCAGGAAGGTCCCCACCAGATGTCGCCCCAGCGCGTGAAAATCATCCTCGCTATTGCCGATGACCACCGGTCCCTTGGGAGGCTTGCCTTCACCAGGAAGCGTGAACAGGTGCGCGACCTTGTCCATCACGTCTTCCGTGACCTTGGCCGCAACATACATCTGGGCGAGGGTGAACGTCTCCGACGAGCTCCATTCCTTGCCGAGCTGCATCAGCATCGGATCCAGAACCTCAGCGGGGATATGTTCATAGCCGTATTCGGCCGCCCAGTTATCCAGCAGCGCATGCGCGCCGCTCCGGTCGCCCCGGTGTATTTTTTCAATAAGCAGCTGTTGAATATCCATATGGTAATTGTCCTCTCAGCTAAATGGGTCATGCCGCTTGATTTCAAGTTCGGCGATTTTTCCTTTCAGCTCCGCCATCCGCAGTTCCCTTCCCACAAATACCTTGTTCATCTGTTCCAGTTCAAAATTTCGTCTCTCAAGTTCTTTCGTCCGTTCCCTGACCCGCTGCTCAAGTTCCTGGTTGAGCAGGAGAATTTTTTCTTCCGCCCGCTTGCGCTCGGTTATGTCGGATATAACGCCATCGTACGACCGAAGCTCTCCAGCACGGTCAACACGGGGAACGAGTGTTGACTGTATCCAGCGAATCGAGCCATCCTTGTGCCGGATCCTGTGTTCGAACGTAACAGCGGCTTTCGAAGTCAGGAGCTGTTGAGCAGCATCCAGGACCATTTGCTGGTCATCCGGATGTATCATGCGGTACCAGAGGTCCGGATCGGCGGAGTACTCCCCGGCCGAAAAGCCGGTCACTCCCAGGCAGCCAGCGCCATGCTCTGTTGAGACTGCCCTGCCGCCATCCATGGCAACCGTGAACATATAGCTGGTGACCGACTCCAGGAGAGCCCGGAAGCGTTTCTCGCTTTCACGCAGATTGTCCAATGTCGTATTCAGTTCGGCAGTGCGTTCGCAGATAATCGCTTCGAGCTGCTGTTCGTGTGTCTCCAACATTTGTCGCTGTTGATACAGGTCGCAAAAAACCCTGACCTTGCTCCGAAGGATTGTCGGATCGATCGGTTTCAACAGATAGTCGAACGCTCCTGTCTCGAACCCCTTGAATTGATGTTTCGTGTCTTTCATGACCGCGGAGACGAATATGATCGGCAAGCAGCTGGTTTTCGGGTATGCCCTCATCAGTTCGGCTGTTTCAAAACCGTCCATATCCGGCATGCGGACATCCATGAGAACCAGAGCGAAGTCATGCTTCAACGTGAGCCGCAACGCTTCATTCCCCGATGGTGCCGTGAAAATGTCAAGGCCCGGATCTTCAAGAAGGCTTGCCAGGGCGATCAGGTTTTCCGGCCGGTCGTCAACCAGCAGAATCGGTGTTTTGTCGGTGGCTGTCATTGGTGGTGCTCCTTGGGTAATCACGTTTCACCCCTGCCGATACAACCAGACTCTGAGCAGTGAGAGGAGTTTTTCTATGTCGATCGGTTTCGAAATATAGTCATTGGCTCCCGCCTGGATACATTTTTCCTGATCGCCGGCCATTGCCTTGGCTGTCATGGCTATGACCGGAAGAGTCCTAAAGCGCGGGTCCCGGCGTATGGCGCCTATCGCCTCATAACCGTCCATTTCGGGCATCATGATATCCATAAGCACAATATTTACATCTGGATGCTCTTCAAGTTTGGCCAAAGCCTCCCTGCCGTTCTCCGCCTCGATCACGATCATGTTTTTATCGTTCAGGACGCTGGAGACGGAAAAGATGTTGCGCATGTCGTCATCGGCAAGCAGCACTATCTTGCCGTCGAGCATCGCTTCCTTGTCGAGCGCGGAGCGGATCATCCTCTGCTTTTCGCGGGGGAGGTCTTTCTCCACCAAATGAAGGAAGAGTGTGACCTCATTCAGGAGGCGCTCAGGACCTTTGGCGCCTTTGATAATGATGCTCCTGGCATAATGCTGGAGCTTTAATTCATCGTCATGGGAAAGGTCGCGACCGGTATGTATGATGACCGGAATGGCGCGGAGATGCTCACTCCGGTGGATATGCTCCAGAAGGTCAAACCCCGACATGTCCGGCAGGCCGATATCAAGGACAATGCAATCTATCTGTTCGCGGCCGAGGATGTCGATCGCCTCGCCGCCGCTGCCGGCAACACTGATTTCGAGGGTGCGTTCCTGAAGGAGGGTGGACATGCTTTCTGCCTCGACCGGGTTGTCCTCTATGATGAGCAGTCTTTTCATGCTCTGCGAAACGTTTTTCTCTATGGTGCTGAATACCTCTTCGAGCTGGCCGGGAGTGACCGGTTTGGTAAAGAAGCCAACCGCGCCCATTGACATCCCCTTCTGCCGTTCTTCAAGGCAGGTAATGAAATGTACCGGGATGTGGCGGGTGGCGGGGTTGTCCTTGAAGCGCCGCATGACGCTCCAGCCGTCCATGCCGGGGAGCATCACGTCGAGTATGACTGCGCTTGGGGCATACAGGTCGGCACAATGAATACCGCTTGGACCATCGCCGGCCACAATGCAGTTGAACCCTTTTTCCCTGACCATGGTCATCAGTGTCCGGGCAAAATTAAGGTCGTCTTCAATTATCAAGATACTTTTGTCCCCCTTGACAAGTTTGTCCCTGTCATCCGGAAGAGGGGGCGTAGAGACGCATTGCACTGCGCCTCTGCCGGTAGCGACTTTCGATACAGTCGGCACGACCGTCTGTTCGCTCCCGCTGTTTCCGGACAGCGGCACATAGAGGGTAAACGTGCTTCCCCGATCTCTCTCGCTTTCAAGCAGAATGTCCCCCCCCATCCGTTTGGCCAGCTGCATTGATATGGAGAGTCCCAGGCCGGTGCCTCCGAACTTGCGGCTTGTGCTGCCGTCAACTTGCTGGAACGCCTGAAAAATCAGTTCATGTTTCTCCTGCTCTATCCCGATGCCGCTGTCTCACACCTGGAAGGCTATTGCCGGTGTGGATAATGGGTTTGCCGCGCCATCCGGGGTTGATATGGTGAAGACCACCGAGCCCTTCTCCGTGAACTTCAAGGCATTGGAAAGCAGGTTTTTCAAAATCTGCCCGGTACGCTGCTCATCGATCCGAATAGTTGCCGGTACGTTCTCCTCAACAACGATGGTGAAGTCGAGCCCCTTCTGTTCCGCCTGATGCCTGAAGGTGTCTTCGACCTCCTCACAAATGGCATCGACCGCGACATCTTCATAGAGCAGCTCAAGCCTTCCGGCTTCAACCTTCGAAAGGTCGAGAATGTCATTGATCAGGTTCAGCAGATCCGTGCCCGCGCCATGTATCATCGCGGCAAATTCCCTTTGCCTCTCCGTAAGAGTTTCCTCCTTGTTCTCCATGAGAAGCCCCGAGAGGATCAGCATACTGTTGAGGGGGGTGCGAAGTTCATGGGACATGTTGGCCAGAAATTCCGACTTGTAGGCGCTTACCTTCTCAAGATCCGTCGCTTTAAGCCGAACCTCGGCGCTTGTCGCCTCGATCTCCAGGTTTTTTGTCTGTATCTGCTGTTTTTGCCGATCGAGCATCTCGGCACGCTCTTCAAGCTCTTCGTTGGTCTGCTGCAACTCCTCCTGCTGCACCCGCAACTCTTCCGTTTGCTGCTGGGTCTGTTCAAGAAGTTCATTGATCCTCTGGCGGGAATGCGCTACGCCAAGCCCGACGGCGATTCCTTCCATTGCCTGATTCAGGAAGTCAAGTTCCGTGTCGCTGAACGGCCTGAAAGTGCCGAGTTCCAGTGCGGCCACGAGTTGCCCGTTATGGACGAGCGGCAATGCGATAATGTTTTGAGGCGCCGACTCGCCGAGGGCAGAGCCGATCTGGAGATAATCCGCGGGAATGTTGGACAGGCAGATACTCTTCTTCTCAAGGGCGGCCTGGCCGATCAGCTCTTCGCCGAGCCGGAACCGGTAACTCAGGTTTTTGCGCCGGGAAAAGGCAAATGTCGCCATGAGCTCCAGGGATTGTTCCTTGTTGTCATACCGGTAGAAAGCACCGGTGCCTGCCCCGAGGTACCCGGCCAGGAACGTCAGGATTTTGTCAGCTATTTCCTCGGTCGTCTGTTCTCCCCTCATCAGTGAGTTCATTTCATTGAGGCCGGTTTTCAACCAGTCGCGTGCCTGCTCGTCATCGCGGCTTTTGCGCAGCGATACGGTCATTCGTGCAAAGGCCTGATCAAGCAGGCTTTGCGTTTCACTCATACTGACAAGCGAGCGGAGCAACGCTCCCGGCTCGTCGTTGGCCAGACTGGCGACATTTATTTTGAGCGGTTCCGACGGTGTTATGTCGCGGCTTAAGTCTCCATTCGCTATCGCCTCTGTCAGGCCGGCCTTCTCCTCGCCTCTCAGCGCAAGTGACTGGACCACTTCAATCCCTCTGCTCAGGGGGGCGGTCACGCTCCGCGTGATAAAAATGGCCGTCACGATTGATATAAGGGGAATGGCGATGCTGAGCCAGATCATCCAGAGACTTAGCTGGTTGTACGTCCGTCCGCCGTTGATGTAATGATCATCCGCTTCTTCAACATTGAAAGAGCGCATCTGATTGTTGAGCGCTTCCAATTCCTTGAACAGCGGGGTGACCTGCCATTTCAGTAACTCCCACACGGCGCCGGTTTTTTTTTCATCCGCTACGGCCACTACCCGTCCTGCTGCCTCACGGTATGAATCCCAGGCAATCCGGATGGATGAGAGCAACTGCTTCTCTTTCGGCAGGAGCGGCATCTTTTCAAGTTCTTGCAACGCCTCCTTCATCTGGGCTTCTTCACGCCTGATTCCGGCAATAATCTCCTGGCGTGAGCTTTTATCGGGCGAAAGCAGGTAATGCAGGAGTTCACGTTTGTGCTGCTGGGAATGATGGTCGGCATCGGTGATGCTGACGATCGAATGGACCAGGTTGTCATGGGTATCATCGAGCATTGTTTTGAGATTTTTCATGCCGCTTATGCCGAAATACCCGATCATGCAGCTGAGGATGACGACAACGGCGTATCCGGAGATCAGTTTGTTTCGTATTTTCATATTTCCATACCAGTTCATGGTGTACTCCAATCAGGCCGATGACTGTCCGCTGGCTAAATTTTCGAGTTCCTTGATCCTCTCTTTCAACTTGATCATCATGAGTTCCCGACCGACGAAAAGTTTATTGAAGCGCTCCAGCTCCCGGTTCTTTTCCTCCAGTTCGGCGGTCCGCGCCTGAACGTGCTGTTCAAGGGTTTCATTCAGTTTCTCAAGCTCGTCCTGTGCATGTCGCCGCTCCTCGATCTCGTTTTCCAGCAGGATCGCCTGGTCCTGAAGCGTTTCCTGCGCACTTTGCCGCTCGGCTATCTCCTCCTCAAGTTCTACCGCCTGAAGATGAAGTTGCTCCTGTGCCCGTTGGAGTTCGGCTATACTGTTTTCGAGCGCTGTGGTCCGCTCCACGACTTTTTCCTCCAGGGTGTCGCGAGATTTTTCGAGTGCTTCTTCCGCCTTCTTCAGGTCTCTGAAAATGAGCTCGAATGGTTCTTTGAGGCCGGTTACGAGAATTGCCCGGTAGATGAGGTAGAAAGCCGCCAGCTTGGAAAAATGGCCAACCATGTTGGCAAAGCCGTACACGCTCAGGTATGCGGAGAACGATAGTTCGGAAATGATCGTGCAGGCGATTGATGAAGCGGTGAGGAGGAATACCCTGGTGCTGAAATGGCTCCGCTTCCGGTAAAAGAGATATAACGAGACGAAAAGGAGAGCGGATATCACGTACTCGCTGCCAATTTTGAAAACTGTGAGTCCCTTCCCTTCGATGAAGCAGTCCGGGAAATAGCCGGAGTACACCGCAGCCACAAGGAGTGAGGCCGCTATGGCGTATCCCTCAAAAACGACGCGCTTGTCCACTTTGCGCTCCACAAAGAGCGGTGCGGTGCAGAGTGTGATGGCCTGGAGGTAGCGGGCGGCTATCCAGAGTTGGGTCGGCAGGTTTGCGCCGAAGCCCGGGAAGATGTTCATCCCCTTGTAGGCAAGGGTATGGAGCAGATCAATGAGAGAGATGAAGGCATAGCCGATACCAAGAATTTTGAGACAGTCATAGGTCAGAATCTGGCGCGCATTCCAGGTGAGGATAAAGAGGGTGAAGCCGATGGATATGGTGGTGATTTCGATGAGGCTGTGAAAGAGGATATAGCTGTGCAGGCTGCTCAGGTAAAGCCCCGAGGCGATGACAGCGATAATGCAGACGTAGAAGAACGTTTCAGACCTGGTACTGTCGGGCACAGTCATCTCCCCTTGTTTCGGACTCTCAAAACAGATTATGCTTGTGTAATGGAAGTAAGGCCGCAGAATAGTGAAAGTCTAGCGTAGTTCGGAGGTAATGCAAGGTGGGGAGCAAAAGACGTATGGAGGGATGTTTATGTCGTGAATCTTGCTTGTCAGGGCTTGTTACGTCAGCAGCCAGATGGTAAGGGGCAGGGTGAAGAAGGAGAGGCACGTCTGCACGGTAATAATTGCCGCCATGCTGTCATGGTCACCACCCATCTGCCGTGAAAGGATGAAGGCGGAAGGGGCGGTGGGAACGCTGAACAGGAGCACCGCTACGCTGAGGGGTACACCCGACATCCCGAGGGATGTTGCCAGACCCCAGGCGATAAGGGGTTTGCAGAGAAATTGCACGGCACTGCTCACCATCAGAGGTTGCCAGTGCAGTATGAGGTTGCCGGCCCGGTAGGCGGCGCCAACCGCCATCAGCCCCACCGGGAAAGCCGCTTTTCCACCCAGCGCCAGAATGCCGTCGATTGCCGTCGGCAGTTTTATCCCCAAGGCATTTAAGCCCACCCCGATGACGCAGGCGATGATGAGCGGGTTGCGCAACAGATCCCTTGCCAGGCGTTTCAGGTCTATTCCCGTGCCGCTGTTCACCGTCAGTGAGAAGGCCGAGACGCAGAGCACGTTGATCAGGATGATCATGAACCCGGCCCCCAGAGCCGCCAGGAACAGGCCGTCCCCGCCAAACAGGTTTTCCGCCACCGCCAGCGCCACAAAGGTGTTGAAACGCACTCCACCCTGAAAGAGGGAGGTGAAGACCGGTCCGCTCATGTGGCGGTTTGCAAGCCACCAGAGCGTTATCAGGAGTGCGCTCGCCAGCACCGCCCCCTCCACGGTAAACAGGATCTTCAGCCAGGGGAGGGCACCAATTTTTTTGCCGGCCAGGTTGTGGATCAGAGTCGCCGGCATCAACAGGAAGTAAGTCAGTTTTTCGGCGGATGGCCAGAATGCTGGGGGAAGGAACCCGGTGCGCTGGATGACAAAGCCGACCAGGATCATAGTCAGTACCGGGATGAGGGCGTCGGCGATTGTTGTCATGGTGTACTCCTCGTAACGTTTCAACCTGGAAAACGGCAGTTCTTTACCGCAAAGACGCAAAGGTCGCTAAGAAATCAAATGCTTATGAAGATAAGGATTCGGAACAATCAGGTGAAAGACTTTGTAAGATAACTGCCTGATCTTTCTTTGCGTTCTTTGCGTCTTTGCGGTTCAAGCGTTTTTTATAGGTTGAATGCAGGATACCATAGGAGTGAAGTAAATAATAATTGATAATACTTGCGTAATGCTCAAGTATTTTTTACGTATCCGCACTCCTTGCACAGTTCGGCCAGAATCAGACCGGTCAGGGCATGGCGCGGGTGACGCTGCTTCTGGTACATCCCCACCTGGCGCGTCAACTGGGGGGTTCCGAACGGGGTCAGGCTGAACTGTTTCGCCGCCTGTTTCAGGCGCCGCTTGTTGAGCGGCACCACGGCGATGCCGAGACCCTGCTCCACCAGGCTGAGGGCAGCTTCCAGCGAATCGAACTCCATGACGTCACGCGGCCTGATTCCCTGCGCCAGCAGCTGCCCATCCACCAGCCTCCCGGCCCAGGCGGTCTTGTCGAAACGGACAAAGGGGAATAGCTCGAACAGCCGCTCCACGCTGGTGGTTTCGGTGTTTTTCGGGGCCACGACAAAAAACGGTTCCACGTCGTATTCTCGCCATTCATACGGTAGAGACACGGCATAGGGGGGCTCGGTGGTCAGTGCGGCGTCCAGGTTCCCCTCCTCCACCTGGCGAACCAGCTCGGCGGAAAGGCCTGACTGGAGTTTGACCTGCAGATCTTCATAGCGTTTCCGTAACCGTCCCAGCACCGGCGGGAGCGGGCCGGTAAGTACGGTCGGGACGACCCCCAGGGTCAGCACCCCCCGGATCATGCCGGAGGGGGTCAGCTCATCCTTGATACCGTCGTAGATGGCCAGTATCTCGCGGGCTCGCTCCAGCACCAGCCTGCCGCAGGCATTGAGTTTCGGACTGCGTCCGCTCCGCTCGAACAGTTGCACTCCCAGTTCCTCTTCAAGGTTCTTGATCTGGAGGCTCACGGCGGATTGCGTCAAGCCGATATTCTCCGCGGCAGCGGCAAAGCTTCCCTTGGTGGCGATGGCGGACAGGATGCGCAGGTTACGAAGGGACATGATGGGTCTCCCAGTGCGTGGAGTTGATTGTTACAGTGCCGGTTAACGGGTCATCGCATATTTCTTCAGGTTATGCAACCGTGCAAACAGCAGCCATATCTGACAAATCCTTTTGTTTTTCAGATTATTGGGTACACTGATTCATACGGATGGCGGCTATCAACCATAAGCAGAGGAAAGGTGCCTCATGACGATTAGTACGGAACTTGAAGCGCTGGATTTTTTAAAAGCCACGATGGATGCGCTATCGGCTCATATCGTCATTCTGGATGAAGCCGGTATGATTGTCTTTGCCAATCGAGCGTGGAAGGACTTTGTGAAGGATGCCGGTGAAGGGGGCAACTACCTTGAAATATGCGAAGCGGCCTGTGGTCAGGATTCGGAACGGGCCGCAGCCACTGTTGCGGGGGTGCGGGCCGTTATTTCCGGTCTGCGTGACGATTATCAGCTCCAGTATTCCTGGCATGGCCTTGGCGAAAAACGCTGGTTCAATCTGAAGGTTACGCGCGTTCCGGGCATTGGCCGGACTCATGTTGCAGTTGCGCACGAAAACATTACCGAGCTTAAGCTGGCTGAAGAACTACTCGGGCGACGGGAACGGGAGCTGAAGTCAATACTCGACAACATGCCCGCCATGATCGGGTATTGGGATCATGACCTGCGCTGCGTCTTTGGCAACAGCGACTACCACCGTTGGTTCGGCATCGACCCGGAAACAATGAGGGGAAAACATATTCGGGAGGTCATCGGCGATGAGCGCTACCGGCTTAATCTCCCGTATATCGAAGGGGCCCTGCGGGGCGAAACGCAGTTCTTCGAGAGGGCCATACCGACTCCCGACGGCAGTGACATCCGTTACTCCCAGGCCAGTTACATTCCCGACATCCAGGACGGGGAGGTCATGGGGTTCTTTGTGCTGGTTACCGATGTCAGTCGCATCAAGATAGCCGAACAGGCCCTCAGGGAACGAGAACAGTTCCTCAAGCTTGTTATTGAAACGGAGCCGGAGTGCGTCAAACTGCTGGATCGGGACGGTGCCCTGTTGATGATGAACCGGGCGGGTCTGAATATGATTGATGCCGAAACCTTCGAGATGGTCAAGGGACATCGGATGTGTGAACTGGTTAACCCGGAGTATCGTGAAGGCTTCATCAACTTAACCCGGGCAGCGTTCGAGGGGAACGCGGGGGAGCTGGTTTTTGAAATAACCGGCCTCAAAGGGCGCCGCCTCTGGCTGGAGAGCCATGCGGTCCCACTCAGGAATGAGCAGGGTACGATCATCTCCATGATTGCCATAACCAGAGACATCACCATACGCAAACAGGCCCTGGAGGCCTTGGCAAACAAACAGCAACAGCTTGAAATGCTGAACAGTTCGCTTGAAGAGCGCATCTCCCAGGCTGTAGCCGAACTCAGGCTCAAGGACCGGATGATGATTCAGCAGAGCCGCCAGGCGGCCATGGGAGAAATGATAAACAACATTGCCCACCAGTGGCGCCAACCGCTGAACAATTTGGGCCTGATCCAGCAAAACATCGAGATGAGTTTCAACAGCGGCACGCTTGATGAGGCAGAGTTGAAAACGGATCTTCACTCCTCGATGGAAATCATTAAATTCATGTCCCGCACTATTGACGATTTCAGGAACTTTTTCCGGCCGGACAAGCAGTTCCAGTCGTTTCGTCTGAAGGATGCAGTTCTGTTGGCTCAAAAGTTTGTTTCTGCCAGTTTGCAGCACCAGGGAATCACGGTGGAGACGGATATTGATGAGGGAGTGTATGCCAACGGTTATCCCAATGAATATGCCCAGGTCGTACTCAATATACTCGGCAATGCCAGGGATGCGTTTGCCGCCAATGCCATTGCAAGCCCGTTCATCAGGATCGAAGGGAACATCGAAGATGGAGCCGCACTGCTGGTGGTGCAGGATAATGGCGGCGGCATTGACGAAGGCGTGATCGACAGGATTTTTGACCCATATTTCACTACCAAAGGAGAGGACAAAGGCACCGGAATTGGCCTGTACATGTCCAAGGTTATCATCGAGAAGATGGCCGGACGCCTGACCGTGCGCAACATAGACGGCGGGGCGGAGTTCAGGGTTGAGATCCCGGCCCGCGCTGCAACCGCGTAGTTTCCGTTTCATTTTTGAAAATGCAGTGTGCGGCTATCATGTCTCACGACATATTTTCTGACCTCATCCGCACCGATAAGTATCAGTGCAAATGGTATCAGCAGCAGCCAGACGCCGGTGTCCAGAGGGGCGCAGCCGAAGATGGCATTGCCGAAGGGGGTATAGACGATGAAACCGGTCAGAACCAGTTCGGTCGCGATGCCTGCAAGCACCAGGCGGTTGGACAGGAACCCCAGAGTGAAAATGGAGATAATGGAGGAGCGACAGGAAAAGACATTGGCTATCTGCGTGGCAATAATGCCGACCAGGCAGGCCGTGGTCGCCTGCAGGTAGAGTGCGGGTGTGGGAGCAAACGCCTGCGGCCATTTCCAGCCGCCGCCGTACATGACGAAAAAATATGCGCTCATGCCGGCCAGCGCCTCGAACAGTCCCAGAAAGAGGTAGGCCCTGGTCAGCACTCCCCTGGTGAGCAGCCGCTCGTACTTCGGCCTCGGTGGGTGCTGCATGATTGCGGACGATGGCCGTTCCGAGCCGAGCGCCAGTGCCGGCACCATATCGGTGCCGAGGTCAACGGCCAGTATCTGCATGATGGTCAGCGGCAGCGGGATACCGAACAGGATGTAGGCAACATAGGGAATCAGCTCCGGAATATTCGAAGCGAAGATATAGGTGATGAAGTTGCGGATGTTTTCGAACACGGCACGCCCCTCTTCGATGGCATGGACGATGGAAGCGAAGTTGTCGTCCAGGAGCACGATGTCAGCCGCCTCCCGTGCTACGCTCGTGCCGGAAAGCCCCATGGCGATGCCGACATGTGCCTTTCTGAGAGCAGGTGCGTCGTTAACGCCGTCGCCGGTGACCGCCACCCGGTGCCCCTGCTCGATCAGCAGGCTGACGATGTGCATCTTGTTCTGGGGAGACATGCGGGCAAAGATCAGGTTGTCGCTGTTCAGCGCCGTACGGAGCTGCTCGTCCGGCATGGTTATGCACTCCCTCCCTTCGATGATGAGAGGGTCACCCGTGATGAGCCCGATCTCACGGGCGATGGCCGCCGCCGTCGGCCCTGCGTCGCCGGTGATCATGACCACCCGAATGCCGGCGCTGCGGCACTGTTCCAGCGCCTGCGGTACTTCCGGGCGGGGCGGGTCCTCCAGCCCCATGAATCCGGCAAAGGTCAGCCCCTCTTCCGGAATCCCTTCGCCGGGGAGCGAGTCAAGTCTCCGGAAGGCGAGCGCGATCACTCGCAAGCCATCGGCAGCCATGCTGCGCTGCCTCTCATACAGCTCCGCCGATATCGCGTCGTCCAACGGGACGGTTTCGCCTTCCCGTGGCAGCCATGCACAGAGCGGCAGCACGCTTTCCCCGGCTCCCTTGACCAGCACGAACAGCTGCCCGTCAATGCGGTGCAGGGTCGCCATCCGCTTCCGTTCCGCGTCGAACGGGACTTCGTCAAGCCGATCTCCCGCCGTGGCGGTCCGCTCTGTCGCGAAGCGGTACAGCGCGGTCTCGGTCGGATCCCCGCGCATGCCGTCAGGCGACAGGGTGGCGTTGTTGCAGAGCAGGGCCACCATGCCGGCCATCGTGCCGTCGTCCGGGCTCCAGTTCTTCCGGACGGTCATCCGGTTCTGCGTCAGCGTGCCGGTTTTGTCGGTGCAGATCATATCGACCGATCCCAGCGCTTCCACCGCATTCAGGTTCTTGACCAGTGCATTGCGGCGCGCCATGCGCCGGCTTCCCATGGCCAGGGAAAGGGTGACCGTGGGGAGCAGTCCTTCGGGTACCAGGGCAATGATGATGCCGATGGCGAAGAGGAAATTGTTCCAGAACCCTTGGCCGAATATCCCGCCGAGGGCAAAGAAGCATGCTCCGCAGCCAACGGCAATGACCGCGACGATGCGGGTTACGTGGATAATTTCTGTCTGCAGTGGACTGACTTCCTCCATCACCTTGCCGGTGATGTGGGCGATCTTGCCGAATTCGGTCGCCATGCCGGTTGCGTAGGCCACGATGTTGCCGCTGCCGCTGACGACCAGCGTCCCGGCGAATACCAGGTTCTGGCTTTCCAGCATCTCCCCGGCAAAGGGGGTGTCGGAGAGCACGCGCGAATCGGATTCGCCGGTCAGGGGAGCGTTGTTGACAGTCAGGCGGCTTGACTGGATGACCCGTCCGTCCGCCGGCACCTTGTCTCCTTCACGCAGGATGACAAGATCGCCCGGCACGATCTCCCGCGCGTCGATTTCCGCCTCCCGGCCGTCCCGCACGACCGTGACCCGGAAGGGAAGCAGCTTGCGCAACTCCTCGATGGCCTTTTCGGTCCGGTATTCCTGGATGAAGGTGAAAATGGCGTTGATGAAGATGACGGCGAGGATGGCAACACCGAGCCGGAGAAGCCCTTCGCCGGGGTGGAGATATTCGGACAGGAAGCAGAGGGCGGCCGCACACCAGAGCAGCAGCGCCAGGAAATGGGTGAACTGGGCAAGCAGGCGGGATGCCATGGATCTGGCGTGCATCTCGCGGATCTCGTTGGGGCCGTACTCGACGAGCCGCCGTGCCGCCTGTTCAGCCGTAAGCCCCTGCGCAGAGCTGAACAGGGTGGCAAAGACATTGTCGCGTGAAAGCGTCTGGATCTTCACGGGACTCGCCTAGCCGGGCGGAACAGGATGGCATTGCAGGGGGGCTGGAACATCACATCCCCCGCGGGGTTGCCGAAGAGCAGCCGGCGCAGGGTGCTCCGCTCGCTTGCTCCCACTACGATCAGGTCGTTGTGATGACTGACCGCCTCCACGGCAATCGCCCGGGCAATCCCGCCTGTTCCGCTCCTCTCAAGGACTGACAGATCCTGCCGGAGAAGTTCATCCCGCAGCAGAACCAGGTCTTTGGGTGAACCCTGTTTCCCGGCAGCGGGGCGATGGAACAGCGTCACCTGCGAATTGAACGCCCTGGCCAGTGCTGCGAGAAACCGCGAGCGCGGTTCCCGGTCACTGATGACACCGCTCACCGGCACCAGAATGCGGCGGGGATGGGGCTTGCCCATGTGCATGATCCGCATGACCGCCAGGTCGGTTCCTGCCAGGCGCAGCAGGTGATGGGCGGTATGCTGCTGCAGGGTGGCCCCGTACCGTTCGCCGGGAGTCAGCGGGTAAAACACCAGATCGGCCCCCTCCGCCTGTATGCGGTGCAGCAGGAGAGATGAGAACGAACCGGTTTCCGAGATGCGGCGGACCGCAACATTGAGTGCAAGCGCTTCGCCGAAAAGATGATCAATGTGCCGTTCCGTGTGAAGGGCTGTCACCGCGTCGCCCGATGCCTCATGGGCGCTGTACAGCACAAGTTCCGCCCGGCATGAGGCGGCAAGCATGATGGCATAGCGGGCGGACACGGTGGAACCGGTGTGCTCGTTGATGACGGCAAGTATCATTCGGTAACTCATGGCTGTTTCCGATCAGCAATTCAATTGTGCCTGCTCATGCAAAGTGTAGCAGACAATCGGCAAAGGCATAGCTCCTCCCCATCAACCTCTTTATTTAGGCATCTTGACGAAACCTTGATAAGTTTCCCCCCCATTTTGACACCCAATTTACATCCCTCCTGCTACCCTGCAATTGTTGAAGTGCTAACGAACCAGGGAGAACGCAATCAATGAAAACCTATCTGTACAATACCGAAACCGGTCTCTACGAGGGTGAAACTTTCGAAAATGCTGATACGCTTCAGTACGTGGAGGGCATGACACCGGTTCCTCCTCCCGGTTACGGGCATGGTCAGGTGCCGGTGTTTGACCGGCAGAAGAATGAATGGGCCGTAATACCGGTTGCCATCGTCAAACAACTTCTGCATCCCGATGGCGAGGAGAAGACAGGGAGTAAATCATGAACACCTATGAATGGCTGCAAACCATTATATTTTTCGTCGTGTTGCTGGCCCTCGTCAAGCCGCTCGGCAGCTTCATGGCCAACGTCTTCCAAGGTGAACGCACCTTCCTGTCGCCCGTCCTGGCCCCCTGTGAAAAGTTGATCTACCGCATCAGCGGAGTGAAACCGGAGGACGAGATGGGGTGGCAGCGGTATGCCGGTTCCATGTTGCTCCTCAATCTTGTGCTGTTCGTGTCGCTCTTCGTCATGCTGATGACCCAGCACCTGCTGCCGCTGAATCCCCAAAAGGTTCCTCCCTTTACCTGGCAACTCGCGCTTAATACGGCGGTCAGCTTCACGACCAATACCAACTGGCAGGCATATGCGGGAGAGCAGGCGGCCAGCTACTTCACCCAGATGGCGGGGCTGGCGGTGCACAATTTCGTCTCCTCCGCCACCGGCATAGTGATCGCTATTGCCGTGATCCGCGGCTTCGTGCGGCGCAAAACGTCACTGCTGGGCAACTTCTGGGTCGATCTGACCCGCTGCACTCTCTACATCCTGCTGCCGATCTCCCTGATCCTCTCGCTAGTCCTGGTTTCCCAGGGGGTGATCCAGAATTTCAGCGCCTACAAAACCGTGCCACTGGTTCAGTCCACCAGCTATGACAAAGCAAAGATGGACGACAAGGGGAACCCGCTCAAGGATGCCAAGGGCAACCTGGTCACCAAGAACAGTATCGTCAAGGAAGTCCGGATCCCGATGGGTCCAGTGGCCTCCCAGGAAGTTATCAAGGAGCTGGGCACCAACGGCGGCGGTTTCTTCAACGCCAACTCGGCTCATCCCTTTGAGAATCCGACCCCGCTTTCCAACTTTATCGAGATCCTGCTGATCCTGCTCATACCCGGTGCCCTGACCTGTACCTTCGGGGTTATGGTTGGCAACACCCGCCAGGGGTGGGTGCTGCTGGGCGTCATGCTTTTCATACTGATCGGCGCTTTCGGTGTCCTGCAATGGGCCGAGAGCAGCGGCAATCCTCTGGTGGCCAAGCTGGGCGTGCAGAGCATCAACATGGAAGGGAAGGAAGTCCGCAACGGCCTGGCCGGGAGCAACCTCTTTGCCGTCGCCACTACCGGCACCTCCTGCGGTGCGGTCAACACCATGCATGATTCGTTGACTCCGATCGGCGGCATGATGCCGCTCTCCCTGATCCTGCTTGGCGAAATCATCTTCGGCGGGGTCGGTTCCGGACTCTACACCATGCTGGCTTTTGCCATTATTGCTGTATTCGTCTCCGGGTTAATGATCGGACGGACGCCGGAATACCTGGGTAAGAAGATCGAGGTGCGGGAGATGTGGATGTCTATTGTTTCCATCCTGATCGCAGGAATTACCGTGCTGATCCTGTCCGGCATTGCCATGATCACGCCGCAGGCGGTGGCCTCCATGGCAAATCCGGGCGCTCACGGACTCTCCGAGGTGCTCTATGCCATTGCCTCCATGTCTAACAACAACGGCAGCGCCTTTGCCGGTCTGAATGCCAGCGTCGATTTCTACACCCTGTCCGGTTCCCTGGCAATGACCCTTGGGCGCTATGTTCCGGCAATAGCGGTACTGGCCATGGCCGGTTCACTGGCGGAGAAGAAGTACATTCCACCCAGCCTCGGTACCCTGCCGACCGACAAGGTTCCGTTTGCCATCTGGCTGACGCTGGTTATCCTGATCGTCGGGGCGCTGACCTTTTTTCCGGCGCTGGCTCTGGGACCGATCGTGGAGCAGTTGATGATGGTAGGGGTGTAGGGGCGAGCGGGTCGCTCGCCCTCGTTGCCATTACCAGAAATATTGCTGTTGCCGCCAGGGCGAGTCACCGACTCGCCCCTACAGGAGATAAATAAAATGTCGAAACATACACCACAGCAGCAATCAGCCTTCGACGCCACGCTTTTGAAAGGCGCGCTGTTCGACTCACTCAAGAAACTTGAT
>JBAYTT010000034.1:0-25864 GCA_041675485.1 Pelobacteraceae bacterium | reverse complement strand
TGCCGTGCGGCGTTCAGCGACCCGCTGCAGGCGCCGCGCCCCGGGTTGGTCCTGCTTGATCTGCGCTTACCCAAGGTCGATGGGTTGCAGGTTCTGAAGACAATCAAGGGAGATCCTGACCTGAGCAAGATCCCGGTGGTAATTCTGACAACCTCGGCAGCCGAGTCGGACGTGGCCCGTGCCTACGACTGCCATGCCAACAGCTATCTGGTAAAGCCGGTCGATTTCACGCAATTTGTCGAACTGATGGAGGTGCTCGGCTACTACTGGCTGGTCTGGAACCAGCATCCCAAAGCCGAGGCGTGAAAGGGCAGGAGATGGAAACGGAGCAACTTGACATTCTTGTTGTGGAAGATGATGCCGCTCATGCTGAAGCCATTCGTCGCGCCTTTGCCTCAAATGGCGTCAAGGCCCGGATTGAGCTGGTCACAACGTTGCGGGAGTTTCGAGAAAAAGCGGCGCTGGCTCCCCCCGATATCGCCATTATGGATCTCAATCTGCCTGATGGCCGCGCCGTGGAGGTAATGACGAGTCCTCCGGAAAACGGTGCGTTCCCGATCCTGTTGATGACCAGTTTTGGCAATGAACGGGTGGCGGTTGAAGCGATCAAGTCCGGTGCCATTGACTATATCGTCAAATCTGCGGAAACTTTTTCCGGCATGCCACGTACCGTGGATCGCGCACTACGGGAATGGAGTTTGCTGACCGACCGCAAACGGGCCGATCGCGAAATTCATGAGAGTGAGGCCAGGTTCCATACACTCTCCAACCAGTTCAACGCATTGCTGGATACATTACCCGACCGTATAATTCTCTATGGCCCCGACCTGCGGGTAATATGGGCCAACCGGGCTGCAACCAGCGAGCTGACGGCAGAGAGTGGCACCTCAGAAGACAGTCACTGCTACACACTGTGGCACAAACAAAAAAAACCGTGCGATTCCTGTCCGGTACAGAAGAGTCTGCTTTCCGGAGAGTCGGTCATCGAGGTTGTCACAACGCATGACGGCAAGGTATGGGAGTTGAGAACCATTCCGGTCCGGGAGGCGGGACAGGTTGTCAGCGTTATCGAGGTGGGCAGGGATATCTCCGAACATCGCAACCTGGAAGATCAGCTGCGCCAGGCTCAAAAAATGGATGCTGTGGGGCGATTGGCGGGCGGAGTGGCGCACGATTTCAATAACATGCTCAATGTCATTACCGGCTACACGGAACTGGCTCTGAAAAGGGTGGCTCAGGACGAGAAGACAGCTGCGTATCTCCACAGTGTACTGGATGCCGGCCGACGCTCTGCAGAATTGACCAAGCAACTGCTTGCCTTTTCCCGAAAACAGGTGGTGCAGCCCCGTATTCTGGATATTAACAAGACCATCAGTGACGAGATGCTGCTGCTCCAAAAGCTGATACGTGAGGATATCAAGCTCACATTCATTCCCGACTATGATGCCGGCCAGATTTTGATGGATCCTTCCCAGATCGACCAGATTCTGGTCAATCTGGTCGTGAATGCGCGTGATGCTATCGAAGGTAGCGGCGACATTACCATTACGACTGCCAATGCCGACCTTGATGAAGGCTATTGCCAGACCCACAGGGGGGCTTCTCCCGGACCGCATCTTCGTCTAACCGTCAGCGATACCGGCATGGGCATGGACGCGGCTACGGTTGAGCGGATCTTCGAGCCGTTTTTTACGACCAAGGAGCTTGGCAAAGGGACCGGTCTGGGGCTCGCCACCGTTTATGGCATAGTCAAACAGAACAACGGCGAGGTCCATGTGGAAAGTCAACCGGGAAACGGCGCTGCCTTTGTCATCCACCTTCCTCGCCAGGCCCCGGTACCATTCGAATCTTCTCCGGAGTACTCGCTGTCCGTTCCCCGGGGAAGCGGGACCATCCTGCTGGTCGAGGATGATGAGTCCAACCTGAATATTGCCCGATTGCTGCTGGAGGAGTGCGGCTACACCGTCATCGGCAGCACATCTCCTGCCGATGCGTGCGCACTCTTTGAACAACATGCCAGCGAGATCAGGTTATTGTTGAGTGATGTCATCATGCCCGAATTAACCGGCAAGGATCTGTATGACCATGTCAGAAGCATCAATCCGGATATCAAGGTGCTGTTCATGTCCGGCTATACCGACGATGTTATCAGTAATCGCGGAGTGCTGCCGGAGGGAACAAATTTCATTCATAAGCCGTTCACTGTGGTGCAGTTGGCAGAGAAAGTCAGGGCTGTTCTGGGCGCGGACAGGTGCTCATGAGCGTGTTTCCTCTTGATATCTTGATCGCCGAAGATGATCCGGCCCATGCCGAAGCGATCCGCCGCAGCCTGGAAAAGACCTACCCGGATGCGGTTATTTGTGTAGTCGAAAGCATTCGAGAATATCGAAACCGCGTGTCTGCCGCCATGCCATCGATTGCCATTCTGGATCTTAATCTTAGTGATGGACGCTCTATTGACCTCTTGACTGCTCCGTCCGAGGCCGCTTTTCCAGTGATTATCATGACCAGCTGCGGCAGTGAACAGGTGGCGGCCGATGCAATCAAGCGTGGGGCGCTGGATTATATGGTAAAATCCTCCGATACCTTTGCAACGGTCGGGGCGACGGTAGCCGGGGCGCTGCGTGAGTGGCGGTTGTTGCAGGATAAAAAACGGATGGAGATGCAGCTCAAGGAATCGCAGGCACTCGTGATCCAGCAGGAAAAGATGGCTTCCATTGGACAACTGGCTGCCGGAGTTGCCCATGAAATCAACAACCCGATGGGGTATATTACGAGCAATCTGAATTCTCTCTGGAAGTATGCCGAAAAGCTGGCTCAATTTATCGAAATACAGGAACTGGCTATTGAAAGATGTTCCGATGAAGCAACCAAAACCTCAATTATTGAGTTAAAGCGTCAGATCAAGCTTGATTTTGTCATGAAGGATTTTCGCGAGTTGATCAAAGAGTCTCTGGAAGGTTCAAAACGTGTAAGCAAGATCGTGCAGGATTTAAAGAGCTTTTCGCGAACCGAAGGGAACGAGGCAATTCCCGCGGATTTGAATGAATGCATAAAAAGCATCCTCAATGTCGTGCGCAATGAGATCAAGTATGTTGCGGAGCTTGACATCCGTCTTGGCACTATTCCACCGGTGACCTGCAGGCCCCAGCAGATAGGTCAGGTGGTCATGAACCTGCTGGTAAATGCTGCGCACGCCATGACCGGAAACGGCTTGATCACGCTTGCCACAAGACAAGTTGATGATTCTGTCGAGATTAGCGTAACCGATACCGGTTGCGGTATTTCTCCCGAGAATATTTCCAGGATATTCGAACCGTTTTTTACCACCAAGGAGGCGGGCAAGGGGACCGGTCTGGGATTGGCAATCAGCAGCGATATTATACGGAAACATGGTGGCGAACTGCTGGTCGAGAGTACCGTTGGTGCAGGTTCTACTTTTACGGTCAGATTACCGGTCGAAAACAAGAGGAAATAAGACTAATGGATCCGATACGTATACTATTTGTCGATGATGAACGAAATGTACTCCGTTCGCTGGAGCGCCTGTTTCTTGAAGAGGAGTATGAAATATTTACTGCCGGTTCAGGTCAGGAAGGTCTGGATACCCTGGAACAATCAGGCCCGTTCCAGCTGATCGTTTCCGATTACCGTATGCCGACGATGAACGGCGTTGATTTTCTTCGCGAAGTCTGTCGGCGCTGGCCCGATACCGAACGGATAATTCTCTCCGGTTATGCCGATTCCGCGGCAATTGTTGCGGCAATAAACGAAGGACAGATATACAAGTTCATTGCCAAACCATGGAACGATGACGATCTGCTCCGAACTGTCCGCGAGGTTCTTGATCGCCATGAATTGCGCGCCAGCAATCGCAGATTGCTGGAAGAACTTTCGGATGCCAATACTGAACTGAAAATGATCAATGACAATCTTAACGAAATCGTTGATGAGCGTTTCAAGATTGCCATGTCGCAGAGTCGAGCCTTGCACAGCTTTCAAAGCGTACTGGATGTCCTTCCCATCGGGTTTATTGGTGCTGATGGCTATGGTTTGATCGTGCAGTGCAACAGGCTTGGCGCCGAGATGCTTGGCCTGAAGCAGGAAGAGCTTATCGGGAATGACCTTTCGTCTACGCTTCCTCTGCAGATGGTGCAAATAATTACGCAGCTTGCCGTCAATTCCTGCGGGGATTATGCAGTTGAATTGCCGAGTGGCAAATGCCACGCATACATAACGAGAATATCCGACGTTGATCAGGATGCGATCGTTATTGCGCTTATGAAGGAAAACTGAATAGCCCGACATTAGTTGAATTGTCAGGCCAGGGAGAATGCCATGCATGAAACACTACAGACAGAGAACGTGCCGGTCCTGGTACTGCTTGTTGATGACGAAGAAAATATTCTGAAATCGATACAGCGGCTTTTGATGGATGAGGAGGATATCGAGATACGCACCGCGACATCGGGAGAAGAGGGGCTTGCACTTCTTCCCGAGCTTGCTAATCTGGGGCTGATCGTATCAGACCAGCGTATGCCCGGCATGACCGGCGCGCTGTTTCTCGAAAAGGCGCGCGAAATAAATCCCGATGCTTCACGGATCATATTGACCGGTTATGCCGATGTTACCGCAGCGGTGGATGCGATCAACAGGGGCGGCGCGTGGCGCTATCTTGCCAAACCCTGGAACGATGTGGAACTGGTACGGATAATCCGCGAAGGATTGGAGCGCTACCGGATCATTATCGAGAACAGAAGGCTGAGTGCCCTGGTACTCAAACAGAATCAGGAACTGGAGGAGTGGAACCGGAATCTCAAGGACCGCGTGTTGCAACAGACGACAGCGGTGCGCAAAAAGAGTGAGGAGCTTCAGGCCGCACTTGAGCGGTCACGCGCGAGTTATCTTGGAGTCATAGATACCTTGTCGAACCTGGTAGAGTTGCGAGGCAAGCGAACTCATCAGCATTCCAGCAATGTCGCACAGATGGCGGTAAATGCTGCAAGAGAACTGGGGATAAAAGACGAGGAGCTTGAGACCATCAGAATCGCTTCGCTGCTTCATGATATTGGTGAAATCGGGATATCCGAAAGAACCCTTCTCATACAGCCTGAAGTCATGAAACCGGAAGAATTTCGTGAATACAGCCAACACCCGGTGCGGGCTCAACTGTTACTTGATAACATAGAAGAACTGCGTCCAGCGGCAATACTCATACGCCATCACCATGAAAATATGGACGGAACCGGATTTCCGGATAAATTATCGGGAGAAAATATTCCGCTTGGCTCCAGAATCATTGCTTTTGCAGATCAAATCGACATGGCTGCCATGATGTGTGTTGATAATATCGCTGAACAATCACTGGCAAGAGCATGTCTCAACGTAGGAACAATTCTTGATCCTGAACTTCAACGCGTTTTCAAGAAAGTTGCTCGCTACTGCTATTTTTCTGATTCAAAATATTCAACTGCTGCACCATCAGGTTCGAGTCATGAAGACGCTACCACAGTGGAGCTGGAATTGAATACGGAGAAACTTCGGCCCGGCATGGTCATATCAAGAAACCTGTTCAGCGGCACGGGACTGCTGCTCCTTCACAAGGGGATGAAGCTTGATGCCGGCATGATAGAATCGGTCAAGCGGCATTATACGCTTGATCCTTCCGGTACAGGTGTATATGTCACGGTGACGAGATAACTAATGATCGAATTTGACGAACAGGCAAAAAAACTGGTTGTAAAACTGGTGTATTACGGCCCGGCCTTATCGGGTAAAACCACAAACCTGCTCACTCTTCACGACCAGCTCTGCAACGAAGGGCGCGGGGATCTGATGGTGCTGGATACGGTTGATGACCGTACTATCTTCTTTGACCTGTTGCCGCTCTTTTATGTAGCGCCCTCAGGGTTTCGCATCAAGCTGAAGGTGTTTACCGTGCCGGGGCAGGTGCGGCACGATGCCACCCGCAAGGCAGTGCTGCAGCGTGCTGACGGCATCGTTTTTGTTGCGGATTCTCAGAAGGGGCAGATGGGCAATAATGCCGAAAGTTTCGCAAATCTGGAAAAGAACCTGGCTGTTGTCGGGCTCGATATCGATAAGGTGCCGCTGGTGATCCAATTCAATAAACGTGACCTGCCGGATGTCATCTCCGAGGATGACGTGCAGGCAACCTGGGGGCCAACCGGATTACCGCTGGTCATGGCGTCGGCTTTGAATGGGTATGGTGTCGTTGAGACGTACAGCCAAATCCTCACTCTGGCCTTTGATGCGCTGGATGCACGTCTGGAACTGACATCTCGTTTCGGCGTCGAGCGGGCGGACTTTGTAAGCAGCGTCACAAGGATATCGGTATGAACATGGACAGAAAGCTCGATTTCATCATCGGCGAAGACAAAAATCTGGCTCAACTTCTCAATGCATCCGAAGCCTTGATGTTGCTGGATGGCGCTCTGCGAGCAGGCGCGTGCGGTGCTGAAATAACCGATAGCTCCGGAGTGCTGCTGGCAGGTCGTGGCGTTGAGAGCCCCCATACCGTGAGGAGAATAATTTCCGTGGAAGGCGAGCCGTCCGGTACGGTTGCGGTTTCCGCTCTTGCCCCGGGCTCGACAGTAGAAGGAATTGCCGACATGCTGCATGCGGCTCTGCAGACGCTGATCAATGGCGCCATGAAGCGAATGCTGACAAGCGAGGCGCATACTACCATCGTTAATCAGTCCTATGACGAACTGCTGGAGACGAACCGGAGACTCGGCGTGTCTGAACAGCAGTTTCGTGAGCTGGCGGCAACGCTGGAGATCAAGGTACGGGAACGTACCGAAGAGTTGAATCGGGCCTACGCCGTCATGCTTCAGAAGGAGAAACTGGCCGCCATCGGTGGGCTGGCAGCCGGAATGGCCCATGAGATCAATAATCCTATCGGTTTTGTCACCAGCAATCTTCACACCCTGGCAAAGTATGCGGCAAAATTGAAGGAAATGCTGGAATTCTACCGTTTGACCTGCGAACCGGCGATTCCCGAGGATCTTGCCAGACAGGTCGAGAACCGCTGGAGAGAGCTGAAGATTGCCTTTGTATTCACAGATATTGACGGTCTGGTTAAACAGTCGTTGGATGGAGCGGAACGCGTACAGAAACTGGTTGCGGATATGAAAGGATTTTCGCATGTGGATGAAGCCGGACCAACTTCAACCGATATCAACCTGGAACTGGAGCAGACTCTTAGCGTTCTTCAGCATGAAATACGGCAGGGAACGATCATTAATCGTGATTTTGGCCAGCTGCCAAAGGTTTTCCTTAATCCATCCCTGCTTTCCCAGGCTTTTTTGCAGATCATTCAGAACGCTCTCCAGCTGAAAACCCCGAATTTAACGATCGTACTTAAAACCTGCCAGCAAGGAGACAACGTGCTTGTTCACATTGCCGATAACGGCCCTGGAATACCCTCCGATATTCGTGATCGTATCTTTGAACCATTCTTTACTACCAAGGATGTCGGGCAGGGAACCGGCATGGGGCTTACGGTGGCTGACCAGGCGATACAGGCATGCGGTGGAAACATTGCCATTACCTGCCCACCGGATGGCGGTACGGTTTTTACGGTATCAATTCCGACAGGAGGCACACCGTTGTGAGCAAATATGCCGGTTTGTTTCGAGATATGGGAAGTGATTCCGCTGTTGCCAAAGGTGATGATGTCGTTGAGGTTGACGCTCCTTCGCGGACAGATTTTACCTTGCTTTTCGTTGACGATGAAGAACATGTGCTTTCTTCACTTAAACGTATTTTCATGGAGGAAAACTACACCATCTTGACGGCAACGTCGGCAGCACGAGCATTGGAGATAATGGAAACTCGGCCGGTACAACTCGTGATATCCGATCATCGTATGCCGCTCATGACCGGCGCTGAGATGCTTAAACAGATCAAGGAAACCTGGCCGGAAACGATTCGAATCATGCTGACCGGTTATGCCGACGTAAATTCCATCATGGGCGCGGTCAAGGAAGGTGCGGTCTACAAGTTCATAACCAAACCATGGAACGACGAAGATCTGCGTCTGACTGTCAGTCTGGCGCTGCAACAATACGTTCTGATGCAGGAAAACCGCCAGTTGAAAGAGGTGACCAGGCACCAGCAGGCGACTATTACGAGATATGCCGGACTTTTTGATGAAAGCCGGGGAATGCTGGCCGACATACTGATCAAGGAAGGAGCGCTTTCCAAAGATGTGATGGCGCTGGCGCGCAACCAGCGGGAACAGTCGGAATTTCTGGGTGATACCCTGGTCCGCCTGGGACACATCACCGAAAATCTCCTGGTGCGGGCGCTGCAAAAAAACCTTGGCATTGACTTCATTGATCTCCGCGAAACAGAGATCAACAGTTCGGTGGTCGGCATCATTCCGTTGGATATCTGCCAGCGGCATCGCATTGTTCCAGTTCGTATGGAATCAGGTCAATTGATTCTGGCAATGGCTGACCCGTCTGACCTGATGCTGTGTGACAACATTACCCGTGTGACCGGGTTGAAGGTGGTTCCGTACATTGCGGTTTCGTCGGAAATAGGTGCGGTACTGGCACGAGCCGCCGGCCAGAAGGATTCCGAAGCAGGAATAGATGACGCGTTTGATATCGAGCCGATGGATGAGATCGATATTGTTATTGAGGATGAAGAGAAAGAGGCCAGTGTCGAAGAGCTGATCGGTTCCTCCAAGGTGCCTCCGATCATCAGAATCGTCAACTCGATCATCTCGGAGGGTATCCGGTATCGAGCCAGCGATATTCATATTGAGCCAAAAACAAAGTATACCATCATCCGCTACCGTATCGACGGGATGCTGCACAGCAAGATCAAGATCCCGGCGGATCTTCATCCCGCGGTAATCTCCCGTCTCAAGATTCTGGCGAAAATGGATATTTCTGAACGGCGCAGGTCTCAGGACGGTCGTATCACCGTCAAGGCTGGAACGCGTGTTGTGGATATGCGTGTATCATCCTTGCCGACAATGAGTGGCGAAAAGATCGTCATGCGTATCCTGGATAAAAGCGCCGCCATTAAAAGCCTGGATGATCTCGGCGTGCTTTCTGATGATCTCAAAAAAATCACTATCATGAGTAAAAAACCGCAGGGTGTTGTCATCGCCACCGGGCCGACCGGCAGCGGCAAAACCACCATGCTCTATTCGCTGCTCTCTTCAATGATGAATCCGTCGCGGAATTTCGAAACCATCGAGGAGCCTGTCGAGTATTTTCTTGAAGATGCCAACCAGGTTTCGATTCACGAGAAGATCGGCCTGACATTCGCACAGGTTCTCCGTTCCACGTTGCGTCAGGACCCTGACGTCATTCTGGTGGGCGAAATTCGCGACCATGATACCGCCGATGTGGCATTTAAAGCAGCACTGACCGGGCATATGGTGCTTTCCACCCTGCATACCAATTCGGCAATCGGTTCCATAACCCGCCTGATCGATATGGGGGTCAAGCAGTACATCATCGCTTCGGCTCTGGAAGGAATCGTTGCGCAGCGACTGGTGCGCAAGGTCTGCAAGCACTGCACTACCCTGGTTCCGCCCGACAAAGATATGCTTGAATTGCTGCGTGTTCCCGCCGGATTCTTCAGCGGCGATGTATCGGTCGGCAGCGGGTGTGATGCCTGCAATAAAAGCGGGTATCAGGGACGGATCGGTGTCTACGAAGTGTTTATAATGAATGAGGATTTCAGGCAGATTATCGGTAACGACTACAAGGAGTCTGAGGTGTTGGACCTGGCCCGGTCAAGCGGTATGCGTACCCTGCTTGAAGACGCACTGGAGAAGGTGCGGCTTGGCTGGACTACTCTGGAGGAAGTGCTGCGGGTAATCGGGCCGAGTGTCTCTCTTGAAAGGCCCTGCGTGCACTGCGGACGTTCAATCGAGGCAAAATATGTTTTCTGCCCGTACTGCGGCATGGTCAGGGATAACCGCTGTACTCGCTGCCATATGCCGATGGATGCTGATTGGCTTCACTGCCCGTTCTGCGGAGAAGCAAAAAATGAAGGGGGTGTGTAATGAATGATACAATCCTGTTGGTGGACGATGAGGCCAATGTTCTCTCTGCATTGACCCGTGCTCTGATTGACGACCCATATGAAATACTGACTGCTGCGGGTGGTCGAGAGGCGCTCGAAATCATGGAGGGGAGGACCATTAAGGCGATCGTTTCCGATGAGCGCATGGTTGGCATGCAGGGGTCGGAACTGCTTGCCGAATTCAAACGTCGCTCTCCGCATACGGTCCGTATTTTGCTGACCGGGCATGCGACTCTTGAAGCAGCCATGCGGGCGGTTAACGAGGGGGAGATTTACCGTTTTTTCACCAAACCGTGGGATGATACCCAGCTCCGTTTTGCCCTGTTGTCGGCGGTGGAAAAGTACAATCTTGAAGCCGAAAACCGGCGTTTGCTGGCAACTGTTAAAGACCAGGCGATGGAAATCAAGGTACTGGAAAAACGTTATCCCGGTATAAGCCGGGTTGAAAAGGATTCCAGAGGCACATTCGTTCTGCCGGATATTGCTGAAGATGAAATTGCAACCCTGATTGCTGACTGCGAACGGGAAGCTGAGAGAAAGAAATACTGAATTTGATTTCTGGGCATGAAGAATAGTTCCGAGTTAATATTTTTATTGCAATCAGCTAAAGGAGCGATAGACTTGCGTTAACAAAATATTGTTTAAAAAAGGGCTCAAGTGGCGACGATTATTTTCAAACAGACGGACACCTCCTCCCTAACACGCATTTCTGCTCACAACTACTTTGATTGATCACTACAAACCGGCGCTACGGATTTTTCCGTGCGCCGGTTTTTTTGCGAAAGGAGATCACATGATAAGCGTGGAAATTCTTGGGCAACTGAATATCACAGAAGAGCAGCTTTCCATTCTTCTTGACGAGGATGTCCGGGAGATTTTCTCCACTATGGTAGGATCGGAGATATCTCCATCAGAAACAGTCGCAACTGAAACAAGATTCAAGGAATGTGTTACCGCCATGGTCGGATTTGTCGGTAGTTACAACGGGATGATAAGCATCAATACCCGGCAAAAGCTCGCAATGTCCTTTGCTTCTCAAATGCTTGGGATGGATATTGTGGAGTGTGATGACGATGTATATGACGCACTTGGAGAGATTGCGAATATGCTTGGCGGTTCTTTCAAGCATCACTTTGTTAAAGATGGCCACGAAGTTCGACTTTCAACCCCCTCCGTTATATCAGGAGAAGAATACGTCATGACCATGGGGTCGGTTCGGGATACCCTGACACTCATGTTCAGATCCGGAGAGGAAAGTTTTATGGTCAGTGTATATTTGGAGTCAGGGGAGTAATAACTGTGCTAATCAAAAGATATCTACCACATTTACGAAGCGGGATAAACGTTCTGTGAATGTCTTGATTGTTGAAGACAGCATCGTCGCCCGAAAGCTGCTGCACTACACTTTTGAGCACTACGGCTGTACGGTTATCGAGGCTCAAGACGGGCAGGAAGGGCTTGACCTTGCCTCTCGCCATAAACCGGATGTCATTATCTCGGATGCGCTTATGCCCCGCATGGACGGCTTTCAGCTGCTTCGGGCGCTCAAAACCGATCCCGATCTCAAATCGATCCCGTTTATTTTCTACTCATCCGCCTACACCGGAGACAGGGAGACAGAGCTGGCCCTTACTCTCGGAGCGGAAGCCTTCGTCTCCAAACCGACAGAGCCAGAGCAGCTCTGGGAAATTACCTGCGGAATCATGGGGGCGTTTGATGCACGTCTTGGAAAACCTGTTCACGCGAAGGAAGAGAGCAACGAACAGTATCTCCGCGAATACAGCCTTATTGTGGCGTCCAAGCTGGCGGAAAAGGTCAAGGAACTGGAAGAGGCGCTGACCCTGCGTACTCAGGCCGAGGAAACGCTCCATCTTAAGGCGGCTGAGCTTGAACAGGAGGTGGTAGAGCGTCAAACGGCCCAGGAGAATCTCCAGGAGCAGACGCTCCTGCTGGAAAAAGAGGTTGAGGAGCGCCGGAAAGCACAGGAGGAGCTGGAAAAACTGAATGAGAAACTTGAACTGCGCGTTCAAGAACGGACAGCCGAATTGAACGAGAGGAATGCCGAGATAGAGCAGGCGTACGAAGACTTGAAGAGAATCCAGGCTCAACTCCTCCAGCAGGACAAGCTGGCTTCTGTCGGCCAGTTGGCGGCGGGTGTCGCCCACGAGATCAACAACCCGATGGGCTACATCATCAGTAACCTGGGGAGTCTCGGCAAGTATGTGGAAAAGCTGACTGCATATCTTGACGTTGATGAAAAAGTGTTGAGCGAATGTGACCCTGCGATCAGGCAGATGGCGGCCGAGGAACGTCAGAAATATAAAATAGACCTTATCCGCAGGGATATGCCCGATCTGATAACAGAATCATTCGATGGAGCGCAGCGAGTCCGTAAGATCGTTCAGGACCTGAAGAGCTTCTCCCGTGCGGACGGTACTGAGTTCGCCAACGCTGACATCAACGAAGGCTTGGAGAGCACTCTCTCCATCGCCTGGAACGAGCTGAAGTACAAGACGACCGTGATCAAGGAATATGGCCAGCTGCCCTCTGTCTGGTGCAACCTGGGGCAGCTCAATCAGGTCTTCTTGAATATTCTGGTGAACGCCGCCCACGCAATAGTGGATCATGGGGAAATCAGGATAACGACATGGGAAGCGGCCGGCTTGGTCCGGATCGCCATCAGCGACACCGGCGGCGGCATTCCTCCGGAAAATCTAAAGCGTATTTTCGACCCGTTTTTTACTACCAAAGAGGTGGGGAAGGGGACCGGACTTGGCCTCGCCATTGCCTACGACATTGTTGTCAACAAGCATGGCGGCCGGATCGATGTTACAAGCGAGGTCGGCGTTGGAACTACTTTCACGATCGTGCTGCCGGTAGCCGGGAAAACTCTGGAGTGAGTAGGTCAACTATTTTGATTTTTAGAAAGTGGTAGAGCAAAGTATTATGCCTTTAGATTACTACTGTCCTCACTCAGATATCCTTAAACCGTTCTTCGGGAGGCAGAGCAAGATCGACAGCCGGGAGAAAGCCTTTGCCTTCGTCCTGGGGGTGTTGATCGGCGCCATACTTCACTGCCGCTCGCCCCACGATGACCATGCTAAATCCAAACTATTCCCCCTCTCACAGCTACTCTCCATGACCGGTAACGATCTGAGGGCCCTGTACGACAAGGTGATGCATGAATTGGATTACGGTATCAGATACAGTAAAGATACCGTCGAAGCGGTTGTGGAGGAGGCGCGGCATCTGCGTGCATCCCTCTCCAATTTAAACGACCTGGACGAGGCTACTACAACCTATTTCATTCTGTATGGGATCTCGGTGAGCACTTCTGTCTGCAGCAGTAACGCGAGGAAAGTGAAAAAATGTCAAATCAAATAAAGATAGATTATTTTTTTCGATTTAAGAGTGGCGATAAAAGAGAAATATCTCTCCTGATCGACGAGAATACTCTCGCCCTTGTTTCCAAAACAATAATCACGCCTCCGTTCTGGTCGGAGCTGGCTTTTCATCAATGCAGCGTTTGTCCGCTTGATGCGCGACTTCATTCTCATTGTCCCATCGCCGCGCACTTGAGCGATATTGTGGATTCTTTCGGGGCTTATTTTTCCTACGAAACTGTGACCGTCGAGGTCAGCGACAGTCAGCGACGCTATTACAAGGAGACTTCTCTTCAGGATGGACTTGGCTCCTTGATGGGGATAATTATGGCAACCGGAGGGTGCCCGGTTATGGAGCCCCTTCGGCCTCTTGTCCGTTTTCATCTTCCTTTTGCCTCAATGGAGGAAACGGAGTTCCGCATCGTTTCCATGTACTTGATAGCCCAATACTTCAGAGAGAAAAACGGTGAAAAACCCGACTGGTCTCTTGATGGTTTACAGGTGATCTACGACAAGGTGGGAGAAGTCAATAGATCCTTTGCCGAGCGGCTTCGATCCGCAACCTCGAAAGATGCCAGCGTTAACGCCCTCATTGTTCTGGATTGTTTCGCCAAGGGGGTGCCGTTTGCGGTGAGAACTACTCTCCGTGATTACGAGAAGTTTTTCGAGTCGTACATTACTAATTTGAGTTGAGATGAAGACGTTGCGTGCGGTGAGTCATCAGGAACTTGTTTGCAGAGTTAATTAAACGGTTGCTTCCATCAGCCCGGAAATTATTTTCATAAAGTTTCTTGTCAGGGCAGGGTGCAGATCCGTCCCGATCATGCCGTACATCATTGAGGCGATATCACTTATGGGCACCGGATCCCGGTAGGAACGCCTGGTTCGCAGCGCGTCAAAAAAATCGGAAATAGTCGTCATGTGGCTGCACAGATTCTGCTGCCAGCCTGCGGCAACAGACGGGTATCCGGACAGATTGAATTTTAAATGATGTTCATACGCGGCAATGACGGCAAGCCGGGGAACACCGGGAGTCTCAAGCAGATGCCGAGCTCCTTTGACCGGATGCTGTTTCATGATTTCATATTCACCGTATTCCAGTTTGTCGGTTTTTTTCAGGATTTCTTCCGGAATAAAGAGCTTGCCGATGTCGTGCAGCATGGCTGCCACCCCGATGTCGTTTAACAGCTGTCCTTCTATGCCAAGAGCCATGGCTTGCGCCAGATTCAGAACGCAGACATTGGTCGAGTGTGTGAAGGTGTATTCGTCCGTATCTCTCAAAGCTGCCATGGCGAGCAGCGGTTTTCCCTCCTGCTTGAATACGTCGATAAAACCGGACACGACGTCAACGACCCCATGTATCTGAAGTTTATGTTTCCTTTTAACGCATTCATATAGTTCCATGAGGCGGGCCAGTTCCGCTTGCGGCAAGTCGGGCAGGGTGATACCCGGTTTCTGGTGCCCGGACGAGTCGACACCGCCTCCTGAGTCCGACACCCGTAGTTCAACGGTTCCCATTCGGACGTGCTCTGACGATGTCATTGCCTGACTGCTGTCATTTGTCTGTTTCGCCAGTCCGGAGATAAGTGCCTCAATTTCATTTTTTGTTATGCCGGACAAAAGCGAAAGGGTGCCGACGCCCCGTGATTTCAGAATTTGGGTAAAGCGGCCCAGGAACAGGCTGAGGTCCTGCGGATGCCCGTCAATGACCAGCTCATTCTCCACAACCAGCAGTGCTATTTCGGGACGCGCTTGCAGTATGGCATCAATACTTGCAAATGCCTGCGATGAAAGCCGCGCCACCTGGGGATGAGCCATGCCGTACAGGGAGGCATTCGCCGTTGCGGATAACAAATGGCGTAAAAAATCATGAATATGGTGGCTGTCGCTGCTCATGGCTGTTTACCGGTAATTATGTTAAGCGTTTCTGTTGCGAACTGGGCAATGTCTCCCGATCCGCCTGCAATGCGCTCAAGCACGGGGCGGGATACCGCGGGAGGGTATTTGGGCAGAGAGCGGATGATATCAGTTTTCAACTTCGTCAGGTGCCGTGAATTGAGCAGACTTCGGGCGCCGAGTATTTTGGCAAGCTCGGGCAGCACTTCGGCCCGGCCGATTTCACCCATGGCATGCACTAGATGACTTTTCTTCTCGCATTCTGGCTGCGAAAAACCGCCTGCGGACAGTAGCCCAGCCAGTTTTGCCGAAATTGCCGATGAGCTGCACTTTTCGGCCAGTTGAATTGCAGCAAGCTGCTGTTCCGGACTGTGGCTGTCAAGTTCATCAAGGATCTGCTTTTCGGCCAGCGGGTCATGGAAATGGACCAGAGTTTTCAAGGCTTCGTGGCGGAGGCGGGGATCTTCACTCCGTACTAACGGACGAATCACGGTTGTGACGGTCGGATCATTCTGGGCGGTAAGGATGATGAGCAGGTTGCGCAAGAAATACCAGCGCGGGTCATAGAGCCTGTTGACAATCGGCACCCTCGTAATCGGCCCCATCTCGATCAGGCAATCAATGTAGAACCTGCGCAATGACATGTTTTTTTCTTCCGACAAGCGGTCAAGAATTACTTCGACAAACGGGCTGCCGATTTTATGGATCAGCGAGCGGATTTCATCATAGCGTCGTTTGCCCCAAACGGAGAGCCCGTCAAGTATTTCCTCAACAAAGTCCCGGCGGCCGTATTCATCGCGGAGACGGTACTGGATTCCGATCGGGAACGTCCCGTCGGACATCTGGTCAATCATGCGATGCAACTGGCCAAAGTCCCCGGTCTGTAAAAAAAAGCCGAACATGTCGCTCAGGTTTTGCAGAAGCATGTCGCGCTCTTCAGGTGTTTCCACTCCATCCCGGATCAAATTCATCAGGATCTGCCCGATACTGGCTTCTACGGATTGGGCATCAACTGTTTTTAGTAAACTGTCGCTTTCATCAAACGTAAGACGGGGGATTTCGTGGGAAGCGATGATATGGTCCAGTTTCTTCTGGTAATCATCCGGAACAAATTCCTCAGAGACGTGCTCACGGAGAAGTGTTTTCAATTTGAGTGACAGGTCCTCTTCATCGGACAATTCTTCATTGTCTTTCTGGTTTGCGCCGATGTTTTGCCCGAGACGCTGAATAAGTCCGAAAACAACAGGAGATATGCTGAGCCGGTCGTTACTGATATCGTCAAGGGTCTCAAGGATGGCGTCGTCGGAGAGGCTGGTGATAATCTGTTCTGCTGCACTCTGCCGGGTTTGGCTTGCGTTGCCGAAAGAGCTTTCAAGGAATTGTCTGCGCAACTCAGGGGAAAGTTTGCTGATAAATGCGGCAAGTTTTTTATAGGGCTGACCGGATATGCCGTCAGGAGAGGAAGCAGCATGCAGCGGAGCTAAAAAAGCCGTGAGGGTACTCTGAAGTTCCGCATGTGATATGTTACCGTCGGCATAGTGCTGATTCAGCGCTTCTGCCAGTATTTCTGGTTCAAGCCGGTCTTCGGTGCTGTCGGCGCTTGGTAATTTGTCGAGTATGAGCTCACGCGCAAATTTGAACCATAATCCTTCACCGCTCTCTGCGGTATTGTCTGCTGTAACTGAATCCTGATCAGCTGTTTTGAAAAGGTCGTAGCGAATCGGCCGGATATCCAGAGCGGAAATGCGGGCTTTTGCCCATACCTGCTCAATGCCGCCGTGCTGAAGTATCTGTTCCCGTTTCAGCCCCAGGATAATCGTAAAGTTATTCAGTTCCTCAGCTGTCAGGCCACGATGAAAGAGAAGTGCACCAATCCCGCGCTCAAACAAAACACGTGAAAAATCCCGGTACACGACATTTGATTTATCGAGTACGGCGCCATCAACCATGAGAGCATCATTGGTAACGCCCAGAATGATCTCTTTATGTCTGCTCAGCAGATCTTCGTAGCTTTGAAGTACTTTGGCCAGGGATGCGGCAATGACCGGATGTCCTTTCGGGTAGGCGCGACTGTTGCGGCGGGCAATATTCAGCTCGATGATCAGAGCGGCAAGTGATCTGGTACTGACCCTGTTTTCAGGTATGTCATTTGATTGGGTGATCACAGTACATAAATAGTAACAGTAAATTAAAATATGGCTACCAAAAATCAAAGCGACATTTGTCAACGCCGGATGCCGTAATATTTTGAAATTGTTCCGGAGTAGTGTAAACTCTTCATACTTGACCGATCACGCTATTTACGTTAGCTTCCCTTTAAATCCGAGTTAAGGGTGTATGTGTATGAGGGTAATAGCGGGAACTTTTCGCGGCAAAAAGTTGTCGGCCCCTCCCGGGGTAACAACCAGGCCGACTTCTGATCGAGTTAAGGAAGCCCTTTTCAGCATACTTGCCAGTCGCATTGATTTTGCTGACATTCGTGTGCTCGACATATGTGCCGGCACCGGAAGCCTCGGAATTGAAGCTCTCAGTCGTGGCGCGGGGTCATGTTGCTTTATTGAATCAAATGTATCGGTAAAATCAATACTGGAGAAAAACCTGCTTGTTACCGCTTGTAAGAACCGGTCTGAAATTTTGTCAATGGATGCGGTTAAGGCTTTGCACGCTATTGCAGCCCGTAGTCAATGCTTTGATCTCGCATTTTTCGATCCGCCCTATGATTCTGAGTTGTATATGAGTGTCCCTGAAGTGATTGTCTCGTCTGCTCTTTTAACTCCCGGCTCCATTCTGGTGGCTGAGTGTTCCGTACGAAAACCGTTGCCGGAATCGTACGGACGTCTGAGGCGCTTTGACCGGCGTGTGTACGGAGAAACCGCTCTCGAATTGTTTGTAATGGAGGAATAATGAAAAAAATTGCTGTGTATCCCGGGTCGTTTGATCCTATCACATATGGCCATCTTGATATAATCAGGCGAGGTCTGACGATTTTTGATGAAATAATAGTTGCTGTTGCCAGAAATTCTCAAAAAAACGCTCTGTTCAGCACCGATGAACGGGTCGAGTTGATTCAGGATGTCGTAAAAGGGGAGGGGAGGGTCTCGGTTGACACCTTCAGCGGTCTGCTGATAGATTATGTGTCCTCTCGCGGGGCCCATGTCATCATCCGTGGTCTCAGGGCAATATCGGACTTTGAATATGAATTTCAGATAGCTCAGATGAACAGCAGTATTGGCAGGGAGATTGAAACGCTGTTCATGATGACATCCCTGCAGTACGGGTATCTCTCCTCTTCAATAGTCAAGGAAGTCTGTTCGCTCAACGGTAACATTGATAAATTTGTGCCGCTGGAAGTGAAATCAGCATTGCGGCAGAAATACGGTTTATCGTAGTCGCCACATATGTTCAAGAACGAGGAGGTGCATTTATGATTACCAAAGAAATGATAATTGCCGACATTATTGCACAACACCCCGAAACCTTGCCTGTTTTCAAGCAGTATCACCTTGACTGTTATGAATGCCAGATTGCCGATCTCGAAACATTGGGACATGGCGCCGGCGTACACAAGGTAGCCATTGACCAGCTTCTGATCTCCCTTAACAATGCCATAAGTAAATGACCTGTCCCGCTTCATTATCCGGAGTCATTATTCATGAGTGACATGGAACTCTATGCACGCTTTTTTCCTGTCGGGAAAAAGGTAGGGGTTGGTATTCCTCTGGCCAATGCCGGTATTTTCAAGGATTGGGCAATCATTCATGAAATCGATGAAGATCTGGTTTCGCTGCAACTCTCTCGCGACGTTCTTCCGTTAGAAGTATCGCTGCATTATGGTCAGATCCTTGAATTGCGCGGCGGCTCCGAAGGCAGCGGCTACAGCTGCCGGGCTATTGTCGTTTCTGAAGGAGATGCCCGGGAGTTGCTACTGCGTCTGATCGGCGAAATCGTATCAGACGAACTGCGTGAATTTTACCGGATCGATGCATTTCTTCCCATCAAGTATTTTGTCAGCCATGAGCAAAACATCGATCGACTTCACAAGCAATGGGATGAACGACGTGCTCGCCGCCATCAGCTTGAAATCGAGCGCAAGGATCAGCGCTGGACCGGTGCGTTACTGCCTGAAGGCGCTGAATTGCCGCGTGAACGCCTTCACGATGTATCGGCAACAGACAATAGCGGCAGTATGCCCGATCTGGGTCCGGATGAGGATGATCTTGCTTCCTGGGATACTATAATCCCCCTTGCCGCCAATATTAGCGGGGGCGGCCTGCGCATCATTACGCATCAGGGATTCGAAAATGGCGAATATACGCTGCTGGAGATTTTTGTGCCTTCGCCGCAGCGGGTGATCGATGTTATCGGCCGGGTTGTGTTTGCCAATCGGAACTATGCCGCGGGCAATGATAGGGAATACTTCAATACCGGTGTGCAGTTCGTGTACATTGATGAGCGTGACCGCGATGCAATTGTAAATTATATTTCCACTATTCAGCTGAAAAGAATCCGGCAGTTGCGTGAGCGGTATCTGTACCGTGGGGCGCTTGAAAATGACGCGCAGTTCTATCCGGCAGGAATGTCCGGCATCAGAAGAAGGGTAGTGCGGACAATAATGTTCCTGTTATTTGTCCTGATATTTTCGTTGTTGGGGAGCTACTTTTGGTATTATGCCCATGAACACCCGAAAGGGGAGATTCAACGCACATTTGAAGATGGTATCAAAAAATATCGGCAACAAATGAATCTCGAATAACATCAATCCAGCATCATTTCTCCGGCACGTCGGATAAAATCAGGCTGCGGACGGTCATAGAAAATTCCATTCCTCGATACACTGCCCGAAATCCCACGCAAATACAGGTAAAGCGCTCCCCCGAAATGTTTTTCATAGCTGTACCCCGGCAAACGCACCTTCAAAAGCCGGTCCAGTGCCAGGGAATACAGGTGATATTGCAGGATATAAAGGTTGCGGCACATCGACTCACGCATCGTATCCTGGGTGTAGTCGGCCGACTTCATGCCGAGATGGTTCGATTTCCAGTCGAGAATGTAATAACGGCCATTGTGCGTGAAAACGAGGTCGATGAAGCCTTGCAGCATGCCGTGACTCTGTCGGAAAGAAAGCCGGCTGAGCATCTCATGGAAATCCTCGAACAGCTTCTCATCGAGCAGGCCATCAAACAGAGACCGTAAGGTGTCCGGTGCCAGCTGCCTGATTGGAAGATAAAATCCCATCTCAGCTTGCCAGTCACCCTTTTTCAATTGTGACAGGGTGAAGTCAGGGGTGTCCGGAATAATCCGGGCGGAGATGACTTCTGCTACCATACAGCTGACGGCGGGTAGCCACTGTTCGGGGAAGCCGTTTGCCGCAAGGGAAGTCCGGGCAACCGCGCTGATAGCGTCGCTATTCAACTGAGGGTAATCGAGCAGCTCGAAAATTTCATGGAGACAGGTACCGGCTTTTGCGCCTCGCGGAAAATCGTGGATCGTCAAGCCGTCCGAAGGCTGATCCGGTGACGCTTGAGCGGCTTTCATTTCAGCAAGAATCGAATCGTGATCATGCGGTTCAATAAAATGCCCGGTTCCGGACGTCATGCCGCTGAAGCTGGCAACACGCCAGTCGTCGCGAGGCGGGTGGCCAAGCGTTCGGCAGGTGTAGGGCACGTCGCTGCTTTCGCTCCCGCGATAGGGGGGGACTGGATCGGCTAAAGGCATCAGCCCGGCAAAAATACCCGTGCCGGTGCTGTCAGACAGCTGAAGCATGTCTCCCAGAATCTTGCGGTCGCTGAAAGCTGAAAAACCTTTGCCACCGTTTAACGCCGACTTGCCGTGCAGCAGATGAAAAAGCGGCGAATCGACTGCACCATTGATCCCTCCCCATATTGCATAACATCGGAACTCCGCGCGGGTCAACGCCACATACAGCAGCCTGGCAGCTTCGGCTTTCCGCTCTGTGGCACCCCGCAGCAGGTTGTTATCTTCACAGGCTAGATCCAGCACAAGATTGCCATTGTCGTCGTGGAACAATGCTCTGTCTGCCTTGAGGGATGGCGCATCCCATGCGAAGGGTACAAAGACAACCGGATACTGCAGGCCCTTGCTGGCATGAATGGTTGAGATCATTACCGCGTTTTCGTCTGTTTCGAGCCGGAGCAATGCCGCATCATCCTTGCCCGGTGTGCTTATTTTTCGCTCAAGCCACGTAATCAAGCCGGCCAGGCCTTTTCCCTGTTCCCGCTCGATCTGATGCAGCAATTCCGAACAGTGGAGAATGTTGGTCAGGCAGCGCTCGCCGCCGGCTCGCGCCAATAACATCTCCCGAACGCCGCAGTTCCCGAGCAGGCGCGATATTATTGCAACCACGCCACCTGATTCGGCTGCCGTGTGTAAATTCCGAAACCGGAGCAGCCATGTTTCCCATTCTGGATGCTCACCCGAGCTTTCCACATACCGGGAAACCTGATTGGCGCTCAATCCCATGCTGGATGTCAGCAGAGCTTCGCGAATCAGAGATTCACGATGAGGTTCCGCTGCTGCCCGCAAAATTCTGAGGAGATCGAGCGCTTCCGAAGTTTCAAAAATAGTGGTGCTTCCCTGTTGAACCGACGGGATACCGAGCGATAAAAGCGCCTCCTGCACCTGTTTGGCCTGTTTGTGAGATTTTACCAGCACGGCAGTATCACCCGGTTTCAGCGGGCGGGTCTGACCGGATGTCGATATTTTGACTCGCTTCGGTTCAAGCAGGCGGGCAATTTCCCCGGCAACTGTCTGGACTATGGTACGGGTTGCCACATGCTTGGCTTCTGTTTTCGATTCGTCGCTACGGGGATAGACCCAGAGTTTGAGTGGCAGTTCGTCAGGAGCGCCATCGAACAACAATTGGTCCGTTGAGGAACGGCCTGAGTCAACCGGATGGAAGGGAATGTCACTGCACATAAACGGGTCGGGATTGGCAGCAAAAAGAGTGGTAACGGCTTTTACCAACGCTGCATCCGATCGAAAATTGGTTGCCAACGTATGCATGTTTTCCGGAGGAACGCTTTTGCCGGCATTCAGATAGGCAAAGACATCGGCCCCGCGAAAACTGTAAATAGCCTGCTTTGGATCCCCAATCAGGAACAGCGGGTAATCACGTTCAGCTCCCATTCGTTTGAAAATGTTCCACTGCAGAGGATCCGTATCCTGAAATTCATCGATCATGGCTGCTTTGTAGCGCTGTCGAAGTTTCTCGGCAAGTACGGCTCCTGACTTCGCTTCAAGGGCACAGTAAAGATCAAGCAGCAAATCATCAAATGCCCTTTGATTCAATACGCTTTTGCGCTGTGATAGTTCATCTTCAAGCCATTTCTTGAAGTCATGCCTGCAGGCAATAATCTTGTTCCCGAAAGCCACGTCTATTGAATTCTGAACTTCAGCCAACTGTTGACAGAGGGTGAAAAAGCGGTGATCAGGTGTGATGGGCGATGACTTCGTCATCTTCGAAACGATCTTGTCTGTCGAAAAAAAGTCAAGTTTGTGGTTGGACAGTGCGGCGTTTCCGCCCGCAACCCAGTTGTCAAATGCATCCGAAGCGGCCTCGATCTGCGAGGGTTTATAGCTCTGCTGGTTCAACCGTGCATTTTCTATCTGTCCGATAATTGCGAGGCGGTCGCTGTTCCAGAGTGAGCACGCTTGATGGTAGAGCGCACTGCGCCTGGTCACAAGCGGCTCAAGCGGTTCCTCCTCAACCTGAGGGATGACAATCAGGTCCGGATTCTGGAAGTGCCCATCAAACGGCCTGGCAAGTCTTTCCGGGGTATATCCACCAGAGACAAGATGTTCAACAAAATCATCCGGCTGCGACAGTATGCGTACCCTCCAGAAGTCGTCGCAGACCTGTTTGACGATTGCACTCTGGTCGCTGATCATGTCTCCGCCGAAAAGAGAGCCGCTCTCGAAGGTATTCTCCAGCAGCGCCCGTTGGCAGAAACCGTGAATCGTGAAAATCGCGGCATCGTCAAATGAATAGAGTGCCCGCGTCAGGAGTTGCCGGGCCCGATCGCTGTTTTGTGGGCGAAGCGTCATAAGGAGTTGTTCAAGGTCGTCATCCGTTGCAGCACGTCCGCTGGCGTACAGATCAAGAGTTGTCGCGATCCGGTTTCTGATTCGTTCACGCAGTTCGGCCGTTGCCGCTTTTGTGTAGGTCACCACAAGAATCTGCTCGGGGCGCAGCTCCTTCTCAAGAATCAGCAGAATGTAGAGGGCAGCTATTGTCCAGGTCTTTCCCGTACCGGCGCTCGCCTCGATCAGGTTGAGTCCGGAAATGTCAATGTCTGCAAGGTTGAGGGGTTTCATGATGGTTTCATGGTGCTGGAGTGAAAATGGGAAGGGGATAAATCTTACCACCCCCAACCCCTCCTAAAATAGGAGGGGAGCAAAAAGCTCCCCCTCCTTCCTTTAAGGAGGGGGCTGGGGGGTGGTAGCAGATCATCTATTTCTGATCAATAGCGGTCAGTTTCCAGGGATTATTGCCGACCGGCCGGGTAAAAGTCCAATACTCCTCGAATTTGACCGGGTCGCTCTTGCTGCCGGTTAATACGGTACCGCTTTCATCCGTCGTATAGTCAAGCAGGTTCGCATAAATCAGGGTATTGATATAATCCTGACCCGATTCCTGCCATGCTTCAACAATATCAACTTTCCGAACGGCAATGTTTTCGAGCCGGTTTATCTGCTTATCCCGGATCAACTTATCAATATCCGTCTGGAAAATGCGCCGCATTTCATCAGTCAACAGATTCTGTACCGGCGTCAGATCACGACTCATCCAGGCACCCTGGATCTTGAAGAAGTTATCCATGACAAGATCGTTATAACGGTTCTCGTCAAAGTACGGGTCGAACTGGCGGATATGAGCCAGGCCGGTGTCAACGTCCTCCGCTTCAGGAATCTGCTGCTGGTACCCCTGGGAAATCGGGGTTACCGTTCCCCCCCGGTAGGGCTCGGGTTCAAAAGTGTTTACGGAGTTTTCTTCTCTTTTCTTCTTGATAAAGCGATAGATGAGGTAGCCGATGCCGGCCAGCAAAATAATTTCAAACAGACCGATGCCGCCGCCACCCATACCGCCGCCACCTGCAAGGCCAAGACCCCGGAACAGCATTCCTCCCAGCAGTCCTCCTGCAATGCCGCCAGCCATACTTCTCATAAAACCTCCGGATGCAGGCGGTTGGTAACCGGGGGATGGGGCCGCCTGCTGAGGACGCGAAGGAGATGGTTGCGCAGATGGACTGGCTGGACGAGAGTAGTTGCGTGATCCGCGGCTTCCCATGGAACGGCTTCCACTACCTGCTCTGGCATGAGCTTCGAATTCCAGAACAGTGGCGGAAAGAAACAGCGTGGCAGCCAGCAATGTGAAAACCTTAAGAGCGTGTTTCTTCATTGTGTGCAACTCCTTATGAATTTTAATGACTAATTGACGGATAGGACAAACATGTCACCAGAATATAGTGGCAGAGTACACGAAAATCAAGGCAACCTGAATAAAAAAAGCAGAGATCACCGGATCGGCGAACCTCTGCTTTCAGTTGTTACAGCATGGGTGGATCCCTATTTTATTAACGCCGTTGCAATCGCCTGAATTTGGGCATCGGTGAGCCCCCCTAACGAGGCCATGCCGCCGGTATTGTTGGTAATGGCCGCTTTTATCTGGGTAAAGGACTTGTTGAGCTTGGATGAAGAAGCCAATGGGCCGTGGCAGCGCAAACAATTATTTGCGTACAGTGTTGGCCCGTCCAGCGAGACGCTGGTAGATGGGGTGAACGCAGGATCAGGTACCGCCGCAGCAGATGTTGAGAGTGCTTGAGCACCCGGATTTTTAACGGCACTGGTCTGACTGCTGTTAAACGACACATTCATCGGGCTGTGCCCCCGCTTGTCATTTGTATGGCAGTTGTAACAATTCTTGTCATAGAGGACGTTCCCGCCCTGAATGTTCCAGATATGCGTATGAACAGTCCCGGAGTTTGGCGCTGAAGAAGACAACGTTAACCGCATTCCGTTATTGAGGTCGATCATTTGCTGCTTCGATAGTGCGATAACGTGTGAGTGGCCGGTATTGTCGCTGCTTCGGTATTGAAACAGATCCGCCCCTGGCGTGGCTGAAATATCGATAAACGGAATTTCAACGTTATGCCCATGGCCGTTCGAGATGTCAGAAACGAGAGCCGAAGCCGTCAATTTTACCGCAGGGATATTGTCTTCTCTCCCCTCACCACAGCCGGTCAGCATGGTTGCCATAGCAATAATTGCCGCTGAAACTGCCATCACTTTTAATAACATATTCATCGTACTCTCCTTTACTTCCTGTCTAAAATTAATGGTGACAGATTAGCAGAAGATCTATTAATTTTCAATTAATAAAAAAGATTGCTTTTGTCCTGTTAGCAAAATCAAAGGTTCAATGTCCAAGTCTTGCCCGGATGGCCTCAACCACGTAATAGGCATCATTTATGGCGGTGTAGATGAGATTGGGATGT
>JBAYTT010000033.1:0-26318 GCA_041675485.1 Pelobacteraceae bacterium | reverse complement strand
CTGGACAGGTCATGGTTTCTTCTCCTCTCTGGTTGGTTTGGCGACTCACCAAAAGAAGAGAATGACCCTGACCTGTCTGTTTGTCAGGCTTTTATGAATTTACAGAAAGAACGATACGCTAACGAAAACTGCATGCACGGTTTGATGAGGGAGGGCAGGGTGAAACCTGCTCTCTACTCTACCCTCTATATTCCGTTCTATATTCCGCAAATAGCCCGCAGAAGAGACCGCTTATAAGACAAGTTGTGCTTTAAGCTTTACACCTTTGAAAATTGGCCCAGCAGTTAGCTTACCGTTTTTTGACTTAGCTCTTGTTTTCTTACCAAGTCCAGAAGTTGCTGTATTATATAACAGCGTCAAATCATAATCTACAACTACGGCATCGTTAAATCCGTCACCATTTATATCTCCAACTGCAAAAGAGCCAGGTCTATAATTACCATAACCAGACATATACAAATCTTCTGAACTTAGCGTGCCATCAGGATTCTGCAAATACACTCCAACAGAAAAAATCTGCCCCCAATGTTGAACTATTAAATCATTTCGTCCATCATTGTTGACATCAGCCATCACAATAGAATGGCCATAATAATTCGGAGACAAAGGAGACAAGGATCCCGAGTTATTTTGATAATAAGCTCCCGCACTTCCTGAAACTATATCATTTAAATTATCACCATTAATGTCGCCAACAGCCAAACTACTGGTAGCAGCGTTACCTGTAGAGTAGTACACTGGTCCATTCAAAGCTCCATCAGCTTTTCCGGTGAGCACTGCAATAGTTGGATTAAGTCCTTGCCCACTAGAAACAATAATATCATTAAGCCTATCGTTGTTTACATCACCAACATCTAAGTCATTGTATCCATTTAGTGTTACAAAATATCTTTGAGGAGGATCAAGTGTCCCATTAGCATTTTGTTTCCATATGCTAACCGAAGCCCACCCAATCCCTATCACATCTTTAAGCCCATCTTTATTTATATCAACTATTTTCATTCTATATGTGTCTGTAGCAACAAAAGAAATTGCTGGATCTAGTCCACCCGATTTATTTTGATAAAAGACTTCGAATTTAGATGGATATCCGATTGTCACATCGTTTTTACCATCATTGTTGATATCACCTATTGCAACAGTCATTGCATGATCGGTATAACTACCGCTTGTGGAATAAATTATAGGAGGGGCAAGACTTCCAGCAGAGTTTTGCAGGTACACAAAAAATTTGTAGTCATATGCATTGTTGTTGTAAGACGATGTTGTCAATACTACATCATTTTTTCCATCCCCATTTACATCACCTATAGCTACTGCCTCAGCCCTTGAACCAGTTGGGATTCTAATTTTCTGAGAAAACACACCCAAATCAGTTGTAAAAGTCCAACTGTAACTTGTTGGAAGTATATTGCCGGACAGATCCTTAACATACGGCCTGATCATGGCCGTATATGTGGTACCATGATTAAGTTGAGACTTAGGGATAAATGTAGCTGTTTTGTTGACATACGTTATATGCCCATCGACCTGGTCATTGTTAGAATCTTTGACAACGAATACAGATGAGTCGACTGTTGCAGGAGTAATTTCTTCGCTAAATGTCGCAGTTATAACTGGAAACACAGGAACCGACACAGCATTTGGGGCAGGGTATGTTGAAGAAACATTGGGAGCAGTTTTGTCAACAGTAAAACTCCAACGGTAATCGTTGGCAAGAGAATTTCCAGCAACATCTTGAGCTGCTGTAGAAATAGTCGCAGTGTACGTGCCAGCTTGAAGTGCCGATCTTGATACAAAACTAGCTTTTTTATTTGAATATGAAATTGTTCCTGGCACTGACTGGTAACTGGCACCCATGGAGACTTGTACTGTAAATGTTACACTATTTATAGTCGAAGCATCCATATCCTCGCTGAATAGGACATCGATTGTTGATACGCTAGCACTGGTGGCATTTGCATTTGGTTGGACAGATAGTATTGTGGGGGAGGTCGTTTCACTTCTAATGCCATCAACGATATAAGATGTAAGAGCGTAATCTGTAACACTTGACCCATTTGGGTATACATATTCCACGTGTCTTTTAACTAGTCCAATTCCTGGTGCATACCATTCTGACATTGTACCATTCACAGTTAACTGCTCATTGTCTCTTGATGATGTCAATGTCTCAGTCATTGATGTGACAACGCGCGTGCAGTTTTGATACATTCCGACTTCAACACGAACAGTTTCGTTTACTGTTGTTGTAACATTAGAATTAATAGCAATTTTTTCATTGATTCCATCCCCGTCAAGGTCACTACCATAGTCAAGGTGCGACCGTTTGATCTGTAAAAATGATCCGTTTTGAACAACAGGGAATTCAAAAATAGGGTAAGGACTAATTGAAGATGATAAACTTATTGAATTATCCCCGACATAATATATTGCGGCATTATTTTTAACGTAATATTCTTCGCTTGAAGCAGCAAGATTATCAGAATTGAAAGAGGTTAAAACATAGGCAGCATTGTTATCAATATATTTTGTTCCAGAAATTTTTACACTTTCGGTATAGTTAGTTGATTGCTTCCCGGTTCCATAGCTAGTCACGTGATATCCCCAACTATTTCCAATAGTAAGGGGGAATAAATTATTTATATCACCTGGTCCCTCTGTTTTTATTACTTGATTGATATCATCCTGCAAAAAAAATGATGACACTCCATCGTTTCCGTCCCCACCACTACAACCAAATAAGCAGGTACAAATTGCAAGTAATAAAAAATCACGACACAAACAAGATACCCTCATAATTATCTTTTTCTCCGTATAACTTCCTGGTTGGAATCGACTTATCTTTCCATTAACGTCAAAGCAGTTTTCGACAAACTTAGTGAGATCATCAATCGACATTGTTTCAACGGGTTTCATAATCTTCATTGTTTTCTCCGCGATACGGCGGGCGGGGTACTTGGCTTCTCACGCGCACCCGTCTGGTTATGAATCAAATAGCTCCGCTTATCACGAGGATCACAAGCAGTACGAGTAATATGAGTAACGTGTGCTCTTGCAGAAATGCAGTGCCTACCGTGAGTGCCAGCACACATAGAATTAAAATGGCAATGCCTAAGGCTTCGCCTACGTATTTATTCTTGAAAAAGTTAATAATCTTTGTCTTTGTCATATTTGCATCACTTGTCTTGCTTCATACTCAGTCTTAAATTCCTCTGCCCAAGCAATCCAGGTGGCGTCTAGGTAATCGAGTTCCACAGTGTCCTCTACTTGCAGGGTCCAAAGGGGACGTTGTTAATATTGCAAACTTGCTCACAGAGATGGAACTAAGTTACCGAACTTAACTACGTCCCCTTCGTCCCCCCTTTCTTACGGCGCCACCCAGTGAAACCAGCCATACATAGCTGGAGAATGCATCTCACAATGCTGCTCAAAACGAAAATCAATTGCCGTAACAATGCCGGAATTGTAAGTTATATTGTCAATTGCAAACCATCCGGAAAGGTTGTTACATCCATGACTGCTCATATCCCAGTCCATTCCGCCTATGGCTGGGTCGTTAAATGGGTATCGAGTAAGGTTACCATAATAACCAGTCTGAAGTTGGCTAAGAGTATCAGGAACTACAAAATCACCATTACCTATTTGAGTTTGACCATTCATTGGAGTTATTGAAATTTTTCTTCCGTTAAAACTGCTATGTAATTGTATATTGTCTTGGGTGAAATAGTAGGATTTCCCGCCTCCGACGTAGTCATTTGTGTCGCTTTGAAGATATAGATAAAGTCGTTGCCCAACAGTTGACGGCCTATTAGTAACAGTCAGTGCTGTTGACGACGATATACCGCTTAATGTAGCACTCACCGATGTTGTGCCTGTTGAAACAACTGTGGCTAGTCCATTGTTGCCTGAATCGTTGAATATTTTCGCAACATCCGTATTTTCTGAGTTCCAGTAAACGGATGAAGTAATGTCTCCCACATAGCCATCCTCATAATGGCCAAAAGCACTAAAATGTTGCTTTGTTTCAGTAACAATAGTCCGATTTATTGGACTGATATCAATTGAAAGGAGTTTAGGACGCATAACATTCACATATGATGAGCCTGTGGTCTGATTTAAGCTTGCATTGATAGTCGCCGAGCCAGCGTAACTGGCCTTGTATAGTCCTCGGCTATCTTGAACCACATCAAGCGAAAATCCGTTTTCTGCCCAATATACTTTATCTGACAAATCTTCAGAACTATTGTCTGAAAAATTGCCTATTGCTTTAAATTGTTGAAATGTTCCCCAAGGTAAAGTTGGATTAGCCGGTGTAACTGCAATGGATTGAAGCGTCGCATTTTTTACTGTAATAGGAATAGTACTACATCCAGCAATAATCAATTTTGAGTTATAAGAGGCTCCTTGAATTGGCTCTCCTCTGACAATAGCGGTAAGTAAGAGACGATCACCTGCTGTAATACTGTTAGCTAAGAAAGAATAGCCTGTATTGCCCATAGGCATTACTTGGAAAGTGTTGTCATTTGTCATCGGCCATATAACATCACCATTTGTGTCATGGGCATCCAGAACTGCTAGGTTATACACAGCATTTGCTTTCTGATCTCCAACAGTCCATTGCACGGTATTAGGGATGCTTGAATACCAAGTACTGGTGACAGGTGTAGAGAAGGTCGGGTATGATGAGAACTGAGTAGTAGATATTGAATATGAATTTCCTCCAACAGCGACCTCAAGAAAAACGTTACCTCCGGGAACTACCGATACATTACCTTCATATGCTTTATGACCAGAAGCAGGATTGTAAGTTAGCGTATTGTTATTTATAGTCACTATTGCCGTTGTGATATCGGCATTTGTTGATGAATCCTGTACTAATACGGACGCATTAGGAATATTGCCTTGATAGGAACCTGGTTGGAAGCTAATTAAGGTGGCCATTATGTAGGGTGCCGGTTTAGCATTAACGTTGTTATTTATGATGGAACCTTGCTCTGAAACTCCACCACTTCCGCATGAAGTAAGAAACATCAATCCAACCATTAATGCGATGATTTTAAGTGTTTGTATGCTCATATTGATTTTCTCCAAAACGGCTATGAGTGTGACCGGCGCGGCAGGTTTTTAGCCGCGACCGAGTCCACGCGAGAGTTGGAATTTCCCTTTTCCTCAAATGTGAAAATGTGAAGTGCGTCCTCTAAATGTCTACTGGGCACCTCCGTTCCATGCGTCTGCTAGGATTAATGCTTGGCGACCGGAACCTTATGGCTCATTTTCCAGACATCACCGACTACCTCATACCAAACCCTGGTGTATAAGATCGGAATCATAAAAAACTTATATGTAATTGTTGCATTTGTCATGAAGTCGCCTCCTGCTTTTTTGAGAGCATCATCCAAGGCTTTATCCATTTGGGGATATGGAAGTGTGGGATTGATAATAATGAACCAGATAGCATCTTCGCCAAGAACATTTGTACCAACTTTTTCTGCTGTGCTGGTATCAGTCTGTATGTCCTTTGTAGAAAGGAAGGAAAATTTACCAACATGCGTGGTGCACCCTAACAAAGAGATCATCATGACGAATGGTAAAAATAGTTTTAGTACTCTCATTTTAACTCCTATCAAAATAAAATGTAACACCTGTGCGGTCATAATTTGCCTGACTATAAGGGGACAGGCTGATTATTGATGCCCCTTTTGCGACCTTTTAACCATCCGCGAGATCGTACAGTTGACTCCAGTCCCATTTTTCCACACAGATCGTCTCTCCAATCCTCTTTACCAAAGGGTGTCTGGCGATTCACGCTGTTTCTGAGCTTTTCTATTTCTGCGTCAGTTATTGGCGTATCGACATAACTGGACCAATTTCCAGGTAGCGGTATCGGAAATAAGTCGAGATGCACACCATCGCTTTCGGTGCCGCGTACGGCATGGGAAGACCAGAGCCATTGCGCGGCGCTCTCCGAAAGTCCCGCCCTAACAGGATTGGCCTCAATATAACGAGCCACTGTCAACAAATGATCATTATCCTGGACAATAAAACTCTTGTATCTTCCTTGCCAAACATGGCCACTGGTGCCGTAATGCTGGTGATAACGACGGACATGACGTGTCATTAACCATTGCATCATTTTGTTCAGTTGGTCGGCCTGTTCTGGTTGTACGAGAAGATGAAAATGATTTGGCATTAAGCACCATGCATGCAACCGCACTGCAAACTTTTCTCGAGCTGTCTGCATAAGATCAATGAACGCGTGGTAATCACCGTCTTTGTGAAAAACCTGCTGTCTGCCGTTACCTCGATTGATAAGGTGATAGCAGGCGTTGTCGGTTAACGCTCTTGCAATTCTTGGCATAATTGCACCTCAATAATCAGCCTGTCCCCTTATTCTGTCTACGGGCGCGGCGGTCTTATTGCCCCGCTGCTGCGCTTGGTTGGGCAATCGTCGTATTTTTATATGATCCAAGGGCAACAGCATTCTCAATATCAGTCTTGTACCAACGCATCAGTTGAATCACTTCATCTACTAAAGACCGGTATTCTTCGGCACGGAGATCCAAGTATTCACCATGTGCAATTTCATTGCGTTTTTTTAACAGACTTTCGTCAATTAGATTGTAGCGGGAACTGTAACGGTCAGGATTGATACCAATTGAAATTGCAATATTGTCAAATACGCTAGAACTCAAATTGGACTCAGTGTTCACTGCACTTGACATAGAAAGCGTTGCCGAACTATTCAATTGTGACATGAAAAAATTAACAGCCTCAATGTTAATCTTTGATCTTTTAGACTGAGTCAAAGCACTTAAATGTTTTTTCGCACCAAAGACGATAAAACAACTTGAAAGCTGATCAAGCCGTAGACCTTGATCGCTCACAAATTGGATATATGACAGGGATGAGTTTTTTATAAAGCCCTCCCAATGAGCATATAGGAGTGGCACACCTGCACGAATCAGTGTCCGTTGATGTGAGGAAGGGGAACTCTTAATCGCGAGAGTAAGATCAGCTACCTCTTTTAGACGCCAGGCTAATTCCTTATCAAGATTGTCCTGCAACATCGAAGGAGTTCGCAGCTTGCTCATGGTCGAAAAAACTTTTCTGCCATCGGCAACAAAGTTGAAAGCCTTGTTGTACCGCGGACGCCAGCACCTGAATTTTTCTGAAAGAGTTCATTACTCCAAAGAGCTTTGCATTTTTCAGTGACAAACTCATCTGCCGCCAGTCCCATTGCTTCAATAGCCTGAAGATTTTTTGAAATACCCATTGTAACAACTTCGAACATTGACATTAGAAACATTCCGGCAAAATCATTTCCATTCCATCGTTTAAATGCTTTATCTGCTAATGCGTGCTTTATAAGGGCAAAGGTTCGATGAAAAACATCACCTTCTTCATCCTTGTTGATTGAATTTGCAATCTGCAACATTGCTTCGTCTAAATATTCATGAACATCAAAACCGAACTGATATGGAACATTTCTAAAAGCGAAAAATCTAAGAGCTAATTCTACTGTTGATTGTTTTGCTATTGCGTACTCAGTTTGATCAACCGTTAATCTAAAGTCTGCACTCTCAGAACAAGTAGTTAGCCATTTATAGAACTCTTCATTAAGCATGACAGCAACACAATTACGAACCTCCTGTTTTGAAAGTTCTGCTCCGCCGGTATTTAGTCGCTGAAATAATTCATATTTGGCATATGGATCGCTCTCTTGCTTTAAGATCTCAACCCTTATTCGTGCCCTCTTTATGGCCAATTGAAGAGTCTTATCAATTCCATCAGTTGCGTCCTGACTCGATGACTCCCATCGTTTGTCAGCTAGGCTAGGAAGGAATTTTGTGCCGTTTAGAACGGATGGCGGAGCTTTGGTTTTATCGGGCAAATACAGCATTCCGGCGAATTCAAAGATTGTCGAGAGGCGCTGAAGTCCATCAATCAATTCCCACACACCATCTTCTCTTTGAAATACAAAAATCGGTGGAATTGGTATTCCGAGTAAAAGAGATTCAATAAATCGAGTCTTTCGAGATTCATCCCAACGAAATAATCTTTGAAATACGGGATTTATAATAATTTCTCCGTCACGATATAGATTCATTACTTCTCCTATCGACATATCATAGCCGTCAGAGACGATTTCCTTTCGTGCTACTGCTATTTCATCATTGAGTGACATTTGTTAACTCCTTTGCTATTTCAATTTGTATTTGTTCAACGGGAATGGCTTTGCCCTGCCGGTATTTTAGGGCAGGTCGTAAGCCTTGTTGGAACTTTGACTGTCCTACTCTTTTTGAAATTTGAAGATGCGTCCATTTACAGCCGTGCACAGCAAGCTCATTGCGATATTGAAATACAACTCATGGCGGCAGCAATACCGAAAATCGCTGGGAAGAGGACAAATCCAAAAAAAAATATTGTGTCTAATGTGCCGTTGAAAAAATGATCATTTACATTTTTGGCATTATGATTACCGTTTTCGATTAAAAGTACACGTCTTTTTCTAAATTCGCTGAGACGGCCATGTACATGAAATTCGGCAAAAATTAGAAGTGATATAAATATCATTATAGTAATAGCAGCCGTCCAAGGTCGAATCATGTTCATAGTATCTGAGCGTCTCACGAAAAGAATTACCGCAGATGAAAAAGTTACGGAGTACGAGGCAAGTTGCCACTCTTGATTCCGGTATCTTGTAATTTCATCATTGTACCATTTCAGAAAATCTGACTCTGTAAGTGGCATGTTTTATCTCCTTTCAGCGGAGCATTTGCTGTGCAATCTTGACCGCATCAACGGCATAGCAGAATTGCCGCCTTAGCGGCATACTCGCCTCTTGCTTTTTTCGCTTTTCTGTCCTTCTTTAACCGCCTTGCCCCGCGAACGCAGCCAAGAGAACTGGCCACCATTTTTGACATACTTCGGCTATATCGTTGGCAACGAGGGGACTATAAGGGGACAGGCTGATTATTGATGCCCCTTTTGCGACCTTTTAACCATCCGCGAGATCGTACAGTTGACTCCAGTACCATTTTCCCACACAGATTGTCTCTCCTATCCTCTTTACCAAAGGGTGTCTGGCGATTCACGCTGTTTCTGAACTTTTCTATTCCTACGTCAGTTATTGGCGCCTCGACATAACTGGACCAATTTCCATGTAGCGGTATCGGAAATAAGTAGAGATGCACACCATCGCTTTCGGTGCCGTGTAATCACATCAAGGGTCGGACCTGTCAGGAGTTGAGACGTGACCCCTCAATATTTCGCAAGCAATGTAAACTTATTCGAAATCAAGAAGCTCTAAGCGAAGGTATACATTCTTCGGATCATCAGGTTGAAGAGCCCATCGATATGCAGGATGAACCTCCCAGCTAAACCCAAAGTCCACATATGGTTGCATGAGGTAGTTATGATCTTCGAAATATTTTCTGACAATTTTCCCAGCAGCATTTTTTCGGCGTGCCGTAATAAAATTAATTTTATATAGAAAATGTGCAAGTTCTTCTGTGGTTGCGCTTTTGCCGTTTGAGAAAGCAAATTTTCCTCGTTCTTCAATTCCTTCAATTTTCTTTAGTAGTTCATCAGTTGTGAATTCGTACGAATCTCTTGCTTTAGCTTTTTTTACTGACGGCTTCATGCCAAGCATAAGTCTCATTAATTCTGGAAGTTCTGATTTATACTCAATTTCGGTGTCTAATAACCTGTCGTTTGAATAAGTTGGAAAAGCATCCTCCCAATCAGTTGTCTCAATTGTGTTAGATCCCCTAAGATATGCGCTCTGTGCAGCCAAAGTGCAAAGTTTAACAATATCCCGAGGTCGCTTTCTAATCAAAGACAGCAAAACCTTCCTAATAGGAGCATTCTCCCAATGTCCGGCACCTTCAAATACCGGTGAAATGATGACGTCGAGATATTTAGCTAATTCGGCTTGGTGCATTTGAAATAAAGTTGTTTCGTCAACCTCTCTTCCCCAAAAGGCTCCTATTCTTTTGACTAAAAGAGCCAATATTTCATGATTTGACCAGCTAAGCCAAAAAACTGATCCACCTACTTTGTCTGTCGATTCATCAGAACGCCTAAAAAGAAAATAAACATCTGAGCGTAATGCAATTTTGAAATGAATATTATCATCTTCATTACTTATATCTCTAACAGCATTCATGAGAGCGGAGATCATAGATATATCTTCTTCGCGGCCTTTCCAACCACGATCAAGATCATCAATATAGACATTGACCTTCTGATGTTTTTTGTACAATCCCCGTGCCTTCTCTATCGCTTGATTCAATGGTTTCTCGTCATCAGTAATCTGCTCTTTAATATATCCACCGACTTTACCACCTATAGTAAGAAGGTAATCCAGCAATCCAGAATCCTTTTCAACGACGCCGAGATTGTCTAGAATTTTTCCATAAATAATTCTACGGAGTCCCTCCTTCCACTTGCGTATATCTTTTAAAAAATCTGTGGTTGCATTTTTGAGCTCTATAATATCGTCTGGTTTTATAAATATAGGCAAAACTTCATTGTTTATATCCTCAGATGCTGCTATTCGGAAAAGTGCGGATTTGCCAATACCTTTGTGCCCGACAGCTATTCGTAGCTTCAAGTCAGATGTAAGTTTTTCAAAGAAGATATTCTTGACGAAGTATTTTTTCAGTCGATCAATGTCCTCGTCATCTGCTGCTTCGTGACCAAAAATTGCTTGAATGTTCTTATCGGTAAAGACATTCCCAGAAGGTAGTTTTTTCTTATCTATATGCTTTCCCAGATCTTCTAGTCGAATCGATGCCATCTTTCTTCTCCTTTATTCAGCTGGTTGGATCTTCTGATTTATTTATCCATTCTTCAATTATTCTAAAATGTGACTCATCAAGCAAAAATTGTGGGAGAATGAAACGCGTAGCTTCTGCCTCCTTTAAAACTCCTGCAGCTTGATTTGATGAAAACAAAATATAAATAAAAATTACTATTTCTCTGGTGCTCGCAACCGAGAGAAGCATCTCGTAGTGGTTCCTTGCACTTGATTTGTTTTCGCTTATAAAATTGAGGATATATACAAAGCTCTTTAATAATTTGAACAGCTCAGAGTACTCATCTTTGGGTAGATCGGCGAAGGCCTTATAAATTCGCTCACTTTCATTAAGTTTTGCATTATCGTTGTAGATTCTAGTCGCAGAAGTGTAAATTTGATCCAAAACTTCAACGCCTTGATAATTAGTTGCATCTTTTTGAAGTCGAAGTCCTGTTATGATACCGCGGTGAAATCCGATTAATTGTAGGTATGTACTTTCAAATATCTGCTGCATCAATAGTACTGTTTGAGAATGATTTGCTGCTTGTGAATCTTGAAGCTGCTGGCGTTGAAGAAATAAAGTAATCAGTACACCGGCAAAAGCGAGCCCTGAAAAAAGAGCATTAGAAGCTCCGAACAGATCACCAAATGTACCGCGTTCACTTGTTTCCCACCCGGAACAAAACCATAAATTTGCAATCCATATTGCCAAGACAAGGAAAACAATAAACCAGCCCGTTAGTCTTTGATTCTTCATAAATCTCCTGATGTTCAACTTGTTTTTAGCGGTCACTGGAGTTTCTACTGCTATAAGCTTTTCCAGTTTTGGTCCTTTTTTTGTCCAAGTTTTAATTTAAGCCGGGCTATCTCGCTCCTTAAAAACCGGGGTGAAACTGATTTTGCGAACTATAAATGATTATTGTTTAAAATACTACAATGCAGCTCGTGATTTTTCTCATGAAAATGGCGGGGATAATTCCCCGCCCTTCGTTTGTCTCCTTATGATGAACGTGTTGCTCAGACACTCTCGATGAACAACAGCGCCGGGTCTTCCAGGTAGCCGAGTATCCGGCTCAGAAATTGTGAGGCGGTCACGCCGTCGGTTATCCGGTGATCAAAGGTCAGGGACATCGGGAGTATCGTACGGATGGCAATGGCCCCGTCATGTACCCAGGGGCGTTCCCCGATGCGGCCGAAGCCGATGATTGCCACGTCGGGCCAGTTGATGATCGGCGTGGCGAACAGACCGCCGAAATGGCCGAAATTGGTGATCGTGAAGCTGCTCCCCTTCAACTCCTCCAGCGAGATGGTCCTGGTGCGGGCTTTCTCCCCGAGCGCCTGGATCTCGGCTGCCAGGTCGAGGATGCTCTTTTTGTCCACATCGCGGATTACCGGCACCATCAGGCCGTCCGGGGTCTCGACCGCGATGCCGAAGTGGTAGTGCTTCTTCAGGATGATCGTTTCGGCGGCATCATCGATGGCGGCGTTGAAGGCGGGATAGTCGCGCAGGGCGTGCTGCACCGCCTTGATGAAGAAGGGGAGAAAGGTCAGGTGCGTGTCGTGGGAACCGGCCGCAGCCTGTTCGCGGCTGCGGAGCAGGGACAGCTCGCTGATATCGGCCTCTTCGGTGACCGTGACGAATGCGGTGCGCTGCTGGGCGGCCAGGACGTTGCGGGCCGCGGTGCGCCTGACGCCCCTGAGCGGCAGCCGTTCGACCGGGCCGAAGGAGTCAGAAATGGCCGGAGCGGCAGCAGCGCCCCGGTCCAGATCCTCGGGGGTAATGCTGCCGTGCGGGCCGCTGCCTCGTATCGTCTGCAGGTCGATGCCCCGCTCGCGCGCCAGCCGCCGCACCAGCGGGGTTGCTTTGACATCGGCGCTTGCTCTCTCCGCCTGTGTGACCGGAATGTCCTCCGCCTCGGGAAGCTCTCCCACGATGCCGGCATGTTTGGGACGCGCCTGCGGCGCAGCCTCTTCGCAGATGGTCATCAGGATGTCGCCCACCCGGATGACATCACCTTCCCGGCCATGCAGACCGCAGACCGTGCCGCCATGGGGGGAGGGGACTTCGACTACCGCCTTGTCGGTCTCCACCTCGGCCACGGTCTGGTGCTCCTCGACCCGCTCCCCTTCCGTCACCAGCCATCTGCGCAGTTCTACTTCGGCAATGCCTTCACCCAGATCGGGGAGTTTGAATTCATAGTGCATGGTCAATACCTCATCACGTCGTCGAATGCCGCACGGATCTGTTCCGTGGTCGGCAGGTAGCTGTCGATCAATTTGGGGAGCGGCAGCACCACATCAGGTGCCGTCACCCGCAGTACCGGAGCCCGCAGCTCCAGGATCGCCTCTTCGGCGACGGTGGCGGCAATCTCGGCGCCAACTCCGCCGCTTTTGACCGCTTCGTGGACGATTACCAGCCGGCCGGTCTTTTTTACCGAGGTCAGCAGCGTTTCCCAGTCGAAGGGGGAAAGTGTCTGCGGATCGATCACCTCAAGCGAGTGGGATGTGGCGGTCTTGAGCACCCTTTCGAGCATGCTTCCCCATGCCACCACCGTCACATCCGTTCCCTGCCGGACGATCCGGGCGCGGCCGAGCGGGATGGTATATTCCCCGTCCGGGACTTCCTCCCGCAGCATCCGGTAGAGGCGCGTCGGTTCAAGGAAAATCACCGGGTCCGGGTCGCGGATTGCCGCCGTCAGCAGCCCCTTGGCGCTGTACGGCCCCGAGGGGACGACCACCTTGAGCCCCGGCAGATGGCAGAGCAACGCCTCGCTGCTCTCTTCGTGCAGTTCCGGCGCCTTGATGCCGCCGCCATAGGGGGTCCGCACTACCAGCGGGCAGGTGAAACGGCCGTGGGAGCGGGTCCGGAGGCGGGCTGCATGGGTGTAAAGCTGATCCAGGGCGGCATAGAGGAAGCCCATGAACTGGATTTCCGCTACCGGCCGCAGGCCGTAGGCCGCCATCCCCACCGCCGCGCCGACGATGCCGGACTCGGAGAGGGGGGTGTCGATGACCCGCTCGGCGCCGAAGCGCTCCTGCAATCCTTCGGTGACGCGAAATACACCGCCATCGCGCCCCACATCCTCGCCAAGCAGCACGACCCGGTCGTCTCGGGCCATTTCACCTTCCAGCGCCTGGTTGATTGCCTGTACCATCGTCAGTTGTGCCACGTCACCCCCCTTTCCGCTGCCCGGCTTGCCGCTGGCCGGGGAGTGCCACGGTGTATGTGAACATGTCATCCGGATCGCGGGGGAGTGCCGCCTCCATCGCGATGACCGCCGCGTCGATGGCGGCGGTTGCCCGCTGCCGGGTCCCGGTTGCGTACGCTTCGCTCCAGAGTCCACGGTGCTCCATGTACCGCTCCAGCCGGGACAGCGGATCGCGAGCGCTCCAGACCGCCACGTCATCGGCGGAACGGTATCGTCCGGCATCGTCCGAAGTGGTGTGATCGCCCACCCGGTAGGTAAGGCACTCGATAAAGGTCGGCCCGCCGCCGTTGCGTGCTTTCTCCACTGCGTCACGGGTGGCCCGGTACACGGCGAATACGTCGTTGCCATCCACCCGCACCCCTTCGAAGCCGTACGCCAGCGCCTTCTGCGCCAGGGTGGCAGCGGCGGTCTGTCCGCTGAGCGGCACGGAGATCGCCCACTGGTTGTTCTGGCAGATAAAGACCAGCGGCAGCCGGAAGACCCCCGCCATGTTGAACCCCTCGTGGAAGTCCCCCTTGGAGGTGGCCCCATCGCCGAACCAGACGCCTGCGACAACCGGGTCGTGACGGTAGCGGGCTGCCATCGCAGCACCGACCGCATGGGGAATGTGGGAGCCGACCGAGACACAGACCGGAAAGATGTTGGACCCCGCCGGTGACTCCTGTCCGCGTTCGTCACCTGACCAGTACTGGAAGATCTGATGGAGCGGGTAGCCGAGGGTCAACTGGACGCCCAGTTCGCGGAAGGAGGGGAAGATCCAGTCGCCGGGCAGGAACGCAAACGCACTCCCGACCTGTGCCGCTTCCTGTCCCAGGCTGGGGGGGTAGGTGCCGAGCCGCCCCTCCCGTTGCAGGGCGATAGCCCGTTGGTCGAACGTTCTGGTCAGCACCATCAGCTCGTACATGCGCCGGATATCATCAACCGGCAGGGGGGGCATCAGTGCTTCGTCAACACTCCCGTCCGCGGCAAGGATGCTCAGGCGGTGAATTTCACAGGCAGCGCAGATTTCGTCAGACATGTCGGCGGTAACCTCCTCCTGGAATGGCTCCAGATTAAGAATACACCACCCGTGTATTCGATGCCACAGCTTTTGTGCCTCAATCGGCCCACAGCCAGGCCTTTCCGGCCATCTGACCGATGAATTTACCGCTTGCGTTCGGTTCGTATCGAGATTACGCTACGATAATTTACGTGATATTTCTTCCAAGGAGGCTCGTATGGAAAAACCCACCTGGAACCCTGCCGAACTGCTGAAATTGTCGGGCGGCTACTGGAGCACCTGTGCCCTGCACGCGGGGGTGAAACTTGACCTGTTCAGTCATGCCGGAACAGCGGCGGAAATGGCCCGGGCGACCGCCGGCGATAGCCGCGGGGTGGCAATGCTGCTGAACGCCCTGACAGCGCTGGGGTTGATGGACAAGGAGGGTGACCGCTACACACCGACGCCGTTTGCGGTGGAATTCCTGTCTCGCACTTCTCCCCGCTACCTTGGCTATATCATCATGCATCACCATCACCTGATGTCCGGGTGGTCCCGCCTCGACGAATCCGTCCTGAACGGCGCACCGATTCGCAGGAGGGTTTCCCACGGCAATGACGAATCCGAACGGGAAAGCTTCGAAATGGGGATGTTCAACTTGGCCATGCTGAACGCCCCATGCGTCGTTCCCCGCATCGATCTGCATGGCAGGCGGCGCCTGCTCGATCTGGGAGGCGGGCCCGGCACCTACGCGATCCATTTCTGCCAGGCCAACCCGGAGCTTACGGCGATGGTCTACGATCTCCCCACGACCCGCCCGTTTGCCGAAAAAACGATCGCCTCCTTTGGCCTCGGCGATCGGATCGCCTTCCACGAGGGGGACTTTATCAGCGACGACGTGCCGGCCGGATTTGATGTGGCCTGGCTGTCGCACATCCTGCACGGCGAGGGTCCGGAGGGATGCGCCGTCACTCTGCGGCGGGCCGTGGCAGCGCTGGAGCCGGGCGGCATGCTCATGGTGCAGGAATTTATCCTCGACAATGATATGGCCGGACCGCTCTTCCCGGCACTTTTTTCGCTCAACATGCTGCTCGGCACGCCACAGGGGCGCTCCTACACGCAGGGGGAGCTGGAGGAAATGATGACCGCTGCCGGCGTCGGCTCGATCAGGCGGCTGGAGCTGAACCTGCCCAACGGGGCCGGTGTGCTGGCCGGCATTGTCGAACGGCGGCCATGAAGCCTTGCTGGGACATTAGAGCGCACGCGCTCCGCCTTCGAAGTTCCCCCTACCCTTGCGGGAGGGGGTTAGGGGGTGGGGGAGTTTGCCATATTTGAAGCTGACGGCAGCGTCACCCATCCCTCAATCCCCTCCCGTCAAGGGAGGGGAAGTTTACTGCAAAGACTTAACCTAATAAAATTATTGAACTTTTAATAGTCATCCGAACCTTTCATATCAAATATTGCAGGTGCAATGAACCTTGCATGAAGCGTGTCTGCCCGTATAACGTAATAAATCCCGCTGGTTATTGGTAATTTATTTAAAATACCTGAAAGATAGATTGCATCTTTCGATCCCCTCTCTTACCCCGCATTAATCATGTAACACACCGGTAATACACGATAAATAATGTTTTAAGCGACCTGGCACGCAAGATGCTCTCTTGTTTGTCAGGTTTCGTTTACAGCAATTATTACCGGAGGTGCCATATGAGATCGATTATCCAGAGCGCATTGCTTGTCGTATTACTCAGTGGCTGTGCCACATTACAAGAAAAACTGTCGCTGTCGTATGATCTCCCGAAAGCCGACTCATACTGGGTTGAGCGTAACCCTCCAACCAGACCGCTTAACGCGGCCGAAGCCCTTGCGGTCCAGTCCGCTACAGGGCTTATGACGTTGCAGCGCCCCAGTGCTACAGCCTATTTTGAGAGCCAGGACAAGTCATTTACTCTTATCAGGCATGAACAGATGAATACAGTCCAGGAGGCATCCGTCATCACGGTTAAGTACCGGATCAGGGATGGCCTTGTGTATGGTGAAACAATACCTGCCTATGCCATAAAGCTTGACCCGGTAAAGGAACGGTTTGCCCAGGAGGTGGCCATTGAAGCGGTGAATGGCAGAAGCCCGGCGATCCCGATGAGTTACAACGGAAGAATGTTTATCGTCAAAAGCAACTTCGTGAATAGCTGTACCGTCGATGTGGTCGAGAGAGATCTGGATAGAGATTACGCAACCTATCGTGTCAAAGGATGTTAGCAATTGCCCCGACCGGAGAAGTTGTGCTAATTTCCTTCATGCAAGTCCGGTTGGAAAGGTGCTCTTAAAACAAAATATTATCGGACTCCGCGCATGAAACACAGCATCATCCGGAGGGTGTTTGAACAAGAGTGGTGTACTGAATAACCGCATGAATCTGGATGTACCATCCGTGCTGGTCGTAAATGATTCTGAAACCGTTCGATCATCTCTGAGAGCCTTTTTAGAACGTTCGGGCTATCGCGTCATTGAGGCGGAAGATGGGAATGATGGTTTGGCTGCGTATGATCGTGAACGCCCCGACATCGTACTGGTTGACCTGGATATGCCGCAGCGGGATGGAATACGCTTTGTTTCTGCATTACAGGAAAAATATATCAAGGTACCCCTGATTGTCTTTTCCGGAGTGGAAACAGTGCAAGACGCAATTGGGGCGGTTCGACGGGGGGCCTGGGATTATCTGTCCAAGCCGGTCAATGAGGAAGAACTGGAAGTCTCCATAAAGAGGGCACTCGAATGGGCCGGATTGCTGGCTGAAAACCTCCTCTACAGGGAACAGCTGGAGGGTGAGGTTCAAACGAAGACCCGGGAACTTCGCAACGGACAGGAACGGTACCAAAGGCTGCTGGAGTCCGTAACCAATTATGTTTATACCGTTTCGTTCGAGAATGGCCGGCCGACAGGGACTACCCATCAATCCGTCTGCGAAATGGTAACCGGCTATTCCTCTGACGAGTACAACGCCACTCCTGATCTCTGGTACCAGATTGTGCATGATGATGACCGGCCACAGGTACTTGACATGGCACAGCGCATCCTTACGGAATCCAGGAGTCTGAAGCTGGAACACCGCATCCGCCATAAGGACGGCTCGCTCCGGTGGATCAGAAACACCCTCGTTCCCTACCGGGACATTGAGGGCACCCTTCTCGCATATGACGGCATAATATCCGACATCACCGATCGCAAGCTGGCCGACATCAAGCTGAGGGAGAGCGAGGAGCGTTTTTCCCAATTGTTTCTCCAGCACGAAGACGCCATAATCCTTTTCAAGCTTGACTCTTTTGAAATAATTGATGCCAATCCCGCTGCAACCGGGTTGTACGGATATAGCCGTTCCGAACTTTTGTGTACCTTTCCATGGCCTTTTGTTGGTGAGGGTCATGAAGAATTACAGGAATCACTCTATAGTGCACTCGGCGAGAACAGCAGATTCGACCTGTTCAGGCTTTCCCAGCTTCGCAAGGACGGCACCACCGTTGTCGTCTCTATGCGGGGCAAGCTTGTCACTTTGATGGATGACAAGGTTGTCTACTGTTCGATCAGGGATATTACCGAGAAAATCAGGCTGGAAGAAGAAGTGCGCGACACCCAGTCGAAGCTGATTCAAGCCAATAAGATGGCCTCGCTGGGCATGCTGGCCTCCGGAGTTGCCCATGAGATAAATAACCCCAATAACTTCATTATGTTCAATTCGTCACTCCTTGCCGAAACGTGGCAGAGTGTGCAGGAGATACTTGACGATCATGCCGTTGACCAGGGAGATTTTTATCTGGCCGGTCAACGGTATTCCGAGGTGCGTGAAGAAACGCCCCGGCTGATCGCGGGGTTGACTGAAGGGGCGCGCCGGATACAGGCAATTATCGAGACCCTGAAAGGGGCGGTACGGCAGGAACCTGACGATTTTGAGGCGTGCATCGACATTAACAGGACCATTCAGATGGCAATGACGCTTCTCTCCCACGAAATCCGCAAACATGCCCATTCCGTTACGGTTGAACTCTGCAGCACCCTGCCGCATGTGCTTGGCAAGCCCCAGTTGATCGAACAGGTAATCATCAACCTCGTCACCAACGCGCTCAACGCTGTTGCCGATAATGGCGGCGGAATTCGACTTGTGACATCATATGAACCGCTTGACGAGTTTGTGACAATTACGGTTTGCGACGAAGGAACAGGAATGACCCATGACGTGCTGGAACGTGTTGCGGAGCCGTTTTTTACCACCAGGTTTGATCAGGGCGGGACGGGACTCGGCGTGTCGATATCGCTTTCGATCATCAAGGAGCACAAAGGGACGCTGACGTATGATTCCGCGCCGGGAAGAGGTACAACCGCGACGGTGCGATTGCCTGTTTCCGATTGTCTGATCACCCAGGGGAATCCCGTCGAGGCGACACCATGAAAGATACTTCCGGGAAATCCCCGTTGATCGTCCTGGTGGACGATGAACCTCAACTCCTCTTCAGTTGCGCAACGATCCTGCGCAGGGCAGGGCTTCACAATCTTCACACCATTGAAGACGGCCGGACGCTGTTCCCCTTTCTGGCGGAACAGCTCCCCGCTCTCATCGTCCTGGACCTCACGATGCCGAATATTTCCGGACTGGAGCTGCTTAATCGTATGAGCAGCGAATATCCCCAGGTGCCGGTGATCGTCATGACCGCAACCAGCGAGCTTAATACCGCCGTGGAATGCATGAAGAACGGGGCGTTCGACTACCTTGTGAAACCGGTCGAGCAGAGTCGCTATCTTTCCAGCGTCAAGCGTGCCCTTGAGCTGGACAGCCTGCGGCAGATCAACCTTTCCCTGAAAGAAAGCCTGCTTACCGGCAAGGCTCCTGATAAAAGCGCATTTGCAGACATCATTACCCAATGTGCTGCGATGAAAGCCATCTTCAGCTACCTGGAGGCTGTTGCGGTTTCCGACCAGCCGATTCTCATTACCGGAGAGACGGGGGTCGGCAAGGAATTGTTTTCACACGCGGTACATTCAATGAGCCGGAGGAGTGGGGGATTTGTTGCGGTAAATGTTGCGGGGCTCGATGATACCGTTTTTTCGGACACGTTGTTCGGGCACAAAAAAGGAGCCTACACCGGTGCGGATCAGGCGCGGGAGGGGATGATCGCAAAGGCTGCCGGGGGCACCCTTTTTCTGGATGAGATTGGCGACCTGAATACCGCGTCACAGGTAAAACTGCTGCGGCTTCTTCAGGAAGGTGAGTATTATCCGCTCGGTTCCGATGTCGTCAGGCGCAGTGACGCACGAATCGTCGTTGCCACCAACCAGGAACTCAGCGCTACCATGACTGGGGGGAAATTCAGAAAAGACCTGTATTTCCGGCTCTGCGCCCACCAGATCACGATTCCGCCGCTTCGGGAGCGGCAGGAGGATATTCCGCTTCTCTTTGATCATTTTGTCGAGGAGGCACTACAATCCCTCTCCATGAAACTGCCGGAATTTCCGCCTGAACTCTTCGATTGCCTCTATGAGTACCCCTTTCCCGGAAACGTGAGAGAGTTCAGGGCAATGATCCATGATGCGGTGGCTCAGGAAAAAAACGGGGTGCCGATGCTGGAATCGTTGCGGAAGAAAACCGGATTCAAGGCGTCTCCGCAGCGTTCAATCACCAGTGATGATCAGCTGAAACCGTTTCTGGATCTTCGTCAGGATCGTATTCCCACGCTGAAGGAGGCGGAGGATATGCTGATTGCGGAGGCGTTGCGCCGCTCGAACGGGAGCCAGGGGCCCGCGGCAGTTCTTCTGGGGATCACCCGTCAGGCGCTCAATCAGCGACTTGTCAGAAAAAAGACGGATCTGCCCGCTGAGTGACACAGGGCGCCGGTACATGGTAAAACGCCCCGCTTCCAACAGGAGGCGGGGCGTTTGTTTTAGGACTGCTGATGTATTTGTTCTTATCCCTTACCCTCCATCTTCCAGCGCAGGTACATCTCTTCGACCTTATCCCTGGCCCATGGAGTCCGCCGCAGAAATTTCAGGCTGGACGAAATACTCGGGTCATGGGTAAAGCAGCGGATATCGATGTTTTTTCCCATCTCCTCCCAGCCGTACCGCTTCACCAGTTCGGAAAGGATCATTTTCAGGGTCACCCCCTGCAGAGGATCCGTGCTGATTTGATCTGTCATCTCAATTCGCTCCATCAATAGTTATTTGTAGCATGTGCATCATTTCCGGCTATCACCCATGATCCGCCGAATCCGCTCGCCGGTGCCCGGATGGGTGGAAAGATAATTGCGGACCTGATTGGAACCACCTGCCGAAGTGCCAAGACGGACGTCAAGCTGGGCCTGCAGGCGTCCAAGGATTTCGGCATAGCGGGAAGGCGGGACACCCGCCGACTTCATCCAGGAGATGGCTGCGTCATCCGCCTCCCGCTCGAAATTGCGTGAAAAGGAAGCGTCCACCAAGGCGGTGGGGAGGGTGGCGGCCAGGGAGGTGATAGAGACCAGATCGCCGGTCAGGGTGGCCATGATCAGGCCGGTGGCCGAATTCTGGAACACGTGGCGCAGTACATGTCGCTGGCGGACGTGACCCAGTTCATGGGCCAGGATCGCGGCGATTTCATCGTCGTGCTTTGCCAGTTCAACCAATTGGTCGGTGATAATCACGATCCCGGAGGGGAGCGCAAAAGCATTGGCTCCGATTGCTCCGCCGGCACGGAATTCCAGGCGGCAGCCGGGAGATGCGCCGCTGGCGGTCACTACCCGCTGAAACAGGGCGGTCAGTTCGGCCCGCCGCTCCGTACCCAGCTTCGTTGGCTTGGTCATCAGGCGGTCGAGCACGGCCAGTGATTCACGCCCCATGCTGCTTTCAACTGCCGGGGGGAGGGCAAAGGCCGCCTGACGGGCAAGAACCGGGACCCCGAAGCGCATGAACAGCACAACGATCAGCGCCATCAACCCCAAGGCGGCTGCCACGAGCATCAGGCTCTTCTCCCAGCGGTGCAGCAGCGCGGCACGACTGCTGCTGCCAAGCCGGCGCTCCAGTTCCGCCAGGAAATCGTGGTCGGCCACTTCACACATGCCGCCATCAGGAAGAGTGATTGTGCGGCGGATTGAACCGACAGCCTGAGAAATCTTGAGAGCCGTTACCGGATACGACCGTTCCACCGAATCACAGACAAGGGTAACCTTTTCGCTTTCGAGCGTTAACAAGGCTTCATGGCGGGTCGAAATCGTGCCGTCAAAATATGCAATTGGAATGGTTTTCATGCTTTTGATGTCATTTTGTAGACTCTTCAAATGGTGATCTTACACAAACCAGGCATGCCTCACGCGACGGCGCGACGACGCAGCGTTTAAAACCATAATCCACGAAATACACGAACGAAAAGCCGTTTTGATTTTTATGTTCGAGTCCTTCGTTGCGTCGTTGCGTCGTCGCGTGAAAATATGTTTGGTTCCGTTTGTGCAGCATATTTCTACAGCGAAATATCCATCGACATGCCGAAAACATCACCGATCTCTTCACCGGTGGCGCTGACTCCCGGTGCATTTCCCGCCGCAGCCACGATGCGGTCCAGTCCTTCATCGGCAAACAGGATCAGTTTGTCAAAGCGATAGCGCGTCAGACGCACCGCAGCCCATGGCATCAGCAGGCCGAAGCTGAACAGGATGGCCAGCGCATTGGTTACGAACAGCATCGCCATGTCGCGGGTGCGCAGGCTGCTCTGGAAACGGTTCCCGGCCAGCGAGGTGGCGTTCCAACTGAGGTTGGCCAGCAAGGTCTGGGCATAAACGATGACAATGAAGTAGACCAGCGGAAAGGCAAAAAGCGGGATAAGCGCCATGCCGCGTGGCACCCATTTCCCGGAAGCGCCGACTGATGCGGCAGACGCAACGTTGCCGCCGGCCAGGAAGAACATGATTGCAAGAGGCGCCATTGCTCCGACAAAGGCGAGCACGATCTTGATGGATGCCATGTAAAACTCTCTGGCAGTGGCCGTAAAGACAAAGGGTGATGCGCCGTAAAAGCTGTTTTCGATCATGAACTTGCGCTGGCGGAAGAGGGTGTAGGGGGTCAACAGCCCCAGCGACATCATCGAAACGAGCGGCAGGGCGGCATAGACCATATAGGCCTGGCTGTAATCGGGGCGGAATGAGAAGCGAATGTTGCGGTGCGACGAGTAATTGGCGTTAAACATGCGCGACCGCACCAGCAGCCAGGGAAAAACGGCAAAGATCACCAGGCCGACCGTCATGCTGAGCAGCGGGCTGACCTTGGAACCGAGCGCATAGAGCAGGAAGGCGACGGCAGCGATCAGCCACCCCTTGAACAGCGCCAGCGGGTCGGCCAGGTAATCGAACGGCTGATCGTGCAGGGTGGTGCTGCCGTAGAAGAAGCGGCGCTTGCGTACCTTGGCCCAGGCCGAATAGATGCCGAAGGTCAGCAGTTTAAGCAGGGTGTTGACGATCCAGATGCCGAAATAGTCGCGGGCCGAACCGGTGAAGCTGAAGGTGAGCAGTCGGGGCGGCTCGGGCGAAGGCGGAGCAGGGCGGGGCGCGGACGGCGGCGGGGAATTCGTGCCGGGCAAACCGGGCGGCACCTCAGTCAGCGTCTCGTTGTTCAGGGCAAACGGCTGTCTGCATTTGGGGCAGGTAGCCTTTGTTGCCCCCTCGGGAATAGATGACTTCAGGGTAACCTTGCGAAAGCCGCATGCAGGGCAGGTGATGCTGATTTGTTCTGACATACTCCCTCCCTCATAATCTCAGACACAGTTTAGAAAGGAACTTTCTACATACACGCATATCGGCGTTTATATCCGCTTGTTTCTGTCAAACCAATTAAGCCGGAACGTTTTCCTGGATGCCGGCAGTTTGGATCTCATTAACTTCTCAACCGCACTATATGCCTCGTTCGTATTAGTTGCCGTTAGCGGCTCCGGTCCGTAGGCGGCCTTCTGGAAGAGGCGGGTAATGACGGCGATCGGTTCGGACAGCGGCATAAACCGCCGTATAAGGAGCTGCTCATACTCCAGTGCCGTAATCTGCGGCGCACGCACTGTGCCGCGCAGGTCGAAGAAACGTTCCATTTCCCGATAACAAAGCCTCAAAAACGTGTGCGGGTCGCCATTTCGTGCCCGCCGCAGTTTTGCCATACGCCAGTTTGGTTCGTAAAAACGCCAGAATTGCCAAGCCGCAACTCCTGTTGCGAGAAGCAGGAGCAGCAGAATCCAGCCACCTCTCAGAAACCAGAACCAGATGAAATGAAAGGCAAGTTGTAGCTGCATGTAGGTCAGTATCAGGGCCAGCTTCAGCTTCACAAGGATAATCCAGAGCTTGTGCAAAATCTTGACCCACAGGGAATCGCCATGTTGCCGCAAAAGGTCCAGCATGTTTTCGTCAACATAATTAAACAGGTTGCTGGCCACGAACATTTGTTTTGAGCACTTGGGAAGTTCGAACGAAGAGGTCGGTTCGAACGTGACCCAACCATGCGGCTCAATATACGCTTCAACCCAGGCATGGCGGTCCGATGCCTTTGCTTCGTAATAGCCGGTAACCGGGTTGTAACGCTGAATGTAGAAACCGTTTATGAGACGGGCGGGAATGCCGACGGTGCGCAGCATAAGGGTCATGGACGAGGCGAACAGCTCACAATGCCCGGCCTTCAGCTCAAACAGAAACTGCTCCACCGGATTACTGGTCCAGGTAACCATCATGGTTTCGCGGGTATAGGAGTAATTCTCCCGCAGATAAGACTCTATCGCCTTGGCGCGACCGAAATCGTCTTTCGATTGTTTTGTAATCGAGCCGGCCAGCTGCCGCAACCGGTCGGAAATTTCCGGATAGAGAGCCAGATAGTGCTCAAGACCCTGTTCCTCATTCGGTTTTATTCCGCTGCAGGGGTGACGGTCCACTTCGTCAAGGCTTGATATAACCGAATAGACGGTACCTTTTCGCAAACGGTCAGGCGCCCGCATGGTCATTGCGCTATCCGTTTCAATTACGTTGCCGGGGAACGCCAGCTGCATCGCCTGGTAGGAGGCGAGTATCGACGGCGCCAGTTCGTGGCGGATGGTGTATATCTGCAGGGTTTCGCCCGGGCTCTGTTTTGAGCCGAATGAAAAGCGGCCATCGGGATTAAAGCGTTTTTCAACACCGCTGCTGCTGTCATTCCAGTGGAGGCCGTCAAAGGCATCGAAGACTTCGCCTCGTGCGTAGACGGGGCGGTCGGATTGCAGGTTGAGCACGATCGGATCCGGACCCTTGACTTGCGCACCGGTTACGGTTACGTCAAGCCCGCTTTTGCCCGCCGCCGCAACCGCAGCAGCGCCGGAACTTTTCCCGCTGGCATTGTTGTTCCCGGTCCCTGAGCCCTTTGACTGCGGCTGGGTGGCTTCCGCCTGCCAATTCCGGTTGTCATAGTTCCAGACGCTGGAAGAGGGCATGGCTTTAACCCGGGGCGACGGCAGCCGTGGCACTATCAGATAGATAACGAAGGCGAGCGCCAGGGTCAGACAGGCCAGGCCCAACCCTTTTGCCGGAAGGCTCATGCCGCGGCTGAGCAGTTGGCGGTCTCCTCCTTGGGCATGTGCCAGACGGGCATCGATATGATCGGCCATGAAGGTGAACATCCCCGCCAGGGAGTAGAGCGTGATGAAGGCGATAACATAGCTGTCCTTGGCGGTGCCGGAGGCATACAGGATCAGGACCAGCGAAATGAGGCAGGCGAAGTTCAGGTCGCGCCTGGTGCTCAGTACCAGGTTGCGCCCCGCCTGGATGGTGAGCAGCAACAGTAACAGTCCCGTTTCGACCCCTGACAGAACCAGACCGCCGATGCAGAGCACCAGGGCGACAGCTGCTGCTGTGTTGGTGTGCTGCTGAAACTGCGCCAGTTGTTGCTCTCCCGCCCTGCGGCAGGCGATGAGGCCGGCTGCGAACACAATGCCCCAGAACAGGGAATAGATCACAGCCATGAGAGGTGACGCAACGGTAAACATGACCGCGGTGACGGCGGTCATGAGCAGGAAGAATATTCCCAGGTAAACCGGTGGATATTGAAGGCGCTCGATCATACGAACACCCCGGTCAGATCATCCCCGCGCGCCACTGTGTACACTGGTGCCCTTTGGGAGAAAAGCTCCTGCTTGAGCGGATCGTCCGTCGATTTGACAGTGGAATATTCACCAAGAAAACTGGCGCGGTCGAAGAAAATCACAACCGGGCGGACCCGCTTGGCCCGCAGGAGCCCCAGAGAGTAAAGCAGGTCGTTTTGATTCATGCCGTCCGAAAAGAAGAGGAGCACGCAGCTGCCGTCTTTCAGG
>JBAYTT010000032.1:0-26561 GCA_041675485.1 Pelobacteraceae bacterium | reverse complement strand
CATGGAGTCGGACAGCTTTTTTGATGCCCGAACCTGCTATGAAGATGGCTTAAAGCTTTGTTCCTCTGACGGGAGTGGCGGCGATTTGAAGTCCGTATTTTCAAATCGAATTGATTTAGCAAATTTCAAGCTTGCCGAACGTAATCTCCATGAAGCTGAATGTGCATATTCACGTGGGAATGCAGACAAGGCAATAGATCACCTTGAGCTTGTAAAAACACTGACTTATGATTCAGCTTTACGGGAAAAGGCGGAAAAATTATTTATTGAATTTTCACCGCCCGTTGATGACCATCGAGAGCGGCCCGGTATATCATCATGTGCGTCGTGTAGTGGCTCATCCGAGAGTGGATGTGCTGATAGCATGCATTCGGATGATTCCTTGCCACTGCTTGAATATTATGAGCTACTTATCCAGCAATTGCCGATTGATCAGTATCAGCGCTATTCTGAATTAGGAGAGGATTTTGCATGCGCGTACATTGCTGCCAGTCGAGATGAACATAACGAAGCGCTGGCCGGCTTTGAAAATTGCCTTGATACCCTGCCGCGTGATATCTATTGGTATGAAAAAGGGAAAGTGCTGCATCGGCTTGGAAATGACCTGGAGGCAGAGCAGCATCTTCGCACGGCGGTTGAACTGAATAGCACCAATTCGCTTGCCTGGTTTAATTTGGCACTTGTACTGCGGGAAAGTAATAAATTACAGGATGCATTAACCGTAATCGAAACAATGGTTACAGAGCACATAATGCCTGAGCCGGCGTTGTTGCTGCGAGCCGATATTTTTGAGTTGACTGGACACCATGACGCTGCCGTGGATCAATATGTCGAGTTACTCCAGACGCCGTATGCACGGTCTGCTGCTGAAAAATTATATGGTATCCTTCTGGAGGTTGGCCGTCAGGGTGATGCCGCGGTCATTTTTAAAAAATATTTGAATAAATCCTGCCATTAGTAAGCAAAAGGTCGCTTTTCTCTGCTTTCAAGGCAGAAAAAAGCTGTTAATACAATTGAATACTGTCTTTTCAGGAACAAGTTGTCTCACGTATTATTTTCAGCCAGTATGACTACGATTATGGGGGGGTCTATGAATAAATCAGAACTTATTGAACAGTTAGCTGTGAAAAAAGATTTGCCGATCAAACGTGCAGAAGAACTTGTTAATCTGATTTTTTCCTCTATGGGCGAAGCAATGGTGCAGGGAGAACGAATTGAAATTCGTGGTTTGGGTAGTTTTGTGATCAAGGAGTATGGTACATATACCGGACGCAATCCAAAGACAGGTGAGCCGATCAAGGTAAGTCCAAAAAAGCTGCCTTTTTTCAAAGTTGGTAAAGAGCTGAAAGAAATGGTTCTCGGGTAGTCAGTTAATGATCGTATCTATTTCCTCTATTAAAATATGTCGTTGGACAGTTTCGTGATCAATTTTATTATTGCTTTCATAGTCGTCTGCCTTATTCCGGTTTGGGCTAATGCCAATCCAGGCCAATCCGGTTCAAGCGGACTGATCAATGTTTCTTCTGCCGAAACACTTGATGCCGGTAATATCTGTGTTGGTGTCTGGTCGTGCTATGGTGAAAACAAGAGTTTTACGCAAAAAAGCTCCTTGATTATGCCGGTTACGATTACCATGGGTATTGGTACCTTCTGGGAAGTTTACGGAGCGTATCCCAATATTTTGTTTAACGGAGATGATGACGCATCTGGCAGAGGAACGCTGGATCTTGGGACAAAACTGCGTTTTTTAGGTGGTCGCACTTCTAGCTTCAAGATGGCAGTAGATTTTTTGGCTCAACGCCATGTTTCTGAAAGCAGAAAAATCGATGGAGTGACCGATCTTTCAACAAAACTGGTAACATCCTACAATAATAGTGATTTCGGAATGCACGTTTCTGCCGGATACCTACAGCCGGGATCTGTTTCCGGGATTAACCTTGAACATGAATATATTTTTGGTGCCGGAATTGAGTATATGGTCATTCCGCGTTTGAAACTGCTTGGCGAAGTAACAGCCGGCACGAATCGATACAATGTCGAAGATTACAAGGGGTGGGCCTCCCCCAACATTCTTTCCGACTTTACCGTTGAGACTTCTGTCGGTGCCCAGTACTACCTCAGTCCGCATCTTACCTTGAATACGTCGCTTGGAACCGGATTTGGTCCCAATGATCCAAATATCAAATTTCTTTTTGGCATCAGTTCCTGTCAAGGGGTGGGTACGTATGTCAAGCCGATCCCCTCGGTAGGTCGTCGTGCCGCAGCAAAGGATAAAACAAAAGAGGCTCTCAAGCCGCTAAAAATCATACCGATTTCCAGCCTGTTGCTTAAAGCGTCTGCTCCCCAAACGACACCTGTCAGCAAACTTGAGGTTGAACTTGAGGCCGATAAGGAAGAAATCCTTATTAAGCCGTATGGACAGATTGTCATTGCTCCGCAACAGGCTTCCTCCAATCTCACTTCACCGGTAATTCCCGTGGAAATTCCGTTGAAAGCGCGTGACGAGGAAATTACTCTGCAGCCCCTTAAAACTGAAGATCGTGAAGCAAGTGCCATTGATTACACTTTGAATCGGGTTCGTGGCATTACACCGCTTTTCGGTGTTGATGTAAAAGGCACCCAGGTTACGCTTCCCGCGGCAGCCGTGCTCCCGGAGCGGATGGCTGTTTATAGAAAATTCCGCTTTCCTGACGTAACATTCGATTTTGATCAATGGACACTGTCAAGTAGCGGGAAAAAAATGTTTTCAGAAGTGGCGGAACAAATCAGGAAAGATAAGAAGTGGCTATACATAAAAATAGACGGCCATACTGACGGCATCGGTTCGCTGTCATATAACATGGACCTGTCGTTAAAACGAGCAATTGCCGCCGCTTCGTACCTTATTAGTCACGAAGGTGTTAATCCTTCAAAGGTTTTTATCAAGGGGCTTGGCAAGTCTGCTCCAATAGCTGAAAACAATACCGCTGCCGGACGTCGCAAAAACAGACGCACAGAAGTTCTGTTTCTGGTTTCCAAGGAAGGGCAGTGATATGAAAATGTCCACTTTTATTACCTGTATCATTTCCGGACTTGTCGTTGTACTGTTGCACGGGTATGCCTCTGCGGATGAGTTGAGTCTGGATGTTTCTAAAACGTTGGCCGTTGTCCCGGTTAAAAGCGGGAATGTTGATCAAAGCGTGTATCGCCAGTTTGATCGACTGGTTCCCGAACTGAAAAAAATATCCAAAGACAAGATCGTTAAACTTGAGTGTCGTTATTCGGGGAAACCGGACCGCGAACAGGATGTTGTGAATGCGTATAAGCTTGCCGGTCGTATAGAAAAGTATTTGCGGGTACGACATAAGCTCGATCTCGACCTGTGGGTTGCAATCGACATCACATCGAAATCCGCACAATCATCTCCCGTATTGACGATTGCCGTTTTTTCAGACGAAATCAAGAAACTTGACACCGTACTGATTGATCCCCTAAAAGTAGGACAACAATGATATGCACAGGAGACAGTTATGAAATATAGTCTCATTCTGATGTCACTTATTGCTATAACTCTTGCCGGTTGTTCTTCTGTCAAGGTGGTTCCTGAACAGGCCGTTAACGGTAGGATAAATGCTGCCGATAATTCCCAAACCATTATATCCAAAGGGGTAGAGGTTACGGCACGGCTTGATGAAACTGCAATCAATTCTTATAACCTTGAAGGTACCGTTACGGCGTTTCACGTAAGTATTAAAAATGCTACTGACAGTGAAATTGCCTTTGGTGATGACTCGTATCTGCTCGTAGATGAGAACGGTCTGCAATACTCTTTGCTTACACCAGAAAACGTTCGTACCATGCTGAAAAAAGACTCCTATTATCTTGTTCCCTACCCGTACGTAGGTTTTTATTATCTTGAAGACTATCAAAAAACAACCGCTTATAATCGTTTCAATTCGGCCCTGCCTTATTACTATGACCTCTATCCTCAGGATCTTTATACAAAGGCTTTGCAGCCGACTACCGTTATCCCCGGGATGAAAGTCGAAGGGTTGACGTATTTCAAAATAGATCCCTCTGCTCATCAGCACATTAAAATGCTGGTCTTTCGAAAAGGGGTTTCAAAAGCCTCTCCTCCGGACTTTTCTTTTCCTTTCAAAATTGTTAAGTAATCAGACAGGTACATAACTGGCGCATCTCTCTTCTTGTTGATATTCAGAGATGCTTCATTGTGTAATTGAGGAATCCTGAATGAATGATTATTGTGCCGCAATTGATTTCGGGACAAATACCGCCCGTTTGCTTATTGCCATGCGTTCGTCTGACGGAATCACCCCTGTCCGCATTGAACGAGAGATTGTACGTCTCGGCGGTGGTTTCACTGATGATTGCGGTTTGTCTGCAGAAGCATATCATCGCGGCTTGACTTGTCTGCATAGATTTTCGAAAATTATTGCAGGGTACGATGTTAAACAGGTTCGAGCAACTGCGACAAGTGCTGTGCGCGATGCTGTCAACGGGGGGGAGTTTGTTGATCAGGTCCTGCGGGAAACCGGTATAAAACTCGTTGTGATCGACGGAGATGTGGAAGCACGTTTGACGCTGGGCGGTGTTTTGTCCGGACTGGATACTGTGCATGAAACGCTTGTGGTGCTTGATGTGGGAGGGGGGAGTACCGAGTTCACGGTTTCATTTCATGGATCCCCTGTTTTTATCAAAAGCATGCCGATCGGTGTGGTACGGCTGACTGAAGGGTTTTGCTCGCTTGCCGAAATGATGGATCGCGTTCGCTCTGTTCTTGACCAGCTTGAGAACGAGCTGTCTTTGGCAGGAATTTCCGTTTCCGGAGATACCGAATTTATTGGGACGGCCGGCACTGCGACAACCATTGCGGCAATCAAGCAGGAGATGGTTGAATATGACTATCGCAAGGTTAATAACTTTACTGTGAGCAGGGAAGATATAGCTGAAATATTTCAGCGCTTGTCCCCGTTACATCCGCAGGAACGATTGGCAATCAAGGGAGTCGAAAAGGGACGTGAAGATTTGATTATTGCCGGGTTGGTGATTACTTCTTCCGTTATGGACAGGTTTGGTTTCAACCGGATGAAGGTCAGTGATTTTGGGCTGCTGGAAGGATTAGCGCTTTCCGGCAACGATTCGTGTTGCTAGCTTGAGCTGGGAAGTGACTTCAATCATGCGAACAATGGGGGCTGGATGCTGAATAAGCGAGGTTGTGGCGTGTTGTTGCATCCTACATCATTGCCGGGAGCGGGCGGTATCGGTTCTCTGGGCAAAGATGCCCGGCATTTTGTCGATCTGCTGGCAGACATGGGGATGTCATACTGGCAGGTACTTCCACTCACTCCCCCGGCGAGCGGCAATTCTCCCTATTCAGCTTTTTCGGCCTTCGCGGGAAACCCTCTTTTGATTGATCTTGATCAGATCGCGGCCGAAGGCGATCTTCCTGAGATACGGTATGAAAAATGTCTTGATGATACTCATGTTGACTTTGAAGCGGTTTCCAAGAAGAAAATGAAGCTGCTGCAGGCAGCGGGAGCCAGCTTTCTGGCCAACGAGACTACGCCAAGCCGGCAAGAATTTTGGGATTTTTGCAACAGGGCTGCCTGGCTTCATAATTACGCGCTTTTTATGTCATTGAAACACAGGTATAAGGGGCGGTCCTGGGAAAAATGGCCTGCCGATCTCGCCCTCCTGACGCCGGAACAGTATGAAAAAGCTTCTGTTGAGCTTGGCCCCGAGATAGGTATTCAAAAATATATCCAATGGCAATTTTTCAGGCAGTGGAAGGCGCTAAGATTGTATGCTGCCGATAAAGGAGTCACAATTATCGGTGATATTCCTATTTTTGTTGCGTACGATTCTGTAGATGTCTGGAGTCATCGAGAGCTGTTTCTTCTTGATTCGGAGGGTAAGCCGACGGTTGTTGCAGGGGTGCCCCCAGATTATTTCAGTGCATCAGGACAACTATGGGGCAATCCTCTATATGACTGGGAAATGATGGCGCGCCAGAATTACGCGTGGTGGGTTGAACGGTTTCAATCTATGTTTGAACTCTTCGATATTATCCGTGTTGATCATTTCCGGGGTTTTGAAGCTGCCTGGCAGGTTCCTGCCGGAGAAAAAACTGCCATCAACGGAACCTGGGTTAAGGCTCCTGGAACAATTCTGTTTGACACAGTATTCGCGGCACTTGGAAAACTGCCGATTATTGCAGAGGATTTAGGCGTTATTACGCCTGAGGTAGTTGCGTTACGAGATCGCTATGATTTTCCCGGAATGAAAATTGTCCAGTTTGCATTTGATTCGGGACCATCAAATCCATACCTGCCGCATAACCATCAGAAAAATTCGGTGGTTTACACCGGAACCCATGACAACAACACGACTGTTGGTTGGTACCATTCGCTTTCCGATGCTCAGCGCAGCCGGGTGAATCACTATGTCGGGAGTAGGGGGGATGGCGCGGTCGCAGCCTTACTTCGCACCGTGTTCATGTCTGTTTCGGATACGGCAATAGTTCCTCTTCAGGATTTAATCCACTTGGGAAGCGAAGCTCGTATGAATGTCCCCGGCTCTGCATTAGGAAATTGGGGGTGGCGATTTACCTGGGATATGGTGCCTCGTGATCTTGCCGGTCATGTTCGTGATCAGGTAGAGTGCTATGGCAGGTGTTGCACGAAGGGTCGGTAACTTCCCGTAAGCAAATTTCTTGACAATTTATGCATATTCTCTATACTGACTTGCTTTAAATTTATAGTTGTTCCAATTTGCGGATGGTGCTTGTGAAAATTGTTGTAGACCACATAAAAGACGCACCTCTTGCAATGCATATTGATGAGCCCGTGGAGTCTTTCCCTCTCCTGGCAGACATGCAGAATGACAAGATCTGCTGTATTTCCGGCAGAATTCAAGGAGATCTGACAGTTAGTCGTGAATATGAAAACGTACGGGTAACCGGGCGGATAACAGCCCCCCTGGACCTTTCCTGTTCCCGTTGCCTTGCGGATTTCACTTCGTTTGTCGATACCAGTTTCACAATATTTTTTCGGAAAGAGAACTCAATTACTCCCTCAACGGAAGATGAACTCGAGCTTGGCGAAATGGACCTGCTTTCTTCCGTGTACTCCGGTGATGAAATTGATTTAACTCATGAGATTGAAGAGCAGATTGCCATGGAAATTCCGTTAAAGCCTCTCTGTAGTGACTCCTGCAAGGGGTTGTGTCATGAGTGCGGCATTGATTTGAATACCTCCAGTTGCTCATGCAGCAAAGAGCCTGAAAGGCTCACATTCAGTGCGCTGAAGGATTTTAAGGTAACAAAAAAATAGAAGCGGTGGCACGATGAACGTGCATCACCAGAAAAAGGAGAAACACCATGGCTGTACCCAAGAAAAAAACATCCAAATCACGCAAGAATATGAGAAGGGCCCATGACTTTTTAACTACCCCGTCATTGTCCATCTGTCCGCAATGTAAAGCCGCCAAGTTGCCACATCGTACATGTCTTGCCTGTGGAACGTATAAGGGTAAAGAGGTTATCGACCTTTCCTCGGCACAAGCCTAGAGAACATACGGTGTCACTTCCGAAACAGATGAGAGTTGCCGTCGATGCAATGGGCGGCGACAATGCTCCTGTTGTTGAAGTTGAAGGTGTTGTCGCAGCCTGCCGTGAATTTGGGTTGTCGGTGACTCTTGTCGGTGATCGTGCGCGTTTGGAAGCTGAACTTGCAAAACATGCGACTGCCGGTCTTGATATTGATATCTTTCATGCAAGTGAAGTTGTCGGCATGCATGACTCTGCCTCTGATGCCGTGCGCAAGAAGCGTGACTCATCAGTGCGACAGGCTTTTGAGCTTGTCAAGGATGGCAAGGCGTGTGCTGCCGTAAGTGCGGGCAATTCCGGTGCAACCATGGCAGCCGGCATGTTTGTTCTGAAGCGGATTAAAGGGATCGAACGCCCGGCAATAGCCCAGTTATTCCCCACTCTTAAAGGTCAGACTCTGGTTCTGGATGTTGGCGGCAATGTCGATTGCAAGCCGCTTCATCTTGTCCAGTTTGCCATTATGGGAGAGGTCTATGCCCGCTATGCCATGGGAGTGCTCTCGCCGAAAGTGGGCCTGCTATCCAATGGCGAAGAAGATTCAAAAGGTAACGAACTGACCCGTGAGACAAACGCTGTCCTGCGCAAGACATCGCTTAACTATTGCGGCTATATTGAGGGTCGCGATATTTTTGCCGGCGCTGTTGATGTAGTCGTATGTGATGGTTTTGTTGGAAATATTGTCCTTAAACTTTCTGAAGGCCTGGCGGACTCCGCCGGCAGGATGCTGAAAAGGGAGATTGTCAAGAGTTGGGTCTCCAAGATTGGCTATCTGTTTGTACGGAGTGCGTTTGACCGTTTCAAGAAGATTGTTGACTATGCAGAATATGGTGGTGCGCCACTACTCGGGATCAACGGCGTCGGCATGATCTGTCATGGCGGTTCCAACGTCAAGGCAATCAAAAACGCGATCCGGTTTGCCCATGAGTATGCCAAAAACGGCGTGTCGGAGCATGTTGCCGAAAAATTATCTGAAAATAATTCGGTCTTGATTCGAAGAGAGAGTGCGCCTCCTACCCCTGTAGAGTAATGGAGATTCAATTGTGAATGTCAGAATTACCGGAACCGGCTCTGCTTTGCCCGGAAAAATTCTTACCAATGCAGAACTCGAACAGTTGGTCGATACCAGTGATGAATGGATTACGACGAGAACCGGCATTAAAGAGCGACGTATAGCTGCGGAAGGTGAGTATACGTCAACATTTGCTGCTGAGGCCGCTCGCAGTGCCTTGGCAATGGCTGGTGTTCATCCTGAAGAAATTGATCTGATTATACTTGGTACTGTCACTCCCGATTTCCCTTTCCCCTCAACAGCATGCATTGTTCAGGACATTCTGGGTGCCACAAATGCAACTGCTTTTGATCTTTCAGCAGCGTGTTCCGGTTTTATCTTTGGTCTGTCAATTGCCGAAAAATATATTCGTTCGGGTGCTGCGCGAAAGATCCTTGTTATTGGTTCTGAAATATTGTCTCGTATAGTTGACTGGCAGGATCGCAATACATGCGTTTTGTTCGGTGATGGGGCGGGCGCCGTTGTTGTGGAGGCTTCCGAAGGAGATCACTCACTTCTTTCAACCCACACGTTCAGTAACGGTGCATACTGGAATCTTCTCTATCAGCAGGGGAGCGGCAGCCGTAATCCGGCAACCGACAGTCGTACCATTGATGAACGGCGGATCTATCTGTCCATGGAAGGAAATGATGTTTTCAAGCATGCTGTCCGTGGCATGGAGGAAGCTGCCGTAAAAGCTCTGGATGCCAATGGTCTTTCTCCATCAGACATTTCTCTCATGATTCCTCATCAGGCAAATCGTCGAATTATCGATGCAACGGCAAAACGACTCGGGCTTGATTCCGATCGACTGTTCATCAATCTCCATCGCTATGGCAACACCTCTTCAGCATCTATCCCGATTGCACTGGATGAAGCGAACCGTCAGGGAGTCCTTAAGGCTGGAAATAATATTCTGATGGTCGCGTTTGGGGGCGGATTTACCTATGGTTCTGCTCTTGTCAACTGGTAGCCGGATCACACTCTTGCTAGAGATAGGATACCTACATGTCTAAAACAGCATTTATCTTTCCGGGCCAAGGTTCCCAGTATTCCGGCATGGGTAAGGAACTGGCTGACACGTTCACCGTTGCGCGTCAGCTGTTTGAGGAAGCTGACGATGTCCTTGGCTTCAAGCTGTCTGATCTCTGCTTTACCGGAAGTGGCGACGATCTCAAGCTGACGGCAAATACTCAGCCGGCAATCCTTACTGCAAGCATTGCGGTATTGAAAGTAGTTCAGCAGGAAACCGGGTTGAAAGCCGACTACGTTGCCGGTCATTCGCTCGGTGAATTCTCGGCTTTGGTTTGTTCAGGTGCGCTCTCTTTTGCTGATGCGGTCAGAACGGTGCGTTCTCGTGGAATGTTTATGCAGGACGCGGTACCGGTCGGCACCGGGACAATGGCTGCCATACTTGGTGTCGAGAGTGATGTTCTTGAACAGATCTGCCGTGAGGCCGCTGAAGGAGAGGTTGTCTCTCCGGCTAATTTCAACTCTCCTGGTCAGATTGTCATTGCCGGTGCAGTTGCAGCTGTCGAGCGTGCCATTGAAATTGCCAAGGGTCGCGGTTTTAGAAAGGCTATGCTGCTTCCGGTCAGCGCACCGTTCCATTGTGCCTTGATGAAGCCGGCTGCGGACCGTCTTGCTGAAGTGCTGGCTCCAATCATCGTAGACGAGATAACTATTCCGGTTATTGCTAATGTCGATGCCGCTCCAAACAGCCTTAAAGACCGGGTAAAGCCCTTGTTGGTTTCGCAGGTCTGTTCACCTGTCCTATGGGAGCAGTCGGTGAATGCAATGTGTGCTCTGGGCGTCACGAAGTTTGTAGAACTCGGCCCGGGCAAAGTATTGAGCGGATTGGTAAAGAGGATCAACAAAGAAGCTGAACTGGCTAACATTGAAGATGTAGCCGGTATAAATGCTGCCGGGGGAAAAGTACAATGAAAGGTCAGGTTGCACTGGTTACCGGCGCTTCGCGCGGGATCGGGCAGGCAATTGCCCTCAAACTTGCCGCTGAAGGGATTTTTGTCGTTGCAACCGCCACTTCCGGGGCTGGTGCCGAGGCAACGGTTGCTGCCATTGTGGCACAAGGGGGGGCAGGACGCGCGGTAAAGCTTGATGTTACCAACTCTTCTGAGGTTGAAGCGCTGTTCAAAACCATTATATCCGAGCAGGGGCGTCTTGATATTCTGGTAAATAATGCCGGCATAACCAAAGACGGCCTGATGATGCGTATGAAAGACAGCGATTGGGATGCCGTTCTGGATACCAATCTCAAAGGGTCCTTTATTTGTCTGCGTGAAGCTTCCAAGATCATGACGAAAGCCCGTTACGGCCGAGTCGTAAATATAAGTTCCGTAGTCGGAGAAATGGGTAACCCGGGCCAGATAAATTATTGCTCCAGCAAGGCCGGGCTGTTTGGCATGACGAAATCAGCGGCGCGTGAGCTGGCAAAACGCAATATTACCGTAAATGCCGTGGCACCCGGTTTCATTGAAACGGATATGACCGCAGCGCTTCCGGAAAAGGGTCGTGAGGCGCTTTTGCAGAATATTCCCATGGAGCGGCTTGGCACTGCCGATGATGTTGCGTACGCGGTTTGTTTTCTGGTTTCTCCGCAGGCGAGCTACATAACCGGTCAGGTACTGTCGGTAAATGGCGGAATGTACATGTAGAAATATCGGTTGACTTTTAACAATTTCATGCTTAATTAGCACAAGCTTTACACACGAAACCTGAAAAGGTTTAAAATCACACGGAGGTGGAAGATGTCTGATATTGCAAAACGGGTAAAAGAAATAGTTGCCGAGCAGCTTGGTGTAGAAGAAGCACAGGTTTTGACTGAATCATCTTTTATGGATGACCTCGGGGCTGACTCGCTTGACACTGTTGAGTTGGTTATGGCTCTCGAAGAAGAGTTCGACATTGAGATTCCTGACGAAGATGCTGAAAAAATCCAGACAGTGAATGACGCCATCGAGTACATTACCGAGCACAGCTGATCTTAGTACACACCAGGGGGGGGCGCAAGCCCCTCTCTTTTCGTTCTGCCATAACTGAAATACCGCCATATGGAGTTGTCTATCATGAGAAGAGTTGTTGTTACCGGTGTAGGAGCTGTTTCACCACTCGGATGTGGAAATGCCAAAAACTGGGATGCGCTCGTTTCCGGAAAGTCGGGAGTTGGGCTGATCACCCGTTTTGATACAAGTGACTTGTCGGTAAAGATCGCCGGCGAAGTCCCTGATTTCAACGCTGAGGAGTATATTGATAAAAAAGAGATCAAAAAAATGGATCTTTTTATTCAATATGCCCTTGCTGCAGCTCATTTTGCCATGGAAGATTCCGGGCTCGTGATTAATGATGAGAATGCCGAACGTGTAGGGGTTCTTGTTGGCGCCGGACTTGGCGGCTTGCCGACGATTGAAAAATATCATACTCTGGTGGCTGAAGGCGGCTACAAGAAAATATCTCCATTTTTCATCCCGATGCTGATTATCAATCTTGCTCCCGGCCACATATCCATCCGATATGGAGCCAAGGGACCAAATGTTTCTTCCGTTTCCGCGTGCGCAACCAGCACCCACTCGATCGGTGATGCCTATCATATCATTAAACGCGGCGATGCCGATGCCATGATAGCAGGTGGAGCAGAATCGGTTATCACACCGCTTGGTATTGGCGGCTTCGCCGCTATGAAGGCGCTTTCAGACAGAAATGACGATCCGACAGCTGCCTCCCGCCCATTTGACAAGAATCGCGATGGCTTTATCATGGGGGAGGGCGCCGGGATTGTTGTACTCGAAGAGTACGAGTCTGCAAAAGCCAGGGGTGCCAAGATTTATGCCGAGGTAGTCGGCTATGGCATGACGGGCGACGCATATCACCTGACCGCACCGGCGCCGGGTGGAGAAGGGGGCGCGCGGAGTATGAAAATGGCGCTCAAAAATGCAGGTGTTGCTCCCGAGCAGGTTTCGTATATTAATGCCCATGGTACTTCTACTCCGATAGGCGACATGTATGAAACGATGGCTATTAAGAGCGTTTTTGGTGATCACGCAAAAAAAATGCTGGTCTCTTCAACCAAGTCCATGACAGGACACCTTCTTGGCGCCGCGGGCGGAATAGAAGCGGTGTATACTCTTATGGCCATGGACAAGAGTGTTGTTCCTCCGACAATAAATTATACCGATCCGGACCCCGAATGCGATCTTGATTACGTTCCTAATACCGCTCGTGAAGCAAAACTGGAGTACGCCATGAGCAACAACTTCGGCTTTGGCGGTACAAATGCCACTCTTCTGTTCAAGAAGCTGTAGGCGAGGAGAGTAAAATGATCATCATAGGAAGCGATCATGGCGGCTTGACTCTTAAAACGGCTCTGAACAGTTATCTGAAGAGGCGAGGTTTTGAAGTAGCTGATGCGGGAACCGACAGTGATGCTTCGGTTGATTATCCGGATTTTGGCCAGAAAGTTGCCGAAACGGTTATCGCCGGAGAGGCTGAGCTGGGAATACTGATCTGTGGCACAGGGATCGGGATGTCAATTGCTGCAAACAAGATTCCGGGGATTCGCGCTGCTCTGGTGACAGATGTTTTTATGGCCCGCATGGCTAAAGAGCATAATAATGCCAACGTGCTGGTTCTCGGAGGTCGTGTTCTTGATGAACAGAAAGCGTGTGATCTTGTTGGCGCCTGGCTCGATGCAACGTTTGAAGGCGGTCGCCACCAGACGCGTCTGGACAAAATCACCGCGCTGGAACAGAAGTATTCCTGATTAAACCACTGTCAGCCGTGCATAGTGGTGTATGTTGTTTGAAAGATGGAAGGTACCCACGCGGAATCAAAGATGATTCATTCAATATTTTGACAGGCGGGACCTGCTACGGCACGTGTCCCGTTTGTTGTTTACACATTGGTATTATGAAAAGAACTTTTACGAGGAGAACCCATGTCAGTCCTTTCACAATTTGATCCCCAGGTAGCTGAAGCCATTCGCCATGAGACGGAGCGCCAGGAATACAATCTGGAACTCATTGCATCCGAGAACTTTGTTTCCGAGGCGGTTATGGAGGCACAGGGTTCGATCATGACCAACAAATACGCCGAAGGGTATCCCGGCAAGCGCTATTATGGTGGATGCGAACACGTTGATGTTGTTGAACAGCTTGCTATTGATCGTGCCAAGGAGCTGTTTGGTGCCGAGCATGCCAATGTTCAGCCACACTCCGGTTCACAGGCCAATATGGCGGTCTATTTTGCTGCATGCAAGCCGGGAGACACGGTTCTTGGCATGAACCTGTCACACGGTGGCCATCTGACCCATGGCAGCCCGGTCAATTTCTCCGGAAAACTGTTTAACATTGTTCCGTACGGGGTTTCTCCAGAGACCGAAACTCTCGACTATGAAGAGGTTGAACGCCTGGCCGTTACCCATAAGCCGAAAATGATTGTGGTTGGCGCCAGTGCCTACCCCCGTATCATTGACTTTCCTGCGTTCCGCACCATAGCAGACAAGGTGGGAGCAGTTGTCATGGTGGATATGGCCCATTTTGCCGGTTTGGTTGCTGCTGGTGTTCATCCCAGTCCGGTTCCTTATGCCGAGTTTGTTACGACAACTACCCATAAAACCCTGCGTGGCCCCCGTGGTGGCATGATTCTCTGTCGTGAAGAGTTTGCCAAGACGCTCAATTCCCAGATTTTCCCCGGTATTCAGGGGGGGCCGCTCATGCACGTTATCGCCGCCAAGGCAGTTGCTTTCAAAGAGGCTTTGCAACCGGAGTTCAAGGCATATCAACAGCAGATCGTTAACAATGCCAAGGCGCTTGCAGGGGCGCTCACAAAACGCGGCTTCAAACTGACAAGCGGCGGCACGGATAACCACCTCATGCTCATTAACTTCTCGGGTACGGAGATAACCGGTAAGGCTGCGGAAGAGGCGCTGGACAAAGCCGGTATTACGGTCAACAAAAACACCGTGCCGTTTGAAACCCGCTCTCCGTTTGTTACCTCCGGCATCCGGGTTGGAACACCCGCCTGTACTTCCCATGGATTGAAAGAAGCTGAAATGGAGCTGGTTGCCGGTTATATTGCCGATGCCGTGGCGAATATCGGTAATGACGAAAAACTGGCAGCCATAAAAGTTCAGGTGAACAGCATGATGAAGAAATTCCCGCTTTATGCTGACAGGCTTGCCTGATTGCTAAATATAATGTAGTAACTAAGACCCACTGGACACGTTCTGGCGGGTCTTTTTTATGCAGTAAAATATGGTGAGCAAGGATGCAATGAATGAATGGAACCAGCTCCATAACGACTGAACAACTGCGCCAGTGGGACAAGCGTCATGTCTGGCATCCGTTTACCCAGATGCAGGAGTGGGAACGTGACGAGCAGATTATTATCGTAAAAGGGGAGGGGTGCTGGCTGATTGATTCGGAAGGCAAGCGCTACCTTGATGGGGTGGCCTCCATGTGGACCAATGTTCATGGGCACTGTCGTCGGGAATTGAATGATGCCCTGAAAGAACAGGTTGATCGCCTTGAGCATTCCACAGTGTTGGGGTTGGCCAGTGAGCAGAGTATCATACTGGCCGCCCGGTTGGCCGAAATCACTCCTCCCGGTCTTGACCGGTTTTTCTATTCGGATAATGGTTCAACTGCCATGGAAGTTGCGGTCAAGATGGCCTATCAATATCAGGTCCATGTCGGGAGACCGGAGCGGAGCCGTTTCATAACCTTTAAAAACGCCTACCACGGTGATACCCTTGGTGCCGTGAGTGTCGGCGGCATCGGCATTTATCATACGACGTTCAAGCCGCTTATGTTCGAGACACTTCAAGCCCCCTCTCCATACTGCTACCGCTGCGAGTTGGGGTGCAGCAAATCCTCCTGCGGCATGGCGTGTATTGATTCACTTGAAGAGCTGATGCGGCAAAATGCCGGTCTGGTTGCCGGGCTCGTCATTGAGCCGCTTGTTCAAGGAGCCGGAGGGATGATCGTTCAACCGGAAGGTTTTATACGACGGGTTCGTGAGTTGTGCGACCGGTACGACATATTGATGATCGCTGACGAAGTTGCCACCGGGTTCGGCAGAACCGGGGCAATGTTTGCCTGCAACCATGAGGGCGTGGTTCCTGATATCATGGCGCTGTCCAAGGGGATAGCGGCAGGGTACCTTCCATTGGCTGCAACGGTAACGGTTGATAAAGTATACTCGGCCTTTTTAGGCTCTTATTCGGAACTGAAAACCTTTTTCCATGGCCATACCTTCACCGGGAATCCGTTAGCCTGTGCTGTTGCTTTGAAAAGCCTGGATCTTTTTCAGCAGGACGACCTGCTTGCTGAACTGCAGCCAAAAATATCCTGGTTGAAACATCGACTTGATGACTTACAAGCAATGCCGCATGTTGGCGACATTAGACAGTGCGGTATGGCTGCAGGGATTGAACTTGTTGAAAACAGGGAAACAGGTGCAGCGTATCCGTGGGAGGATAAGATCGGGATACGAGTTTGTCATGAAGCGCGCAAGCGTGGTGTTTTCTCTCGCCCCCTGGGAAATACGATCGTCATATTTCCACCGCTGGTTATTTCAATCAGCGAACTGGATATGCTTTTGAGTGTACTGCAAGACTCAATACGAGTTGTTACGGAATGATTGATGATACGAGGCGCTTAAATGGATGATGCGATCAAAATTCTGGTGATTGATGACGATGATTCCGGCCGCGAAGCTCTGACAATGCTTCTGCAATCGGTCGGGTATGAGGTCACTTCAGCGGCGACAGGGGAGAGTGCGCTGGATTTGATCGATCGTGAACAGTATCAGGTTATTGTCTCCGATCTGTTCCTTCCTGATAAAAGCGGTCTCGATATTTTGCAGAATGTTCAAAAAGTATCACCTGCCACCGAAGTTATTGTCGTGACAGGTCACGCATCGGCTCAAACCGCAGTCAGAGCTATGAAAGAGGGGGCTTTTGACTATATAACCAAGCCGATTGATTTTGATGAGTTGAAAATAGTTGTTTTTAAGGCTCTGGAGAAACAGAAGCTTTTGTCTGAAAATATGTATCTTCGCAGGCAGCTTCAGGGACGATTTGAATTTAGTAATATTATCGGCAGTTCACCGGCAATGAATCTTCTGTTTGAGCGCATGAATCGTATTGTGAAAACTGACTCTGCGGTTCTCGTCAGTGGTGAGTCAGGAACCGGCAAGGAACTGGTTGCCAAGGCATTGCATTATAATGGTACACGCAAGGAACGTCCCTTTGTTGCGGTAAACTGTAGTGCAATTCCGGAAGCGTTATTGGAAAGTGAGCTTTTCGGCCACGTTCGTGGGGCGTTTACCGGAGCTATCAAGGATAAACAGGGAAAATTCGAGGCCGCCAATCATGGCACCATTTTCCTGGATGAGATTGGAACACTGCCTCTTCATTTGCAGGCAAAACTGTTGCGTGTTTTGCAGGAGCATGAAGTGGAACGGGTCGGATCCAATAAAACGGTTAAACTTCATGTCAGGGTGATTTCCGCAACCAATGCAGATCTTGAAAACATGGTGAAGCGGGGTGAATTTCGAGAAGATCTTTATTACCGCTTGAACGTTATTCCGCTTCATCTCCCCCCCTTGCGTGAACGGCAGCAGGACATCATGCACCTTACAGCGTTCTTTCTGGAAAAACAGTGCCGCCTGATGGGACGCGCGCCCTGCACCATCAGCAAACAGGCCCTTGAGGCGTTGGAACAGTATTCATGGCCCGGAAATGTGCGCGAATTGGAAAACCTGATCGAGAGGATGGTCGTTCTGACGGATGCACCCGTCATAACCTTGGACGATGTCCCGGCCAAGATCATTGGCGAAAAGGTTACTGGAGAAGTACGCTCCGTTAAATTGTCGAGCGATGGGGTAAACCTGGTCGCAACGATCTTTCAAATTGAGCAGTCTTTGATTTTACAGGCATTGGAAGCTGCGGGAGGGGTCAAAGCGAAGGCTGCCGCTCTTCTGGGAATAAATCGGACAACGCTGGTTGAAAAGATAAAGAGGCTGAAAATAGCAGAGTGACACGCGCAAGCAAGCAGTAAGCAGGAAACTATAAATTAAAAAAGGCGCCTCTTTCAAGGCGCCTTTTTTAATTTATATGGCGGGGTTGACGGGGCTCGAACCCGCGACTTCCAGCGTGACAGGCTGGCACTCTAACCAACTGAGCTACAACCCCAAAGTAGGCAGTTCAGTTTAGCCCAAAACTTATGCCACACATTGCCGCTATTGTCAAGCAAAGTGTGTTGAAATCATGAAAAAATTATGCACATTCAGAATACCCGCAGACGTGGCAGACCGAACAGCCACCCTCGTGCTCGACGATGCCGCCGCACTCCGGGCAGGCGCCGCGCTCGTGACGGACTGTCTCGCTGTCGATGTCATAGCCGCAGTCGATGAGGTGGTTCTGGATCGCCTTGGCAACCGCATCGGCGCAGGAGAGTACGCGGTTGTCGCCGAAGCCGGACGGGCAGTGGCAGGAGATGCCCTGAAGCTGCTTTACCACCTGGCGCGCCTGAATGCCGCTTCTCCAGGCGAGGGACACCAAGCGACCGATCGCCTCACTTTGCGATGCGGCGCAGCCGCCGGCTTTGCCCATGGTGGTGAACAGCTCGAACAGGCCGTTCTTGTCTTCGTTGATGGTGATATAGAGCGGACCGCAGCCGGTCGTCATCTGGTGGGTGGCGCCTTTCAGCGCTTTCGGGCGCTCGCGCTTGACGGCTTTCTTCTCGTCTTCAACCGGTGTCGCGGCAACCGCTGCTATCTGCTCTTCTTTCTTACCGGTGGTGAGAACCTGTTCGTCCCTGGAACCGTCACGATAAATGGTGACACCCTTGCAGCCGGTTTCGTAGGCGAGCATGTACACTTTTTCAACATCCTCGATGGTGGCGGAGTTGGAGAAGTTGACCGTCTTTGACACGGCGTTGTCTGTATAGAGTTGGAAGGCCGACTGCATCTGGATGTGATAGTTGGGCGTAATTTCGTGAGAAGTCACGAACACGTTGCGGATATCGGCCGGAATCTCGGCGATGTCCTGCACGGTGCCATGCTCGGCAATCTTTTTCATGAGCTCTTCCGAGTAGAAGCCCCGCTCTTTGGCAATTTTCTCAAAAATGGGGTTGACCTCTACCAGGACATTCTTGTCCATGACGGTGCGGATGTAGGAAACGGCAAAGAGTGGCTCGACTCCGGAAGATGCGTTGGCAATGATCGAGATGGTTCCTGTCGGAGCAATAGTTGTGACCGTTGCGTTGCGTTGTGGAGCAGCGCCTTTCTTGTCAAAAATTGAACCTTTGAAGTTTGGAAACGAACCTCGTTTCTTGCCCAGCTCCTGGGATGCCTGATGCCCTTCGTCATTGATGAATTTCATGATTTTCTTGCCGAGCTTGACGGCTTCGTCGGAGCAGTAGGGAATCCCCAGCAGAATCAGCATGTCTGCCCAGCCCATGACGCCCAGGCCGATCTTGCGGTTTGAGTGGGTCATGTCGTGAATCTGCGGTAGCGGATAATTGTTGGCCTCGATGACGTTGTCGAGGAAATGGACCGCGTTGTGGATGGTCTCACGCAGCTTTTTCCAGTCAACCGTGTTGTCCTTGATGAACGACCCCAGATTGATCGAGCCGAGGTTGCAGGATTCATAGGGGAGCAGGGGCTGTTCGCCGCAGGGGTTGGTCGATTCGATTTCGCCGACCAGCGGTGTCGGGTTGTCGCGGTTCAGACGGTCCAGGAAGATAATGCCCGGCTCGCCGTTTTCCCATGCCTGCTTGACGATGCGCTGGAACACCTTGCGGGCGTTAAGGGAACCGCAGACTTCCTTGTTGCGGGGATTGATGAGGTCATATTCCTCATCCCGCTCGACAGCCTGCATGAATTTTTCGGTCAGACCGACCGAGATATTAAAGTTGTTGAGCTGTTTCTGGTCGGCCTTGCACATGATGAAATCCGTGACGCTGGGGTGATCGACCCGCAGGATCGCCATGTTGGCACCGCGCCTGGTGCCCCCTTGCTTGATCGTTTCCGTGGCAACATCAAACACGCGCATGAATGAGAGCGGGCCGCTCGATATGCCGGTGGTGGTGCTGACGACATCGTTGGCCGGTCTCAGGCGGGAAAATGAAAAACCGGTGCCGCCCCCTGATTTGTGGATCAGCGCGGTATATTTGACCGCGTCGAAGATCTCTTCCATGGAGTCACCCACCGGCAGAACAAAGCAGGCCGAGAGCTGTCCCAGAGGCCGACCGGCATTCATCAGGGTTGGCGAGTTGGGGAGAAATTCAAAGTTGGTCATCATACGATAAAAAGTATCCGACAGCCCTTTAACATCCGCTTTCTTGTCAAATGTTTTATCTGCGGCCGCGATTGTGTCCGCAACCCGTCGAAACATGTCGGCCGGCGTCTCAAGAACCTTGCCGGTTTCATCACGGCGAAGATAGCGTTTTTCCAATACGGTGGCAGCATTTTTTGTCAGACCGGGGATGGTGTCGGGTGCGGAACTTTTTTTCATAATGAAACTCCTTGTTTTGTACATAAGATGATGAAACTACATGAATTGAGTGCACGTTTGACTGGAATCTGCAAAACACTATATTTTGTGGGAGGTGCTGAAATAAACCACAACATGTATGTGGTGTCAATAGATTTATTGTAGAAAAATATAACACGTTGAAAGGACTTGAAATCCTTCGATACCACAGATTTTTGATCAATATTCTAATGAAAAAACAACATTGAATTTACAGTTTGAGCGATTCATGGTAATGGTTCAGTTAATTTGTGAGGTGTTTCCGAGTGAAAGCCCTATTTGCCGCCTGTATTTTTTTCTGTATGACAACAATTTCATTTGCGGCCGAACAGGCCGCCGTTGTGTATGACGGGACGTTATTGACCGAGGATGTGACCTGGCACGGATCGGTACTCGTTCGAGGATTCGTCGTGGTGGCCCCTCAGGCGACATTGCGCATCGACCCGGGAACGGTGGTGCGCTTTGTGGCCAATGCTTCTCAGCAGCTTCCGAACCTCGTTGTCCAAGGTCGTCTCCATGCCGCCGGAACCATTGAACGTCCGATAGTGCTGACATCTGATCATTCCAGTCCGGCTCGCGGATCCTGGGGCGGAATTGTCCTGCTCTCGACTGAAAAACGCAATCTGTTGGAGCAATGTCGAATCGAGTATGCTGAGACCGGAATCGATCTGCGATTTTCCACGATTACACTGAAGTCGGTTTCGATAGTACAAGCCAAGACCGCGCTTCTGGCTCATGATGCTGTTGTGCAGATGAACGGTGGAAGCGTTTCCGACTCGGAAACCGGCATCGAGATCTTTAACAGCGAATTCGACGGCCGCGATATGACGGTTTCCTCCTGTCAGCGCGGCTGTGTATTGGGCAACTCTGCGGTTGTGTTGGCATCACCAAAAATTATTGATAATCAGCAATCCGGAATTGAGTCAAATGATTGTCGAATCAAGATAACCGGAGGCGAGTTTTCCGGCAATACGTTTGGAGTTCGAATCAAGGGAGGAGAAGGGCAGATTAGCATGTCTCGCTTTCTGCGGAACGGGCAGACCGCTCTGCACCTGATCGACTCCCGGATCAAAATTCAACGCTGCCAGTTTTTCGAGAATCGTCAGGATGCGGTGCGTGTCGAAGATGGCCGGGCTCTCCTGTTGAATAACGTTTTCAGCTCAAACGCCGGTTTTAATCTTTACAACGGCGGCAGTGAGACCGTCAGTGCGCAACAAAACTGGTGGGGGACGGCTGATTCATCGCTGATCAGGAAGAAGCTTTACAACGCGATGCAGGAAAAAAAATCAGGAGTTGTAAATGTTTATCCGTGGTTGAGTGAAAAACCCCCGTTAATGCCGTAAGTGAGGAACTGATCAAAGTGTATCTCGATAATGCTGCTACATCGTATCCCAAACCCGAAAATGTTTATGAAGCCGTTCTCCATGCCATGCGTGAGGTTGGCGCTTCTCCCGGTCGAGGTGGATATCGCCGGTCTCTGGAAGCCGGACGTATTCTTTTTCAGGCTCGAGAAGCCGCTGCCGGTTTGTTTTCTATTCCCGATTCGTCCCGAATCATCTTTACGCAGAGTGCCACCGGGGCGCTCAATCTTGCGCTTCATGGCACCCTGGTTGCTGGCGACCATGTCATTACTACTTCAATGGAGCACAATTCTCTTCTGCGGCCGCTGTATGCGCTTCGAAGCAAGGGTGTCGAACTTTCGATCATACCGGCCGGTCCCGACGGTGTGGTCTCTGTCGAAGATATTCGCCGGGCAGTGAAGGCCAATACGCGAATGATTGCAGTCTGCCATGTTTCCAATGTCTGTGGCGCAATTCAGCCGATAAGTGACCTGGCGAAACTATGCCGTCAATCCGGAACCCTTTTTCTGGTCGATGCGGCGCAGTCGGCCGGATATTTGCCGATTGACGTTGGACATTTCGGCATCGACCTTTTGGCGGTTCCGGGCCATAAGGGGTTGCTGGGTCCGGGCGGAACTGGCCTTCTCTATGTGGCGCCACAGATATCGCTCAAATCTGTCATTCAGGGGGGAACCGGAGGACATTCAACTGCTGAAGAACAACCAGTCGTCATGCCGGACGGTTTTGAAGCCGGAACTCATAATCTTCCCGGAATTGCCGGATTGCTGGCGGGAATAGAGTTTATAAATGAGCGGGGACTTTCGGTTATCCATCACCATGAACGTTCGCTGCTCAATCAGGCTGAACAAGCCCTCAGAGGTATTCCTGGAGTGACCATCCACGGTCCGGAAGATCCCTCAGGGCGCTGTTCGGTACTATCTTTTACCGCTTCGGGTGTGGATTCGGCGCAGTTGGCAGTGGAGCTCGATCACGGTTTTGATGTTTCTGTCCGTGCGGGGCTGCATTGTGCCCCCCTGGCTCACCGTACGTTGGGAACTCTTCCGGGGGGCACGGTGCGCTTGAGCCCCGGATGGTCCACGACGAGTGAAGAGATTGCTTTCTTTTCCGATGCCGTTGTACAATGCATCAGTAAAATCCGGAAAGCGGCTTGAAACAGTGCACAGCACTGCCAAAAAGATACGCTCGTAACGTATGAAGAAAATCTCTAACCTACGTAAAGGAGTTCTGGCATGAAACTGTTGTCAGCATTGTTTCTGATTCTGAGTATTTGTGTGGCCTGTTCGCTCCCTCCTGAAAAGCCGTTTACCAAGGAGCAGCTCTACAAGACCGGTATTTATACCTATTTTACCGTGGAAGATTCACCGGAAAGTGTCCTTTCCGCCATTAACAAAGATGGCGAAGTCATACTTAATGCCAAATACCGTAACCGTGATGTCTGGATCAAATTACTCGGAAAACTGGAGGGTATTACCGTCCAGATTATTGAAAAATAAGTTCCATATTCCGGCACCCTGCCGTTATCCTCACCATCCAGAAAGGGACTCATGAAGAACTTTATTCTCGATACAAACGTATTGCTCCACGATCCTCAGTCACTGTTCAAATTTGAAGAGAACAATATCGTTATCCCGATTACCGTTATTGAAGAGGTCGATCGCTTCAAGAAGGATATGAACGAAACCGGCCGTAATGCCCGGATGGTATCACGGATTCTTGATTCAATGCGCGAAAAGGGTTCTCTTGCTGGTGGAGTGACCATGCCAGGTGGCGGGACGCTGCGGGTTGAGATGTTTGCGGAAAAATATTTCAAGAACCTGCCGTTTGACCTGCGGGTGGACAATGGCGATAATCGAATAATCGCTGTTGCTCAGGATGTCCGGGATCGCTTTCCCGATACCGTAACCATTTTTGTGACCAAGGATTCCAACCTGCGGATCAAGGCTGATGCCATTGGACTCATTGCGGAAGACTACGAGTCCGATAAAGTTGATATTCAGGATCTGTATTCCGGAACCAGATCGATTGAAGTACCGCCGGAAGCGGTCGATCGCTTCTATGGCCAGGGATGGCTTGAGGCCCCGGTCGAGATGGCGCCTAATGAGTTCATAACCATAGTTGACAGCGCCAACTCGAATCATTCCGCCATCTGTCGAAACGACCCTGCTAACGCCCGCATTGTTCCCGTTCGCAAGGTGCCGAAGGAAGGGATCTGGAGTCTCTTTCCGCGCAACCGGGAGCAGTCTTTCGCCCTTGACGTCCTGATGGATGACAGTATCAAACTTGTGACGCTGGTTGGAAAGGCCGGAACCGGTAAGACACTGCTAGCCATTGCTGCCGGCCTTCATAAAACTGCTGAAGAAAATATCTATAATCGTTTGCTTGTGTCGCGTCCGGTATTTCCAATGGGCAAGGATCTTGGTTTCCTGCCGGGTGACATCGAAGAAAAGTTGACTCCCTGGATGCAGCCGATCTTTGATAATGTCGAATTGCTGATTTCCGGTCATGAATCTGAAAAACGACACAGTAAGGGTTACAAGGAGCTGATGGCAATGGGACTCCTTGATATTGAGCCGCTGACCTATATCCGCGGTCGCTCGATACCGAATCAGTATTTGATTGTCGATGAGGCCCAGAACCTGACGCCCCACGAGATCAAGACCATTGTCACCCGCGTTGGTGAGGGGACCAAGATCGTGTTGACCGGCGACCCGTACCAGATTGATAACCCGTATGTCGATTCTTCCAGCAACGGCCTGACCTACCTTGTTGAAAAATTCAAGGGTGAGCGGATTGCCGCACACGTTACGCTGACCAAAGGCGAGCGGTCCGAACTGGCCGAGCTTGCAGCCAATCTGCTGTGATCAGTCGCGTATCCACAAGGCTTTTTTGAATGCTTCTTCTTTCCATCGAAACATCCTGTGATGAAACGGCCGCCGCGGTTGTCCGCGACGGTCGTGACATCCTCTCCAACATCGTTTCTTCCCAGATTGCCACCCATGCCGCGTATGGCGGGGTTGTACCGGAAATTGCTTCCCGAAAGCATCTGGAGGCATTGGCCCCGGTTATCAGTCAGGCACTCTTCGAAGCGGAAGTCGGTATGGAAGAGCTTGAAGGGGTCGCCGTTACCCGTGGACCCGGTCTGTCCGGCGCGCTTCTGGTCGGTTTTTCGGCGGCAAAAGCGATCGCTGTTGCGAGAAAAATCCCTTTTGTCGGCGTGCATCACATCGAAGGTCACCTGTTCGCTTCCTTTCTGGAACAAGAGGTTGAATTCCCTTTTCTGGCACTGGTCGTGTCAGGGGGGCATACCCACCTGTATCATGTTGAAGGGTTCGGCAGATACACAACCCTTGGCAGAACCATTGATGATGCCGCCGGAGAGGCCTATGACAAATCCGCCAAAATAATGGGGATGCCCTATCCCGGCGGAGCTATGATCGATCGTATGGCCCGTAACGGCAATCCGGATTCAATTCGTTTGCCGAGGCCGCTGCTTCATGACGGTACACTCAACTTCAGCTTCAGCGGCCTGAAGACGGCAGTGCTGCAGCAGGTGGCAAAGCACCCGGTTGCGATTCCGAGTCAGGGAGCAGACGATCTATGCGCTTCATTCCAGGAGGCGGTGTGCCATGTCCTGGCGGCAAAAACCGAGGCGGCCATTCGTCAGAGCGGCGCAACCCGCCTGGTAGTTGCAGGAGGGGTGGCCTGCAACAGCGGCCTGCGGAGTCGCATGGCGGCGCTCTGCGAACAGCTTGGTGTTGACCTTTTCATCCCGGACCCTTCCTTGTGTGGCGATAATGCAGCCATGCTGGCGGTTTCCGGAGACTATTATCTCTCGCACGGTATTGCTTCACCTCTGGAACTGGACGTTACCGCAACCTGGAATATGGACAGTATAAAGGAATCCTTGAAATGAGTGCAGTCCGACGTCCTCTTAAATCACTTGGTCAGAATTTTCTGGTTGATGGCAACGTCATTGACAAAATTATTCAAGCAGCGGATATCCAGCCTGGTCAGCCGGTCCTTGAGATCGGGCCGGGGCGGGGCGCTCTGACAACGCATCTTGCCGAGCGTGCCGGGCGACTCGTCTTGATTGAATTCGACCATGCGCTGGCAGCCTGGCATCAGGATCAGCTCAAAGATAATCAGCATGTTACGGTCATTGACGGGGATGTACTGAAGGTAGATCTTGATGCGCTTCTCTCGGAAACTCCTCAAAAATGGAATGTCGTTGCGAACCTTCCCTATAACATTTCGACCGAGGTTCTGTTTCGTCTATACAATGTCCATGGCCGGCTGGCCCGCATGACCCTCATGCTGCAAAAGGAGGTTGGTGATCGTCTGGCCGCGCCTCCCGACTGCTCCGCGTACGGAGTTACTACCGTGCTGCTCGGATTGTGGTTTGACATCACCCGGGCATTTGTGGTGCATCCCGGCAGTTTTCATCCAAGTCCCAAAGTCGATTCTGCCGTATTGAATTTCATTCCCCGTTCAGAACCGCGAGCAGACGTCGGTGACGAGGAGGTGTTCAGGAGTGTCGTAAAAAGTGCTTTTTCCATGCGCCGCAAAACGTTGATCAACTGCCTTAAATCAGCCGAATTCGCCAAGAGTGTTGATTGCAACGAGTTGCTGCAGGTGTGTCACATTGACGGCCGCAGAAGGGGGGAAACGCTCTCTCTGGAAGAGTTTGCCGCGCTGTCGCGGTGGGTAAGTGAAGCGATATGCGCAACATTAGTGTAGGAGTAAGGTAGGTCGAGTTATGTTTTTCACGCAGCATATCGCCTCGTGCGAACGTCGGACTACGAGTTAAATGTATATGTTTTTAATGTCATACGACAAGAAATTGAACTTATAAAGTCTGAGTGATCCATAGTGGGCACAATTACCCAGGAGGAGGAAAAAGAGATGAAATTTTTTCTGCACTATTTATTACCTATACATTTGTTATTGCTGGTTGGCTGTACAATGACACCACTGGCTCCGAGATATACTGTT
>JBAYTT010000031.1:0-27600 GCA_041675485.1 Pelobacteraceae bacterium | reverse complement strand
TGGTTGCTCGGCATTAACCGTCAACAGTTCAGCCTGGCGAACCGGTGTGGCCTTTACCAGCTTCTCCACCCGTTTTTGCACAAAACGCCCATGCGCCTCGGCAAAAGTTGCCAGCTCACCATGATCACTTTGCTCAACTCCGTTTTCATCAAACCAGGCACAACACACATTCAGTGCCCGACCCGGCTCGCCACACGCATTCTGATAAGCCCGACGACCGGCGGAATAGGCATCGAAGAGCGACCGAACAAGCGCCGGCGGCAGCGTGGCAGAGGAAAGCAAAACCCGCGAGCCAAGCAGACCTGCCCAATGCACCAGACGGGTCAAAGCATGCACATCGGCAAGATCAAAGTCGTCCGGCTCATCAAGCACCAGATCGGAGGTAAGGAGTCGCAACATGGGCGCGATTTGCTTGCCGCCCCGTTCGCCTTCGGTTGCCGGAATCAGGTGGTCAACGGTGCTGACCAGAATTGGCGCGCTCACCAGCTGGTGAAGTTTCGGCGTTTTCAGCAGCCACTGATTGAGACGACTATCATCAAGCGCGCCTTCATAGCTGACATACTGGTTTTCGGCAAACAGTTCTTCCGCCGATTCAGAACCGGCCAGCTTTTCATGGTCGTTATTGAAATCATGCAGTTCCCGCACAGCCTGTGAACCGATCAACACCGCCAGATCGTCATCATCCAGCCCCAGCCGCTTACGCAGCGCATCCCCCGTTTGCAAAGTAAGGGTGCGCAGACCAAGGGCGATGCTGAAACGGCAGCCTGACTTTTCATCTGCCAGACCATACATGATGCGGCCATTGGCAAATGTTTTGCCGCAACCGGTCGAGGCCAGGTTGACGCCAAAAAAACCGTGCCCGGCAGAACGTTCCCTAACGCCGCAGGCAAGTTCATAGGCTTTGTCCTGCCAGCGAAAGTCAGGATTCTCGCTGCGTTTCTTAAAGCCTTTATGCCGCGTGATTGCCGGTAGCGATTGCCTGAGTGACGGCAACCCTTTCGCCAGCAATACCGCGTTGTGACCAACACCAACCAGATGTTCATCGAGTTTTTGTTTTACCTTTTTTGTCTCGCGGTCTGTATTGGCATACACGTTATAATCGCCGTCCTGCCAGACAAGGGTCACATCATGAGCCGAATAGTGATGGTCGGAGAGCATCAGAAACAGGCGAGCCAGATGCATGGTAAACGGGTCGGCCATCCAGTCTTTATCGCCACGGACGACATCCTGCTGTTTTAAAGCCCGGTTTGCCACGGCATGTGCCTTGGCCCGCCAGGTCTTGCTGCGCAAGGGAGTGCCTCCTGCGAATTCCCACACCGCTAGTTTGTCTTTTGGTGACCATTTTTCGCGGCAACACTGGGGCGAATTCCAGGAAGGGCCGAACCACCTGCTGCTTTCCATCCAGCTGTCAATCTGGCCTAGCCGTGGCGCATTGGAGTTGTCAGGGGTTTTATCCCACTTCGGCAGGCGGTGATGCGAAACCAGCAACCAGCCAATTGTGCGAGCGAATGACGGCTGGAGGGTCTTAAACGGGTTTCCGGCTGTGCCCGGTTCATCTTTAATCAGCGCCTCCAGCAAACTCTGCTCATCACTCTCACTGATCGTGCTCAGCTTCTCAAGCCACTGCCGGTCAGTCATTTCTTCGACAAACGCCTGAAACATACGTAACGACAACCACTCGTGGCGATACGGTTCAGATATATTGCCGCTATGGTTTGGTTTAAGTTTCTGTTGAAACAACAGATTCGCCTTCCCAAAATCATGAAAAAGCCCGGCAATAGCCGCCAGCAGCGAAATCACCTCCGCCGTATGCCACTGGTTTTCACGTTGCGATTTCAGGACATCTCGCCCGGTGGAGTTGGTGGGCACCGTGCCTTGTTCGTTAAACTCCCGCAGGCTGCCGACAATCCACAACAGCTCCGTCCGGTTGGCGGATTTTATCCAGTGACAGGCCACGGCGGTGTTACGTTTGGCTGTTTTGCGCAGCATCTTCCGCAAAGTCGTCAAACCTTGCTGTGTGATGGCAGTTTGCCAGGTACGTTCCCCTTTGCGCTCCGCAAACTGATCCAGAATACGGCGGGTTTCCACCAACGCTCGCTTGCTGCACTGGGAGACAAACATGACATTCATTTGCCCACCTCACTGAGCGATTCGGCGACGTCTTTGATGGTATCGATCATCACATCCAGCGCCTCTGCCTGGTTAAACCCTTCGGTACAGCGGCGCCGGAATTCCTGTTCATCTTCACCCTGCATGGCAGCTATAAAGGCTTGCGGTAAAATCAGGGCGTCTTTTATTAAGTCGGCGACATCAAAGACCAGGCCACCCCGCCGGGTTTTACCGTGCAGCACCGCCAAACCATGCGGCAAACCGAGTACCCATGCCGCCGTAGCGCCCAACCCATAGGCAAGATAGTTGCCGTGATCCAGAAAACGATTGGCAACATCTGTGCCCGAGCCTCGTTTGGACCGGGTAAAGTCACCATATTTGACCGTGTTGACCGCTATTTTGTAGAGTGCCTTGGTAAGAGCGGCTTCCTGGGCAAGTATATCGTTGTTGTTGTGGCACTGGTCCAATGCCACCCTGGTACTGTTCAGCAACGAAACAAGCTGTTCACGGTTGACCGTAAACCCGTCCTCACGCTGCATGCGGGGGCTGAGCCACTGCTTTTCAATCTGTGTAAGCCGCACGAGCTGAAACGCTTTGGCAGCCGCAAGGCGTTTTTCATCGTTAAACCAGAAGCTCACCCAATGTTGCAGATACTCAGTTGGCCGGTATTCACTTTGCGGCGTCAGCCAGGAGACATCGACCTGCACTTCGTTTGCCGCGAACAAGGGTGTTCCGCCACCGCCACAAAAACCGACCAGCACACCGGCTTTTGCCAACTCCCGCATCGCCAGTTGCGTAATTGATGTGCCGGTACCAAGTAACAGGGAGGTGGTATTGGCAATGGGGATATTCCAGTACAGTGAGTCCTTGCCCTCCTCGGTTACATACTCGACACGACCGCCGTTGACCAAGACGCGACAGTGCTGGAGGTAGTACATGTTTGCCCGTTTGGAGTGCATGATCGTTTTTAAATCTGAGGGAGAGAGATCTTCCATTTTTGCGCCTTTCTGATGGAGCGAGGATACGATCCAGCCTGAATTGCCATAGCAGATTTTGCCTAATTTAGACAAGACTTATAAACCATTACTAAGGTTATTTTTGTAATAAGCAGCGTGGGAAAAAGGGTAACACGGGAATGAGACACAATACGTCATGGGCACAAATTTCAATCAATTTGACCAGGTTTATTCTGAAAACTCCTGTTTGTAAGTAATTCAGAAATTACAATCTGTTTGCCTGACCATTCCATATATGATATTGTCTGTAATATGATATTTAGACTTGTTCTCGATACCAATGTTCTGGTAACCGCCCTGTGCAATCGTGACGGTGCGTCCCACCTCCTGATTCGTTGGGCCTTGGCGGACAGAATAAGACTATTGGCATCGCCAGCTCTCTGGCTGGAGTATGAGGCGGTGGTCAAACGGCCTCAAATCAGGTTACGGCACGGAATTTCGCTTGAGAATCTTGACATTGTGCTGGACACCTTGGCTGCCCATGTGGAACCGGTTCACCTGAATTTTCTCTGGAGACCTCAATTGCGTGATCAGAATGATGAAATGGTTTTGGAAACTGCTTTGAATGCCGGTGCTGATGCACTGGTTACATTTAACACCAAAGATTTTGCTGATGCAGCCAACCGTTTTGCTCTGAAGTTAATAACACCGGCTGAATGTATCAAGTTGACAGGAGCCATAATATGAGCCAATACGCCCTTCGCATCCCTGATTCACTTGCTGGTTATGCCAAAGAACTTGCCCGCGAAGACAATGTGTCACTTAACCAGTTTATCGTTCTGGCTCTCGCTGAAAAAGTTTCTGCTTTGAAGACAGAAGCGTTTTTCATGGAACGCGCCAAACGTGCTGACATGGAAAAGGCGTTGAGCGTTCTTGATTCGGTCAAAAAACTTCCACCGATTGCAGGAGATGAACTGCCGAGCTAAAACCGGCAATATGATCGCAAATCACGCCCCACCAACCGGCTCGGCATAGCAAACGTCCTTTTGCCCGGAACACCGCCCCGATCAAACCCCGATCCCTTGACATTCCGGCTTCATATCTGTAGTTTAGTGCAGTTTTAACGAATCTGAAACGGAGAACGCATCCCATGGAATATAAAGACACCCTCAACCTGCCACAGACGGATTTTGCGATGAAGGCCAACCTGAATCAACGGGAGCCGGAAATGCTCGCCAAGTGGGAGCAGAACGGCCTGTATGCCAAACTCGAAGAGCAGGGCAAAGACAAACCACTTTATGTTCTGCATGACGGCCCTCCGTACGCCAACGGCCATATCCATATCGGCCATGCGCTCAATAAGACCCTCAAGGACATCGTGCTCAAAGTCAAGCGCATGGAAGGCTTCCGCGCTCCCTATGTTCCGGGGTGGGATTGTCACGGTCTGCCGATTGAGCTGCAGGTGGAAAAAAACCTGGGATCACGGAAACATCAGATCAGCAAACTGGAGATGCGCAAGGAATGCCGCACCTATGCTGCAAAGTTCGTTGATATCCAGAAAGAAGAATTCAAACGCCTCGGTATTCTGGGAGACTGGGACAAGCCGTACCTGACCATGAACTACGAGTACGAAGGCTTGACTGCCGCAGAACTGGCCCGCTTTGCCCATAACGGCGGGCTGTACCGCGGCCGCAAACCGGTGCACTGGTGTTCGTCATGTGTAACGGCGCTGGCCGAGGCCGAAGTAGAATACGCCGACCACACATCCCCCTCCATTTACGTCCGCTTTGCCCTGCAGGATGACATGTCAGCCGTTATACCCGCGCTGGCCGGAAAACAGGCGTATATCGTCATCTGGACGACAACCCCCTGGACAATTCCCGCCAACCTGGCGGTAGCGCTCCATCCCGAGTTCGATTACGTTGCGCTGGAAACGGAGAAAGGTGTTCTGATTGTCGCGGAAGGGCTCAAGGACTCGTTCCTGGAAACAGTCGGCCTGACCGGCAGCGTCATCGCAACATTCAAGGCGGGGGTACTGGAACGCAAACGGTGCAAGCACCCTTTTTATGACCGTGATTCAATCGTGCTGCTTGGTGAGCATGTCACCCTGGAAGCTGGTACCGGCTGCGTCCACACCGCCCCCGGCCACGGCCAGGAGGATTATGAACTGGCGCTGAAGGAAGGGCTTGAGATCTACAACCCGGTCGATAATCATGGCAAATATCTGCCAACTGTCGAATTTTTCGGCGGCCAGCAGGTTTTTCCCGCCAATCAGAGCGTGATCGACAAACTGATCGAAGTTGAGGCGTTGCTCCAGACCTCAAAAATCAGCCATTCCTACCCGCACTGCTGGAGATGCAAAAAACCGATCATCTTCCGAGCCACCGAGCAGTGGTTTATCAGCATGAAGGCCAACGACCTGCGTGAAAAGGCGCTGAAAGCCATCGACCAGGTAGAGTGGATTCCGAAATGGGGGCGCGAACGGATCTACGGCATGATTGAGAATCGTCCCGATTGGTGCGTGTCACGTCAGCGTTCGTGGGGTGTACCGATTACCGCGTTCTCCTGTACATCCTGCGGCGAATACATCGCCGACGGCACCATCATGGATCACATCGCGGAGATATTCAAAAAGGAAAGCTCCGATGTCTGGTTCGACTGGAGCGCCGAACAGCTGCTCCCTGCCGGATCGGTCTGCCCGAAATGCGGAGCGGCAACGTTTGAAAAGGAAAACGATATTCTTGACGTCTGGTTCGATTCGGGTGTTTCCCACGCAGCCGTGCTGGAACCGAGTGCCACCCTGCGTTCCCCCGCCGACATGTATCTGGAGGGAAGCGACCAGCACCGCGGCTGGTTCCATTCGTCCCTGCTGGAGAGCGTCGGCACCCGGGGAGTTGCACCGTACAAGAGCGTTTTGACCCACGGCTTCGTGCTGGACGGCCAGGGGCGCAAGATGAGCAAATCCGTTGGCAATGTCGTTGCCCCGGAAGATGTCATCAAGAAGTTCGGCGCCGATGTCCTGCGCCTCTGGGTAGCCGCCATGGATTATCAGGACGACACCCGCATATCCCAGGAGATCCTGACAAGGGTTGCGGAAGCGTATCGCCGCATCAGGAACACGTGCCGCTACATTCTCGGCAATATCAACGATTTTGATCCGGCTACCCAATCGGTGCCATTTGCAGATATGCCGGAAATCGACCGGTGGGCCCTGCACCAGCTTGAAATACTGAAAGCACGGGTACTCGTCGCCTACCAGGAACTGGAATTCCATGTCATTTATCAGGAAGTCAACGGGTTCTGTACGACAGAAATGAGCGCCTTCTATCTCGACATCCTTAAAGACCGGATGTACACCAGCAAGAAGGATTCGTTGGAGCGCTTGAGCGCCCAAACCGTCATGTATCAGATTCTGGACACGCTGGTGCGCACACTTGCACCGGTGCTTTCATTCACAACTGACGAAGTCTGGCAGTTCATGCCGGGAGAGCGGGAAGAAAGCGTGCATCTGGCAGCATTCCCCGTCCGGCATCCGGAGTGGCAGGACGACGCTCTGGTTGCACGCTGGGAGCGCATCATCAAGGTACGCGCCGATGTGTCAAAAGCGCTGGAACTGGCCAGGGTCGCCAAAACAATCGGCCATTCGCTGGACGCTGCGGTAACTATCTCCGCCGAACCGGAACTGTTTGCCTTCCTCACGGAGTACTCCGCCGAGCTGAACAGCATCTTTATCGTGTCGAAAGCAACGCTGACACAGGAGCTGACCGGCGACTTCTGGGCATCGGAAACGGTGGAAGGGCTGAAAGTTCAGGTTACCGCCGCACCGGGCGTGAAATGCGAGCGCTGCTGGTATTACAGCGAAGAGTTGGGGTCGAATGCCGAACACCCTACCATCTGCCCGAAATGCACGATTGCCGTTACGTAAAGACAGGTCGGGTTGAACAGCCGCTGCAAAAGGGGAATGGATATGCACTCTGATATTTTAATATCGTCGCTCATGACTGCCTGTGTAACCAGCACAACCGCGAGCGCCTACCTGTCTGACATTATTCAGAGCATGATTGATAACCGCTATTCCTGCATGGTCGTTGTTGAAAACGACATGCCGATCGGCATCATCACAGAGCGGGACATCGTTCGCCTGATGGGCCTGTTCATCACTGACCGGCCACAGTGCCCAATGCGGGTAGCCGATGTCATGTCAGTCCCGGTGGCAACTGTTTCCGAGGCTACCACCTTGTTCGAAGCGCTGGTAATTTCGTCATCCCAAAAGATTCGCCACCTCCCGGTCGTCAACACGTCCGGTCACCTGATCGGCCTGGTAACCCAGTCCGACCTGGCCAAGTCTCTTTTCACGGTGTATGAAAATCAGAACGAAATCATTGAACGCTCCGTAACAGAGCGCACCCAGGAATTGGTGCGGGCCAACGAACAACTCAGATCTCTTTCGCTGGTTGATTCGTTGACCGGCCTTGGCAATCGCCGCGCCATGGAAGTTGACCTGGAACATACTCACAGCCAGGCGCTCCGTTATAACCGCTCTTACTCGGTAGCGCTCTTCGATGTCGATCATTTCAAACTCTACAATGACTGTTACGGCCACAAGGGGGGCGACATCGCTCTGCGGCGGATTTCCGAATATCTCCAAAAAAGCATTCGGACCTGTGACCGGCTCTATCGCTACGGCGGTGAAGAGATATTGTTGATCATGCCGGAAACAACACTCTATGGCGCCCTGATTCTGGCCGACCGTACTCTGGCCGGTCTGGCGGAGATGAACATTCCGCACGAAATGAGTCCGCACCGCTTTGTCACTCTCAGCTGCGGCGTTGCCAGCCAGATTGAAGTAAATGGCTACGACAATTGGGAAGCGCTGGTTGACCTGGCCGATCGCGGTTTGTACGCATCGAAAAACAGTGGCCGCAACCGCGCCACCATCATCCCCCCGGAAGATGCAGTAGACGACACTGTGCCCCGGATGCACGGAATTACTCCATGAAATCTCGATACACCCTGTTCGCCGCTATCGCCATCGTTGGCATAATCATAGACCAGATCACCAAGGTCATTGTTGATCGCAGTATGCAGCTGTTCGACTCGATTCCGATTATTGAAAACTTCTTTCACCTCACCTATGTCAGGAACAAGGGGGCCGCCTTCAGCTTCCTCTCCCACGCATCGTGGCGACTGCCGTTCTTTATCACCGTATCAATCATTGCTGCCCTCGTTATTCTCATTGCCTTTCGCAGACTTCGTGACGACCAGAGGATGGCACATATTTCACTGGCCTTGATTTTTTCAGGTGCGGTCGGCAACCTGATCGACCGTATCCGCCTGGGAGAAGTAATCGATTTTCTGGATGCGCACTGGTACCGGCACCACTGGCCGGCCTTTAACGTGGCTGATTCTCTGATCTGTGTCGGGGTTTTTCTGCTGGCAATCGATATGATTCTGGAGGAAAAACGGTTAAAGAAAGGCTGAAGAAAAGTTTGAGAATATTTCTTTAAAACAATTGTGCAGACAGCAGTTATACGCCGCTTGAGGTCCCCCCCTCATAGCGCACCCCGCCAAGAAAGAGTTCCCGAAGGATGCCCTCGCGCATAACCCGTTCCAGCACCCCGCCTTCGTCACCATCACAATTCCCGACCACCTGGAAGTCCGCACGTCTGCCGATCTCCAACAAACCGCACGATGCAGAGATACCGAGAGCTGCAGCGCTACCGGTCGTAACCATTCTAAACACATCCTGCTCCGTAAGATCGTTCGGAAAGATCTCCAGGGCAAAGCGCAGTTCATCCCACAGGGAAAGCGAATTGTTGCTGGCCAGCGAGTCGGTGCCAAGTGCCAGAGGAATCCCTAACTTAGTAAAAAGGTGGACCGGGGCACGGCCGACATCCAACAGTTCATTACTGCGCGGGCAAAGCACAATGTGTGCACCGCGTGACTTGAGAATACGCGCATCGGCAACGGAAACGTGGACGCAATGGATCGCCAGGGAAGCCGGTGTCAACAGTCCATAACGATCGAGCAGTTCCGTGGAACTACAGCGGGCCGCATGCCCCAGAAAGCGCTCCCAGCCGACAAAGGGGTAGAATTCGGAAGCCAGCTCTCCCGTCCCATCAAACATGAAGTCTGCTTCTGAACGGGACTCGGAAAGATGGATTGCGAGCGGCAGGGAGTGGGATGCGGAAACGTCTCGAATTGTAGCCATATATTCTGGCGCAATCGTATAGGGTGAATGGGGGGAGAGACCGGACAACAGTGCCTGAGACTCTCCGCGCTGTACAGCAGCTACTGCATCGGCAAGTTTACCGGTAAAATGGCTCTGTTCCTGACCGAGGAGCTCAAAATAGAGTCGTCCGGCAAGGTAAGAGTCATAGTACAGCTCAGCCATTGCCGGATTGGTCACAACGTCGCCAATCGCAGTAGTTCCCGATTCCAGGCACATCCGCACCCCCTCCCGGATCGAGGGGGGATAATCCTCGGGAGTCAGTCCTCGCGCTATCTTGATTAACTGGATGATCCAGTCGGTAAACCGGCGCGGATTGTAATCAACCTGGGATCGAAGCCGCCAGGAAGGAAAGTGGGTTAATTCGAGGTGGGTGTGGGCATTGACAAAGCCGGGGAGCAGGACGCAGCCGGGGTAATCGAACACCGGCGCGGAATATGCTTTCCGCAGCACGTGCAGAGGCCCCACGTCAGCAATAACTCCGTCGCGAACGAGCAAGGCCCCGCCTGCAACAGGCGGGGCCTCGGGGTTTATCAACCAGGATGCGGCATGGATGACCTGCTCTGACATGAATCACCTCCGGATCAATGAACGTTCCTCTTATGCTCCCGCCGGAATACGGGCGCCCCTGGTGGCGGAGGTTGCAGAACGCGCCTTTTTGGGCTGTTTCCCCTCAGAAGCGGGTGCAGGCGGCGGATATTTTTCCAAAGCGAGCTTGAGAGCTTCTTCAACTTCTGAAACCGCAATAATTTTGACCTTTTTCAAGATTTCCGGCGGAATATCCTCCAGATCCTTCTTGTTTTGTTCAGGGATGATCACCAGCCGCATTCGCGAGCGGACAGCCGCCAGTATCTTTTCCTTAAGCCCTCCGATCGGAAGCACTTTGCCGCGCAGTGTCACTTCCCCGGTCATGGCGACATCCTTTTTCACCGGGATGTGGCAAAGAATCGAAACCAGCGCCACGGTCATGGCAACACCTGCCGAAGGGCCATCCTTGGGTATGGCGCCAGCCGGAACATGCACGTGAATTTCATGGTCCTGAAATATTTCCGGCTTGAGATGCAGTGCCGCGGCATGAGCGCGGATGTAGGAATGCGCAGCCTGGACAGACTCTTTCATCACGTCACCCAACTGACCGGTCAGCGTCAAAGCCGATTTACCAACCATCAGGCTTGCCTCGATATGCAGGATCTCTCCTCCCACCGGCGTCCAGGCCAGGCCGTTGACGACCCCGATCTCATTCTTGTCGAGATCTTCCTCACGTACATACTTCGGAGCGCCAAGATAACTGTGCAAAGTCTTGACGGTCACCTTGACGGTGCGCGGGTTCCCTTCCGCCACTTTCCGGGCCACCTTCCGGCAGACTTTGCCGATTTCCCGCTCAAGATTGCGCAGACCGGCTTCACGGGTATATTTTGAGACGATCTCACTGATCGCTTCATCGTCAAAGTTGATATGTTTGTCTTTGAGCCCGTTTTCCTTGATCTGTCGCGGGACCAGGTAGCGTTTGGCAATCTGCAGCTTTTCCTCTTCGGTGTAACCGGCCAGATTGATGACCTCCATCCGGTCCCGCAGAGCCGAGGGAATCGGATCCATCTGGTTGGCGGTAGCCACGAACATCACGTTCGAGAGATCAAAGGACTGGTTGATGTAATGATCGGAGAAGGAGTGGTTCTGCTCCGGATCGAGTACCTCAAGAAGTGCCGACGAAGGGTCCCCTTTGTAATCGTAGCCCAGCTTGTCGATTTCATCCAGCATGAAGACCGGATTGTTGGCGCCGGCCTGTTTCAATCCCTGCAGAATACGCCCCGGCATGGCGCCGATATAGGTGCGGCGATGCCCCCGGATTTCGGCTTCATCACGCACGCCCCCCAGTGAAATGCGGACAAATTTGCGATTCATGGCACGGGCTATCGACTTGCCAAGCGAAGTTTTTCCGACACCGGGAGGACCGACAAAACAGAGAATCGGCCCTTTCATTTTTTTCTTCAGCTTGCGTACCGCCAGAAACTCCAGGATACGCTCCTTGATCTTGTCCAGATAATAGTGGTCATTGTCCAGAATCGTCTTGGCCCGGACGATATCCAGGCTGTCGCGGGTGGATTTGCTCCAGGGGAGCTCAACCATCCAGTCCAGATAGGTTCTGACGATGCTGGCTTCTCCGGCATCCGGATGCATATTTTCCAGGCGTCCCAGCTGTTTGAGCGTCTCCTTCTGAACCGCCTCCGGCATTTTGGCCGCCTCTATCGCTTTTCTGATTTCGGCAAGATCCTCTTTCCCTTCGTTGTCACCCAGTTCGCTCTGAATAGCTTTCATCTGCTCGCGCAGATAGTATTCCTTGTGATTTTTGCCCATTTCCTCGCGTGCGGCGTTCTGGATTTTGGCCTGCACACTGAGCAGTTCAACCTCGCGGTTCAGTAGTTCATTAACCTTGGTCAGACGAATAATTGGATCATTGATTTCAAGCAGGGCTTGGGCATCCGCGACTTTCAGGCCGAGATTGCTGGAGACCAGATCAGCCATGCTGCCAGGATCCTGGATGTTCTCCATGATCACCATCACCTCGGGAGAGATCTGCTTGCCAAGCTCCATAACCTTGGACAACTGCTCGCGCACAGTTCGAATCAACGCCTCGGTTTCAAGCGAAATGTCCACAACCGGCGTATCATTCTGACGCTCAACCCGAACCGTGTAAAACGGTTTGTCGGAAACATATTCCGTAATGCGGGCCTTGGCCAATCCTTGAACAAGAATCTTAACCCGTCCATCCGGAAGTTTGAGCATCCGCATGATCATGGCAACCGTACCGACTTCATAGATTTTATCGGCAGGTGGATCTTCATCACCAACATCGTGCTGAGTGGCCAGCAGGATCATACGATCACCTGCCAGAGCGCTATCCACAGCTTTTACCGACATTTCCCGCCCGACAAAGAGCGGAATAATCATAAACGGGTATACGACGACATCCCGAATCGGCAGTAGCGGCAATACATCTGGAATTTTCAGTTCTTCCGAACCCTGGTCGCTATCATTTTCTATCTCTATCAATCTAAATCTCCTTTATGGGCACCAGCCGCTCACAGCTTTTTGGACAAATAACCCGCAGCACCCCTCGACGATATTCCGCCCTGATAGCACTTGTATCGACGTTTCCGGGAATATTAACCGCATGGTGAAACAAACCATGGCTCCGTTCCACGCATATGAATTTACCTTCGTTCTGTTCTCTCGGTTTGCAGGCTTCGAGAATCAGCGTCAAGCCGCTCATCTTCAAAGTGATTGCATCAATGGTAAAACCGGGCAGATCAAACTCGATGATAATGTCCTGGCACGTTTCATACATATCCATCTTCGGCCTGGTTTCATTGTCTTCGAAAGAGTCCCTCAGTTCAAGTGCATGCAGCAGGCTGCGCAACTCGCCGACATGACGGTTGAAGATCTCCTGTGTAAACGGTTTCCTGCCTGAAAATCGTGGCATATGGGCACCTGAAAATGAGGTAATGTATCGAAGTGTCTCAATTAGTGCGAAGGTAATCATTCCATCCGGCAAAGTCAAGGCAGACATTCCGCAGAAAGAGTTGGAAGCCATTTTATGCGTCGGTGTGCAGAGATAAACTACGTATCCTGAGCCAGGGTTCAGGCTGCATATGAATTAAAATTTGACTTTGAGCCATCTATGCAATAAAAAAGATAGTTTATTCGATTGAGACTAACCGGAACGTGGGGGACAGGTCATGGAAAAATGGTCCATCAGTGAATCTGCCAAGATTTACAATATCGACAATTGGGGCGCTGATCTCTTCTCGATCAACAAGAAGGGGAACATCTGCGTCCACCCCTCGTCAAATTCCAAGCAAGCCATCGACCTGCGAATGCTTGTGGACGATCTGATCAAGCGAAAAATCAAGCCCCCTATTCTCCTTCGCTTCATGGACGTGCTGCAGGGGCGCATCGCCTCGATCAACCGGGTTTTTAAAAGCGCCATTCAAGAAAATGATTATCCGGCCAAATATCAGACATTCTACCCGATCAAAGTAAACCAGCAGCGCCAAGTGGTGGAAGCCATCGCTGCCTACGGAAAACGCTATAACATCGGACTTGAAGTCGGCTCAAAACCGGAACTGGTGGCGGGGATTTCGATCTCCAGCGGCAACAACCTGCCGATCATCTGCAACGGCTACAAGGATGCCGAATATATCGAGACCGTGCTGTATGCCACCAAGATCGGTTTTGACATCACGCTGGTAGTCGAAAAACTGTTCGAACTGGAAAAGATCATTGAAATTTCCAAGAGGACCGGCATCACTCCCAAGCTGGGAATCCGCGTCAAGCTGTCCTCGAAAGGAACCGGCAAATGGGCAACGTCCGGTGGGGAAGATGCCAAGTTCGGCCTGCGCATGTCGGAGATCATCGCCGCTATCCGGATGCTGGATGATCAGGGAATGCTCGGCTCCGTCAAACTGCTCCACTCGCATATCGGCAGCCAGATCACCAAAATCGACAAGATCAAAACCGCCCTGATCGAAGTGGCCCGTGTCTACACCGAGATGAAAAAGCTGGGCGTCGGCATTGAATTCCTCGATATCGGCGGCGGTCTGGGTGTAGACTACGACGGCTCCAAATCGAGCTATTTTTCCAGCGTCAACTACACCATTGAAGAATATGCCAACGACGTCATCTACCAGATCAAGAACATCTGTGACGAAGCGGGTGTCGAGTGCCCCAACATCATCTCAGAATCCGGACGGGCAACGGTTGCGCACTACTCGGTATTGGTCACCAACGTACTCAACACCAACACCCAGCATTTGATGCCCGACTTCGAAGAGATCCTTGCCCAGTCGGAAAAAGTAGCGCCGACGGTCAAAAAGCTGATGGATATCTACAAAAGCATCGATCGCTACTCCCTGCGGGAGGATTACCACGACACGCTGCAACTGATCAACGAAGCCGTCAGCCTCTTCAACCTCGGCTACCTGACGCTCAACGACCGTGCTATTGCCGAATGGCTCTACTCAAAGATCATCAAGAAGATCAACAGCATCGTCGAGAAGATCAAGCCGATTCCGGAGGAGCTGCAAAACTTCCAACTCTCCATGCGGCAGACCTACTTCGCCAACTTTTCGCTGTTTCAGTCGATCCCGGATTCCTGGGCAATCGACCAACTGTTCCCGATTGTGCCGATACAGCGCCTCCACCAGAAGCCGGATGTCATGGCTTCGATAGCAGACATCACCTGTGACTCGGACGGCGAAATCACCAGCTTCGTCGGCGAAAACGGCCGTTCAAAATACCTGCCGCTGCATAAGATCAAGAAGGACGAAGACTACTACATCGGCTTCTTCCTGATCGGCGCGTATCAGGAGATCCTGGGTGACCTGCACAACCTGTTCGGAGATACCAACGCCGTCCACATCACCTTCAACAAGAAGACCGGCTACATGATCGACACCGTCATCAACGGTGATGCGACGTGGGAAACCTTGAAGTACGTCCAGTACAAAGGTCCGGAGATCCTTAAGCGCGTCAGGGACAATCTGGAAAAAAGCGTGGCAACAAAGAAGATTTCCATCGAGGAGAGCAGCCACTTTATCGAACTGCTGGACCGGACCCTGCTCGGTTATACGTATCTGGGCGAGTAGATGCCGACAATTCTTCTCATCATGGGCTGGCGTTTTTTCTTTTATGCTAACGAAGGCAATGAGCCGATCCACATTCACTGCAAAAAAGGCGATATCGATTGCAAATACTGGCTCGACAGAGAAAATTTTGCAATTGAAGAGGCATATGCCTATAATATTTCAAGCAGAGACCGACGCGAAGTAAAGCGAATCATCTTTGAATATTTCGAGTTTATCGAGCAGGAATGGGAACAGTTTCAGAAGGGAGGCGGAAGATGAACAAATACCACGATGTGCAACGTGTTGCCTTCACGGATGGCGAAATGGTATTGACTGTCGATGGGGTAACGCATCATTTAGATCTAAAAACCGTCTCCCCCCGGCTTTTGCAAGCTGCTCAAACCGAGCGTGAACGTTACGAAATATCTCCTTCCGGGTACGGAATTCACTGGCCGCTGATTGATGAAGATCTATCTATTGACGGCCTGCTTGGCATTACTCATGCGCCGTCGTTTGGATTTAAGAAAGCGGCTTGAGAATTACTTGAAGCACACTGCCAGTTGTTTTTCATGCAAATACCACGTTAGCAGGGGCTACATTGAAACTAGACAGGTCAGTCCAGTTTTTTGTCATCATACTGATTTCGTTTTTCCTGACGACACTCGGCATGCGGCTTTCTTTTCTCGACCACAATACTGGCCCCAAGCCCAGACCCCGCGCAGTACTGAAATCCTTTGCCAACTCAGCCGTTTCATTCTGCAAGACTGTTAGTGTACTAGATCAGTTATCAGGGATGATATCGCAGCACCAACTGCAAATCATACCTGCACCATTCAATACAGGTGTCATATCTCTTCAGATAATTCCGCCACCACATCAACCAACAGCCACAACCTCTGGTCGTTCTCCGCCAACCTGCTGATTCCTTGTTTATTTTTACAATTCAATTGGCTCTAAACCTTTCAGGCACTGATTCCAGGTCGCTGTATGCATCAACCGCGTGCGGTTTACTGTTGCATAATTGCTTGGGAGTATCCTGCCATGCGCTACGGAGAACTATCGAATGAGTAATGCATCATTTCGTGGAATAACGCTTTCTGCCATAATCCTGTTCGGTATCCTGTTGTACGCCAATACTATCAACTATCCACAGTTCCTGTTCGACGGAAACATGGTCCTCTTGAACAATCCATTCTTCAAGGACCTTGAATACTATGCCAAACTGTTCGACATACAGGAATTCAGCAGCCTTGATGAAAATTTGGGTCTGAATCAGGATGTAACAACCAGTTTCATGATGAGGCCGGTGGCATACATTACCTTCTCGATAAATTATCTGATAAGCGGTTTCAATCCTGCTGCCTTCAGATCGGTCAATATTTTTATTCACATCCTCAACACACTGCTGGTGTTTTCGTGCATCGAACTACTATTGAATTCCATGCCATCAAACAGGAGTCCTGGCCTGTTTTCTGCCCGGTTTATTCCAGCTGCATCTGCCTTTGTATTTCTGCTGCACCCGATGCAGACTGAATCGGTAACCTATATCACGCAGAGATTCGCTTCTCTGGCGGCCTTTTTCTATCTTGCTACCATCTGGTTGTACCTGTTGTGGACCCGGCAGCAACAACATGGGAAAAAGAGCGGGTACCTGCGTTGGATATCCGTGGTAGTGCTGCTGCTGGGCATGCTGACCAGAGAGTCGTTGTTTACAGCACCAATAATGATCATATTGCTGGAGCTTACGGTGCTGGGAAACGGCCTGAAGACCGTCATCAAGCGAACCGCTCCACACTTAATGCTTCTGCCGGTAATTCCTGTCATGGTTATTTTAGTTAGCGGCGCCCAGAACAATTCGTCTCCGACACTTTCCAGTGCCATCAATATCATAAATTACTATGATACTCCGATCAGCAGCTATGCGCTGAGCCAACTGGTCATAGTGGTTACATATTTAAGACTCTACCTGTTACCATACGGCCAGAACGTAGACCCGGACCCTCAACTATTCACGCATCCTTACCATTGGCAGGTTATATGTTCGGCCATCATCCTTGTTTTCATGACTGGATATTCCTTTTATCTCTATCTCAGAAACAGAAACGATACACATTATGTTATGATATTTTTCGGTGTGAGTTGGTATTTGCTGGCACTTGCGGTATCTTCCAGTTTCATTCCATTGCCGGACCTGATGGCTGAACACCGGGCCTACCTTCCTTCAGTCGGGTTCATAATGGCTCTGATATGTGTTATCGACCTTCTGCGTACAAAGCTCGAATCATCACGAGTCAACCGGGCCTTTGTGATCGGTATCTCAGCATGGTGCGTATTATTGTATGCCCTTACCTACAATAGAAACAAGGTATGGCAGTCACCGATACTGCTTTGGAGTGATGCGGTAATAAAAAGCCCGGCTAAAGAAAGACCATGGATCAATCTTGGCGCGGCATACGGGAATTCCGGAAACTTTTTGGAAGCATCAAAGTGCTTTTTGAAGGTCATAGAGATTAATCCGGATTTGGGCCCGGTTTATGAGATGCTGGCCGATTCGTATCTGCAACTTAAACGATATCAGGATGTGGTAGATGTGAGTCTCCGCGGAATAGATATAGACCCTGCCAATCCGGTTATTTATAACAATCTTGGAATTGCGTATTTCGAGATGGGCAAAGACGATGATGCCAGACAGGCGTTTTCCACTGCAATAGCTTTGCAACCGGGATATATAAACGCAATGATGAATCTGGACCGACTGGAGTCTTTCATAGAGTCTAAAATTGGAAGGCGGCGTTGATTGGACCGTTTTCAGACCACAACCATCGAATGTAAACAGAACGACCTCGGCACGTCTACACTGCGCAAAAAGCAAAATATTGAGACAGTTCTTTTTGCAAAAGCTCTGTTACAGGTATTGTGCTAACGAGCAAATACACGTATTATGTTCTGCTCCAAAACAAAGTCCATCATCCAGGAAGGAAACAATATAATGAGCAAAGTACTGATCATCGGCGCCGGCGGCGTCGGCCAGGTTGTCACCCACAAATGCGCACAGAGGCGCGATATATTCAGCGAGATCACTCTTGCCTCGCGCACCAAGTCCAAGTGCGATGTCATCGCCGCCCAACTGGGGGGAAGCATTAACACCGCCCAGGTGGATGCCGACAACGTACCCGAACTGGTGGCCTTGATCAAACAGCTCCAGCCAAAACTGGTGATCAATGTGGCGCTCCCCTACCAGGATCTCCATATCATGGATGCCTGCCTGGAAACCGGCGTCGATTATCTCGACACCGCCAATTACGAACCGCTCGACACCGCCAAGTTCGAATATTCCTGGCAGTGGGCCTATCAGGAACGCTTCAGGGAAAAAGGTCTGATGGCGCTGCTCGGCTCCGGTTTCGATCCGGGCGTAACCAACGTCTACACCGCCCTGGCTGCCAAAAATTATCTGGATGTGGTGGAAGAACTCGACATCATCGACGCCAATGCCGGCTCCCACGGCCAGCCGTTTGCCACCAACTTCAATCCGGAGATCAACATCCGCGAAGTGACCGCCACCTGCCGTCACTGGGAGAACGGCCAGTTCGTTGAAAGCGCCCCGCTTTCCACCAAGCGGGTGTTCGACTTCCCCGAAGGAATCGGGCCGATGAACTGCTACCGCCTCTACCACGAGGAGATGGAATCGCTGGTCAAGCATATCCCGACCATCAAGAAGGCCCAGTTCTGGATGACCTTCTCCGACAACTACCTGAAGCATCTTGAGGTATTGCAGAACGTCGGCATGACCCGTATCGATGAAGTTGAGTTCAACGGCCAGAAAATCGTGCCAATCCAGTTCCTGAAGGCACTGCTCCCCGACCCAGGCTCACTGGGACCGCTCACCAAGGGAAAAACCTGCATCGGCGTCATCGCCCGCGGCACAAAGGACGGCCAGAAGAAGCAGGTCTACATCTACAACATCTGCGACCATGAAGCCTGCTACAAGGAAGTCCAGTCCCAGGCCATCAGCTACACCACCGGCGTCCCCGCCGTGGTCGGCGCGATCATGATGCTGACCGGGAAATGGCGCGGCGCAGGGGTCTTCAACATGGAGCAGTTCGATCCGGAGCTCTTTTTGGATGTGCTTGGCCCCATGGGCCTGCCAACGGTTGTCGTGGACGGCGGTGAATGGCCTGAACTGTAACACATGAAAGAAAATGTACCCCCGAAGGTTGTCACGGGATTCAAAAGGAATATCGGCATAGCCCTGCTAGTAGTGACCTTGATCGCCAGCGTCACTGTCTGGTGGGGCTATGCTCATCTGACCACCCTGGTTCAGGCGCGTCTCAAGACTCTCGTTGGTCCCGATATCAGCATTGGAAATGTTGCCGCACGCTGGAACCGGATCGAGCTGGACCAGGTCCGGATTGCGCGCCATGGAACCGGCCCTTTCGCTACCCGCTTTTCCTTCGGTCGCGTCGTCATCCGCCCCAGCCTCCTTTCGCTCTTCGGCGGTCACCTGGATATCAGTGAGGTCATTCTTGATAAACCGTACCTGCTCGCTGAAATAAATCAGGACGGTTCCTTTGCCAAAATCCTGCCGACCGGTCCGGCTGCACCCGGCGGGTCTCCCGCGGCAGTTTTGCCGGTACGCCTCGCAGCAATTCGCATCATCAACGGGACGATCGACCTCCTCGACTGGCAGGTGCCACGCAAGGGGGGCATCGGCGTAAGCAATCCCCGTGAACGGTATCACCTGACGACGCTGCAGAATATTTCCTTCTCGGCGGGCGCGGTTACCATTCCCATATCGGAACAGCCAATGCCGGTACGGCTTGAACTCACCAGCAAGGGAGGGGGGCATCTGCTGATTGCCGGAGATCTTGCCCCCAAGGGGCTCAACAGCCACCTCAAGCTCGATCTGTCCGGATTGAACATCATCCCCTATCGCCCCTATTTTCTCAAGCAAGGCGACTTGGATGTCTCGGCCGGCACCCTTTCCGCCTCCTGTTCGCTGACCATCGATAAACGTATCCTGAATGCCCCCGGGTCGCTGCATCTGAAAGGATTGACCTTCGATCATTCCAGTACGAAGGGAGTGCTGTTGGGGGTGCCCGCCTGGGCGCTGATATCATTCCTGTCAGACAACAAGGACGAATTGTCCGTCCCCTTCACGGTCAGGGGGAGCCTCGACAACCCGCGTTTTTCCATCCATCAATCGCTGGTTGATCAGGTAGCCACTGCCCTGTCCTCAAAAATCGGCATCCCTACCGTTTCAGGTGTCGGCAAGGGTATTCTGGGGATCGGGGAAAAGGGTATTAAGGGGATTTTCGGGATCTTTGGCGGGAAAAAGTAACCCAGGCCACGCCGATCTCACACAAGCACTGCAGGCCGGATGCTGCTGTTCCCGGTTTGCAGACACCTCTTCAGCAGCTCTTTTTGTCTTGCGGTTATTAGAGGGCATGTCAGAATAAGAGTGAAAACGTTTCAATTGCATCGACGCACCATACATTCCCATTGAAATGAGACAGATTACCGTGACAGGCATTGATATCGAAAAAATCCTCCAGCTCGCCCCATCCCCCGCTTACGTTGTAGACGTGGGGCGCTTGCGTCACAACCTGGCCATCCTGGACAGCGTGCAGCAGAGAAGCGGGGCAAAGATCCTGCTGGCGCTGAAAGCCTTTTCCATGTGGAGTGTCTTCCCGCTGATCCGTCAGACGTTGCACGGTGTCTGCGCCAGCTCCCCCTGGGAAGCACGCCTGGGACGGGAAGAGTTTGGCCGGGAGGTACATAGCTTCGCCGCCGCCTTCAAGGAAAGTGACGTCGTCGAGCTGCTTCGAATCTCCAATCACCTGGTATTCAACTCCTTTGGCCAATTGGAACGTTTTCGCCCATTGTGGCAGAAGGAGCAGGGGCGCGTCTCGATAGGCCTGAGAGTCAACCCGGAACATTCCGAAGGTCATACCGAGATCTATGATCCCTGCGCGGCCAATTCGCGCCTCGGGATTCCGTATTCGGAGTTCGCCCTTCGACTCCGCTCAGGGGACGCCGAACGGTTCCTGAGCGGAGTCGAAGGACTGCATTTCCATACTCTCTGCGAACAACTGTTCGAGCCGCTGGAGCGGACCGCACGAGCTTTCGAGGAAAAGTTCGGCGATTTTCTGCCCCGGATGAAATGGATTAACTTTGGCGGAGGACACCACATTACCCGTGAGGGGTACGACACCGACGGCCTGGTGGAACTGATCCGCTATTTCAAAAACAAATATGATGTGGAAGTCTACCTGGAACCGGGTGAAGCGGTTGCAATCGGCACCGGCATCCTGGTGGGGGAGGTACTGGACCTGGTCAATAACGGCATGGAAATCGCCATTCTGGATGTCTCAGCCACCTGCCATATGCCCGATATCCTGGAGATGCCCTACCGTCCCGGCATCAAGGGCGGCTTCGATCCCGGAGAGAAACCGCACAACTACAGACTGGGAGGACCGTCCTGCCTCGCGGGGGATGTGATCGGCGACTGGTCATTTGACAAACCGCTCCACCCCGGCGACAGACTGGCTTTTCTCGACATGTCCCACTATACGATGGTAAAGACCACCATGTTCAACGGCATTCAGCATCCACACATCTGCACATTCGAACCGGAAAACGGAGAGTTGAAGGTGGTGCGCAGCTTTGGCTATGACGATTTCAAACAACGACTATCATAGGGTCGAGGCGTGGCCTCATCCCAAAAATCGGGCGACCGGACCGGCCGTCCCTACAAGGAAACTACCATGGCACTGAACACACGAATCTGGATGACCGGAGCACTCGACTGGTTTGCTTTTATCGACGAGGAAGAAGTATTCCTGGGGAGACGCGAGGTCCCGTCACCCCTTGATGAAGGAGATGCCTGGACCAACGAGTTTGGTGACATGTTCAAGGTAATCGACGACGAAATCAGACGGGTCGGCACAACAGAACCACCAAAAAAATACTGGTAGTTTCAGGAGGCCGTCTCGCTGGCTCCTGGCTGGTAGATCCAGGCCACCCGGTTTCGGCCGTCGGCCTTGGCCTTGTACAGCCCTTCATCGGCCCGTTTGATGATATCGTTCAACGTGCGGTCGGCTTTGTTGTAGCAGGACACTCCCAGGCTTATGGTAACCGGAACAAGCTCCTCATCGACCTCAAAGGGGGCACTCCGTATCAGCTCGCAAATCCGGTTGGCAACAACCACAATTTGCTCGAAGCTCGTATCGGGCAACAGCAGCATAAACTCCTCACCGCCATAACGACCAACAATATCATAGGGCCGTAAACTGTGCCGCAACCTGTGCGCAACACCGCTCAGGACGCTATCTCCGGCGACATGCCCCCTGGAATCGTTAACCCGTTTGAAATGGTCCAGATCGAGCATGATGCAGCCAAGCGGACGGGAATAGCGCCGTACCCGTTCAAACTCTTCTTCACCGCGCCTCATCAGATAGCCCCTGTTGTGAATTCCGGTCAAAGGGTCGGTTATGGCAACCTGCTCCAACCGTGATTGGGCTTCCTTGAGCTGGCCGGTTCCGCCATGAATCAGCAGATACGAAACACCGAAGACGGTACCCAGTACGAGCGACAGAAGTGAGGAGGCAAGCACCACACCTTTACGAATCTGTTCACGATATCCGGTCATGTTCATATACACTTCAAAACTGCCCAGAATTTTGTTATCCGGGCTCAGAATCGGCATATACGTTTCAACCACATCCACATCCCGCAGGGGTTCATCAGTCAAATCACTGGCTTTGTCCTTAGTCACCATTTTGGCGTCAACCGCACCGGACAGAGCCTTTTTCAAGCGCAGGTTGTTCTCGTCAATCTTCCCGATCAACTGGGGGTCGGTGCTATACACAATGCGTTTATCGGTGTTGTAGATTTTCACCTTGATGATATTGAAGGGGGCAAGAAACTGCCTCAAGCGGAGGTCAAACGAAATATTTGCAGCAGGCGTCCCCAGTTCAAATGGCTTCCACGCCGGCTTGACAAACATAAGCTCCTTCTGTTCTTCGATCAGCACCCGGCAAAGCTGTACCGAATCGATTTCCGCACTTTTGATAACAAAGCTTGAAAAAACCCGGTAGAAACCATAACTGCTCAAGATGATTATGATAACGATGGAGATGAATGCCGAGCCGACCAGCAGATTCAGCAGACTATCCGGATTGTTTCGGGCTTTTAAGTTGAGTAACGTATTCAGATTCATGCGCTCTGCCATCTCCCCTGATCTGTTTAAGTGTGGCCTGAAAAAAGATTTTTACTATACACGATATTTCCGGCTATGCTATCCAACAAAAATAACAGTCAATAAAAACAGGCAGCCAGTGACTACAGAAAACATACCAGCCACCATCATTGAAATCGCCATTCCCCTTTATCTGGAAAGGACCTTCCATTACCTCGTACCGGAACAGCTTCGCGAACAGGCGGTGACAGGACGGCGGGCCTTGGTCCCGTTCGGAAACCGGAAGCTGACCGGATACATTCTGGGAGGAGCGGCGGAATCATCAATTACCACGCTGAAAGAAATAATTGACGTCCTGGACAGCGAATCGCTCTGGACTCCACTAGAGCTGGAATTTTTTCGCTGGGTTGCATCGTATTACCAGCACCCGCTGGGTGAAGTAGTGCGCACAGCCCTCCCGGCCGGAATCAATATCCAGACCCGCAAGGGTTGTTCCGGTCAGCAGGGAGCCCTTTCCGGCGGAAAAGCTGCTCGTCGCGAAAAGTTCTACCTGCCGGGACCGGTGATGAATCCCCCCCGCCTGCCGGGTGCCAAGGCGCTGGAAATACTGGCAGTCATTCGGGAAGCAGGCGACATCTCGGCAGCGGACCTGCGCAAACGTTTCGGGACATGCAGTGCGCAACTCAAGCGCCTGACCGAACTCGGCATGTGTTCTGCCGAAGAGCGGGAAGTATACCGTGATCCATTCAAGGATCACATCGTGAGACAGGACGAACCGCGACGCCTGCATACCCATCAAAAAGCAGCCCTGGACACGATTTCAGACAGCCTCGGCCGGCACACGTTTACTCCGTTTCTGCTCTATGGCGTAACCGGCAGCGGCAAAACCGAAGTGTACCTTCAGGCAATCTCGCATGCTCTCGAACTCGGAAAAAACGCGCTGGTGCTGGTCCCTGAAATCGCCCTGACCCCACAGCTGACCGGACGCTTCCAGGCCCGTTTCGGTGGCGGCATTGCCATCCTTCACAGCGGACTTTCAGACGGCGAGCGTTATGACGAATGGCGCCGCATTCGAAGGGGACTGGCGCGAATCGTGATCGGAGCCCGTTCGGCAATTTTTGCACCGTTGGAGAGCATCGGCATCATCATCGTCGATGAAGAGCACGAAGCCTCGTTCAAGCAGTCCGACGGGTTGCGTTACAATGCCCGCGATCTGGCGCTGGTCAGGGGGAGGATGGAGAACGCAGCCGTTGTACTCGGTTCGGCAACGCCTTCCGTAACCACTCTTCACGCTGCTGGAGAAGGCCGCCTGACGCTGCTGGAGTTGCCGGAGCGGGTCGAGAACCGCCCGATGCCGCTCGTCGAACTGATTGCGATGAAAGGGAGCAAAGAGACCATCTCGGCAATGCTATCAACCCGTTTGGCTGAAACGTACGAGCAGGGGCGACAGGCGATCGTTTTTCTCAACCGGCGCGGCTATGCCACCTTTCTGGTCTGTGCGGAGTGCGGAAAACCTCTGACCTGCCCAAATTGCTCCGTCACGCTTACCTACCACCGCCAGCGGGGGCAGAGTCTTTGCCATTACTGTGACTATGCCGTGCCGGCTCCCGGAACCTGCCCGTCATGCGGTGGAACAACACTGAGTGAACTTGGCGCGGGAACTGAAAAACTGGAGCAGGATCTGAAGGAGTTGTTGCCGGCGGCACGGGTTGTCCGGATGGATAGCGACACGACATCCGGCAAAGGGAGCCACGAGCGCCTGCTGTCACGCATGAACGACGGAAGCGCGGATATCCTGGTCGGCACCCAGATGATTGCCAAAGGACATGACTTTCCCGAAGTAACGCTGGTCGGTGTAGTAAACGCCGAAGCAAGCCTGGGCATGCCCGATTTCCGTGCCGCCGAGCGCACGTTCCAGCTGCTGTCGCAGGTCATCGGGCGGGCCGGCCGTGGAGAAACCCCCGGGCGGGTGGTTGTGCAGGCAATTGACCCGGAGCATTATGCGATCAGGTCTGCCGCGGAACATGATGCCGCCGGATTTTACCGTCAGGAACTGGAGTTTCGACGTGAAGCGGGGTATCCCCCTTTCGCTTTCCTTGCCGCATGTGCCATTTCAGGATTATCCGAGCAGGCGGTAACCGAACAGGCCGACATGACCGCACGCTTACTGGCGCGTCTCAAGTCGGAATTGAAAATCCGCGTCGAGATTCTCGGCCCGGCCCCATCCCCCATCTACCGTTTGAGAAATCGCTTTCGCCGTCAGATTTTGCTCAAGGCTGTCAGCCGGAGAGATCTCCATCGCTTGCTCGCCACCTGGCGACAACAGGCAGCGGTCGCTTCGACGGTCCGCATTTCCGTCGATATTGATCCGGTTGACATGATGTAAACAGGAAGAGGCCCGCAGATTTCTGCGGGCCTCTTCTCTGTAACAAATTGCAGTAACTAATAACGGTACAAATCAGAAGGTGGTACTCAAACCAAACTCAACCTTTGCTTCACGTGGGTAGGAGGTATTGTCATATCTCCCTTTATCGGTTGAAACAGCAGCATCGATATCAAACCGCAACCATTGGGGACCAAGTCCCAACCCCGCAGTGACTATCGGCTTGCTGCCCGATTCGGCAATGTTTTTATAGATGCCGGCTCGGATTGCAGCAAAATTCCAGTGCATTTCAAGACCGCCACCAAGGTTCTGGCTGTGAGTGCCGGGTAAAACGGTTTCGTTCTTTGTCACGTCCATATCAGCTGCAATTGAAAGCCAGCTGAGTGGGTCGAGTCCAACACCGATTCGAGCCTGTGGCTTAACTTTTATACTCGTTTTTTCAGCGCCGGCGGCTGGTGTGGGACCATCAAACTTTGGCGAGTTGAGGTTCTTGGCAACGAAACCGACATTAATCGGCCCGACTGACTTAAGGTCCTCATAACGCCACAAAGCGCCGAGGTCAATGCCGAACGCGGTGGATTCATCCTTGCTGTCCTTGACCCTTGAGGTAAAATCGCTGGACCCTTCCTTGAAATCCTTGAAGATAAGAGCCTGTTTTCCATAGACGGTTCCCTGCATCACTTTCACGGTGGCGCCGACACCCAGCTTGCCCAGGGCGCCGAGGTCCAACTTGTGGCCGTATGAGAAAGGAATCTCGGCAACAACAATGCCGACGAGGTCAACAGTTGATTTATTATTATCAATACTGCCACCATTGAAAGACTGCGCGGCAAGTTCGAGACCTGAGACGACCTGATCGGGAGACAGCCCCGCCAGGCTTGTACCGGAAGCGGCCAGCTGAGCTCCGGTTTTATTCGCCAAGGTCGCTGCTTCGGCATCCGATACTCCGGGGACAGCCACCTTGATCTTGTCGACCACGCTTTGCCACTGGGTCTGGTTAAAGTACGTCTGGGTATTGGTGGTAACTGTCGGGGCAACACCTCCGTTCATGTCTCTCACCAGACTTTGAATATTTGAAAGTGCTACGGTACTGGTGGTACTACTGTCACCCGTTCTCAGGTTAGCCCGGTCAACTTTTACATTTCCGGCACCTATTTCTGATACTCCCCCGATCCCCAACGCAAAATTGCGGTACTGGAAACCAAGAGCGAGGTCAACATTCACGGTAAGCTCACCCTTGGTTTTATCAATATCATCGATAATGGCGAGCGCCTGGACAGCCTGGGCGGTCGAAGCAACAGCATTTGCGGCATCGGTAGCGGCATTTCCCGTAGCAGTATACGACAGCTTGTCCGTATCAAGTTTCCCAATTTTATCAACGTTGTCGGCGAGCGCCGCATTGATCGCCACCCCGGCTCCTCCGTTGAACTTGGCGCTGAAGGATTTTTCATAAAACGCCAGACCTGCCGGGTTCCAGAAAATCGAGTAGGCGTCGGTAGTGCGGGCAACGCCAGCCCGTCCGATACCCAGTGATCCCGGAGTTTGAAATTCCAGAGCCTGCGCCATCACCGGCAGTGACAGACCCAACAGCGCAACGGCCGCCATCATTTTTTTCATACGAAACTCCTTACGAATCTAGATTTCACAACAAAAAAGCCGTAAACACTATAAATAAATAATCATCACTGTCAAGGCACAAAAACCATTTAAATACGCGTAGCGGATTGCGCTTCGGTAATCATCTGATAGAATTACCCTGCCTGGTTAAATTAAGCTTCCATGAGGACCACATGCCCGAAGTCAACCTGTCTTACTCCGACATATCGCTTTTATACGTCGAAGATGAAGCCGCTACTCGCGAACAGGTATCACGCGTTCTTGCCGCGCGGGGTTATCGACTTACAGTTGCGGAAGATGGTGAACAGGGACTGAAAATTTTCCGCGAACTGGCTCCGGATATCGTTCTTACCGATATCATGATGCCTCGATTAAACGGCCTTGAAATGGCCCGAGAGATTCGCGCCTTGTCACCGGAAATCCAGATCGCCTGCATGACAGCCTTCAGCGACACCGGATACCTGATCGATGCCATCGATATCGGA
>JBAYTT010000030.1:0-29423 GCA_041675485.1 Pelobacteraceae bacterium | reverse complement strand
CTTCCAGGCCGGAATGGCGATGGGGAAGTTCCAGGGGGTGACCAGCGCCACGACCCCCAGCGGCGCGCGCACACTCCTGCAATCCTTATTCGGCAGTTCCGAGGGTACGGTTTCTCCCTGCAGTCTGCGCCCTTCGCCAGCCATGTAAAAGGCGATGTCGATCGCTTCCTGCACATCGCCCAGCCCTTCGGTGAGCACCTTGCCCATCTCGCGGGTGACCAGCTCGCCGAGCCTCTGTTTGTTATGGCGCAGCAGTTCGCCGGCCCGGAACAGGATTTCTCCCCGTTGTGGAGCGGGCATCAGTCGCCACTCCGGATAGGCTCTCCTGGCCGCGGCCACGGCCAGGTCCACATCCGCCCGGCTTGATAGCGCAGCCTCGGCAACGATGTCGCGGGTGTCGGCCGGGTTGCGGCTGGCAAAGCGCCGGCCATCAACGGCATCGGACCATATGCCGGCGATGAAGTTTCTATTAAGCCTGGACATAAGGCACCTCCTTGTATTCCTGATAAAAATGATACCAGCTTTTTGCCGTTACGCCATTGCCTGCCGGGAGATTGCATCCGTTCTATTCCTGTTCGTTGGCGAGCACCACCTCACCGCCATTGAATGTCGCAGCATTTCATGATCTGAACCCGGTTTAAATTTGATTTGTGATTGTCGCACCGCCATTTGTGTACTAGTATGTAAAATTGACCTTCAGGAAAGTCCATGCCCTGAAAAACAGATTACGTGCGCTCACGAATTATTCCCTGCATGCATTTGCAGAAAATACCTTCTGACGTTCTAAAAGGAATCCGATGCGTTCGTTTGTCTTCTCAAACCTGCCGATACGTATCCAGCTGATTGCGCTTGCTGTTCTGCTGACGCTGCCTGCCATGGGGATCATTGTCTACTCAGGCCTCAAGGGGCGCAACGAGGACTATCGCAAAGCAGCTATCGAATCCCAGAAGCTTGCCGACCACCTTGCCGCAGAGCAGGCAAACCTGGTACATGAAGCCCGGCAACTGGGCGGCTTCCTCACCGAACTGCCGGATGTGGTCAATCGCAAAACGGACAGGGTCCAGTCCATCATCATCAAAACCCTTAAAAAGAATCCCCAGTTTCTAAACATACTCATTACTGATGAACATGGTACGGTCTGGGTCTCGGGTCTTCCCTTCACCCGTCCGTTGTCAGTCGCGGAGCGGCGCTATTTCAGGAATGCCCGGACAACCGGACATTTTTCATCTGGCGAGTACATCGTCGGTTCCATCTCGCATAAGCCGACCATTGCCATGGCATATCCCATTGTGGATCACGATGCTTTCCATGGTGTCGTAATGATCAGCCTGGATCTGGATGTTTTGAAATCCATCCTGAAACGCTCCCAGTTGCCGTCCAGTTCCAACTATATCCTGGTTGATCATAAGGGGATCATTATCAGCCGGGGCAGCGATAACGGCCGAAATGTGGGGGAGCCGATGCTGCCCGCGGATCTGAAAAAGATGGAACAGGGACCGGATCGGGACACGTATGAATTCACGCGCGCCGATGGTGACCGGCGCATAACAACCTACCGCAAGCTGCGCCTCCCTGACGAACAGACCCCCTACGTATACGTGCGGGCAGGGATATCGATAAAATCGGCCGTTGCCAAGGCTAATCGGCAACTCATGTACAACATCGGCGTCCTGATACCGTTTGTCCTGTTTGCCTTGATTTGTGCCATTTTTATCGGCAAACGTTCCATCGTTGACCGCGTTAAAAAGCTTCAGATGGCTTCGCAGCGCATCGGCGGGGGGGATCTGAAGGCGCGTGTCGGTGATCAGGTTGTGGGGGGGGAGCTGGGCGATCTGGGACGTGCCTTCGATGAGATGGCGCGCACCCTGGAAAAGAACATCGATGAGTTGAACCGGTCGCAACTGATGCTGCATGAAAAGGCGGTGATGCTGGAAGACGAAATTGCCGAGCGTCAGGTTGTGCAGGAAGATCTGGCAGACAAGCAGCGAATGCTCGAATCACTGAACCGGACCCTTGAAGATCGCATTGAAACGGCGGTTAAAGAGTTGCGCCAGAAGGACCAGACCCTTATACAGCAAAGCCGTCTGGCGGCCATGGGCGAGATGATCAACAACATCGCCCACCAATGGCGTCAGCCCCTCAATCTGATCAGCCTGATCGTTCAGGGATTGCCGGAGTGTGAAAATCTGTCTCAGGAAGAGCTGGATCGTGAAGTTGAGCGAATCATGGACGTTATCCTGCATATGTCCCAGACCATTGACGATTTCCGCTATTTTTTCCGTCTGGACAAGGAAAAGATCCTCTTTGCCGCCAATAATTCGGTTGCAAAGGCGGTGGAGTTCATCAGTCCCAGCCTGCACAGCAAGGGAATCAATATTTTTATTACGGAACAGTCCGAGGTCAGTGTCTTTGGCTATAGCAATGAATACGCCCAGGTTCTGCTCAACATACTGAGCAATGCCAAGGATGTGCTGGTGGAGAGAGGCATAGCGGAGCCGCGCATCGATGTCAGAATCTTCCGGTCGGATGAGAATTCAGTTGTTACGATCACTGACAATGGTGGCGGGATCGGGGTGGAAATCATGCCCAAAATATTCGATCCCTATTTTACCACCAAGGAAAAAACGCAGGGGACCGGCATCGGCTTGTATATGTCAAAAATCATCATCGAGCAAAATATGGGCGGCAGCTTGAGCGTCCAGAATGTTGAAGGAGGCGTCGCATTCCGCATCGAGGTCTAACGACCCGCAATCTTCGTGCGTAACGTCAATACGGCATTGCCCTGGAAACCGTTCAGTTTGAGCCCCAGCGGTCAAGAACCCTGCAATTAAGGGCATCTTTTAGTTCCTGCCTCAATGCGATTAACGCTTCTTTCTCTTCCCCGTAGGATTGGTTTATGGACTCGGTAACTGTTGAGTGCAATTTGACCAGTTTGTTGCGATCCCCGATAGATGCCCTCAGTTCCCTGCGTAGAGCCTGTATTGATGGCATGGTATACCTCGCGTATATGATTTCAGCATCGTGACCATGTTGAGTTTGCCCGCTGCGTTACGGAAACGTCATGCGGTATCCATGCTGCTTCCGCATCGCAGCAACACGCCGTCGTTGCCGAACGGGCAACGACAGGACATCACCTAATCTTCAACAACTCCCCATTTGTCCATGAAATTGATGTGATGGAGTTTGTTCTGAACATTGACTTCCGCCAGTACATCGTCGCCTTCCTCTTGTGACAGTCCAACGCTGGGACGGACTCCCATCCAGTACGCAGCGGTTTCTGTCGGATTGTCAGTGGGGCGCGGAACTGGCGGGCCGGACTTGTAATGCCCTTCTACAAAGAGTGCTGCCTCGTACTGGCGCTGGGTTTTGACGAGATAGACCTCCACCAGCATCCCGTTTTTCAGGGTTTTTTCCAGAATTTGAGCGATAACCGTTACACCGTGGGGGACATCTATGAGCGCCATGATTTCTTTACCTCCAATTATGTAGTGACTGCCATGTTGTTCGGATTTGGTAACTGTGTAACGTGGTACGAAAAAACCTGCATCTTCTTTCGAAAAGGCAGGCAATGAACCGGAATCGCAGCTATCTACCGTTTCGGTAACCCCTCTTCCCGTTCTGGGCAGGTGGCTTTGCGTCATCCGATTCCCCGGATTTTGCCTTTTCGTCGTTGATATTCAGTTTTGAATTACAGCTATATTTATGAGCGGAATGTGTCCATAAGTCAATAGATAAACCTGAAACCGGTGGTAAGGGATGCGCTTGAAGCCAGCCCGTCTGACGTCAAAATATTCACCTGCTGATTCAATAAGTTAAAGTCAGTAATATCAAGCAATGAATAAAGAATAATCAAGCAACTGTACAATTTAAAAGCAATTTCCAAAATGTTTGACAGGGCTTGAGAAACCGGTATGCTCAATCAGCCTTCAGCATCCATGAGCCTTTGTTTTTCCAATCCACATTCACTCCTGCTGTTGATGAAGAGGTTCCGTTCAATGGATACAAATGACTACCAGAAAATCCGGTTCCTGTTTGACGACTACCTGCGCATGTATTCATCCCGCGATGATCAGCTTACCGCGCATTTCAGCGATGACTTTTCCGGCTTTACCGGGGGTGGTGATTTTCTGGTCAAAGACAGGGAAGAATGGGTCGCGATTACCCGTCAGGATTTCGCTCAGGTCAAGGAACCGCTCCGAATAGAACTCAAGGACCTGGCTATCCAGTCACTGGCTGATACGATCGCCGTCGCAACCGGTTTCTTCACCATTCACCTGCCGATCGAAGACCACATCCTGTCTCGGGAGACAGCCCGCCTGGTGCTTATTTTCCGCAAGGAAGCCGCCGGATGGAAAATTTCGCACAGCAGTATTTCCATTCCCTACTATCTGGTTCGCGAGGGGGAGGTCTATCCGCTGAAGGAGTTGGTGGAGCGCAACCGATTCCTGGAAGAGCAGGTCGCCGAACGGACGACTCAGCTTTCCGAGTTGAACGATAAACTGCAACAGACCAATGAAGAGCTGGCACGAGAGATTGCCGAGCACAAGCGGGCAGAGGTGGCGCTGCGAGAGAGCGAGGCCCACTACCGCCTGTTGGCGGAGGATGCTTCCGATGTTCTCTGGAGGCTGGACAGCGACTACCGCTTTACCTATATCAGTCCGGCTGACGAACGACTGCGCGGTTTCAAGGCGGACGAAGTGCTCGGCCACCATGTTTTTGAATTTTTTGACGGGGAAGGGATCGCTACGCTCAAGAAGAAGGCCCAGCAGCGCCAGGAAGCGGAACAGAACGGAATAATGTCAGGCACCACAACCTTTGAAGCCCGGCACCTGTGCAAGGATGGCCGCTGGATCTGGGTGGAAATCAGCTCCATACCCATGCGCGATGTGAATGGAGCCGTTACCGGTTTCCACGGTATATCGAGGGAAGTAACAGAGCGCAAAGAACGTGAAAAAGAGTTGCTGAAAATAGAGAAGCTGGAATCACTGGGTGCCCTTGCCGGGGGCATTGCCCACGATTTCAACAATATCCTGACCGGGATCATGGGAAACGTATCCTTTGCCCGGATGTTCCTTGATGATACCCACAAATCATTCAAACCGCTGGTTGAAGCAGAGAAGGCATCGGTGCGGGCTACGGAGCTTTCCCATCAACTCCTGACCTTTGCCAGGGGTGGCGATCCGGTCAAGAAGGTTGTTTCACTCCAGTTCCTTGTGAGCGAATCCGTCTCGCTGTTCCTGCGTGGCTCAAACGTAAAAGGGGTCGTCGAAATTCCCGACTCGGTTCACGCCATCGAAGCTGACCAGGGGCAGATGAACCAGGTATTTCACAACCTCATCGTCAATGCCGCGTTTGCAATGCCGGACGGAGGAACGCTGGTTGTCACCGCAGAGAACGAGATTCTTGCCGTTGCAAACAGCATGAACCTTCCGGGGGGCAGTTATGTAAGGCTTTCGTTCGCCGATCAGGGGTGCGGGATATCTGAAGACGACCTGAAACGGATCTTTGACCCCTACTTTACGACCAAGTCGGATGGAAACGGGCTTGGGCTCGCCTCAGTTCACTCGATAGTAAAAAGGCATGGCGGCCATATCGGCGTCAGTTCGTCGCCAGGCAACGGTACAACCTTTACGATCCATCTGCCGTCAATCGGCGAGACATACGCCAGGCATCAAACCGGCGCTGAAGAACCGCAGATCTTAGCTGTTCATACGGGTGGTTCAGTTCTTGTCATGGATGACGAGGAGATTATCCGGGAGATGACGACAGAAATGCTCGATTACCTGGGATATCAGGTAATAACGTGTGAGAACGGTGCTGAGGCAGTAGCAGAGTATCAGGCGGCCTGCGCAGCAGGGGCAGCCTTTTCCGCCGTTATCATGGATCTGACCATTCCGGGAGGCATGGGTGGAAAGGAAGCGGCAGAGCAGATTCTTGCCATTGATCCAAATGCGTGCCTGATCGTGTCGAGCGGCTATTCAAATGATCCGATCATGTCTGATTACAGCGCCTATGGGTTTAGCGGTGCGATTGCGAAACCGTACAAAATGACGGAATTCGTGGAACTGCTCAGTTCGATGATGTCCGGGCGTTGAAATAGTCATGTCGTAACATTCAGGTTTTTCGTCACAGCGTTGAGAGTCACGTTGCTTTTGATTTGGTCAATTCCCATCCCTTCCCAATTGTTTTTTCTTCATTTTTTCCGATTTTAAAATCCTTTGTAAAACCAGTATGTTATGAAAAGTGTAACGAAACTTTACAGTTGTGTAACGTATTGATCTACTTGAATAAATTAATGGAGTGTAAAGAAACGTTACACTTTATTAGAGACCTAACTGACTGAAAATACACTTGATTGATGCGCGCAAATGAGATAGGCATTATGTGAATGATTTAGGATGTTCTGGTCTATTGCTTGCGGGTAATGGTCGAGGTGGTGGGCGGGGGGATGGAAGCTTGAAGTGCAGCTCTGGTTTGGGAAGTACGCCAATGAAGGCAAAGTGATGATGTAGATTAGTTGATTAACCCGGCACTTAATCGACGAATTAACAATGTTAAATAGGGCTGAGAACAGTAGTCAGCTCTTCTGAAACTACTGATAAAATAATAAGTTACCAGTATTGTAATTCTATTGCCACCTGTTGTTGAAATTGGAGGTCATATGTTAAATAATTTGGTAAAACTAGTCTCGGTATTGCTTATACTTATGTCATCAGATGTTTTTGCTTGGACTTCTTTTATAACAGGATCCACAGGTTACACCGAGACAGGAAATGGAGGCCGACTTGAGGCTGTAGAGTGTGGAGCTGAGTACGATATATTTGATGGCACTACTACTAATAGCTACTTGGTATCGTATAACAACAACGTCGCAACTTCTAGTGTCGCAAGAAGAACCATCGGCACCGGTATAGTATATAACGGTTCTTGCAGTGAAGCGGACCGATGGCCGGTTGATGGCAGCTCTAGTTTGAGCTGGCCACCCACAAATACCTCTACTTACGGCTTTAATGCGGGAAAATTTGTTTCTGCATCTTCTGGATTTGATGGCGGTTTTTATTGTAATAATAACTGTGTTAAAACATTGGAAAACTCACTGCAATGGATCAATACCAAAGAAGCTTTCAATAGTTTTTACCTAACGTATGATTACTGTTCATCAGATAAAAAACTGAAATCAGTTACGGTAAATACTGCTCACTCGTCCAGTTACATTGGAGTAATATTACTGAATGGTTTGCGACCAACGAATGTGCAAACCACAATAAACGGGCTTTATAATTCTAGTTGGGATTTACCTGTTGCAACCTGTAATTCATCAACAAGTTTTTCCTTTTCTTCTGTTTCAGGACTTGTGTCTGGACAGTTTTCTGTTTCGCCGAAATACTGTACACTTTCGATCGACTCTCTCCTTGGTTCCAGCAAAATAATAAATCCAACCTCCGGCGGTGACCTGTTAATAAAAGGTAGTATCAGCGACTCATCCGGTCAGCTGATCAACTGGACACTCACCATGCCGGATGGAAAAACCAGAACTGGTACAGGAAAATCCGTTAGCGAAACATGGGACGGCAAAGATGTCAGCGGCAAGGTTGTTGAGCCAGGCAGCTACTCCGCTACCCTCACCGCGTGGACCACTGACGGCCAGTGCATCGACACTAAACCCCTCAATATCACCGTCACCAAAGCCGAAGACGGCCAATGCGGACTCTATGTCCAGTTTGGATCATCCGCCCATATGGCCAGCGGTAACCTCTCCCATTCTCAAGAACTGTTCTCTTCACGCGGCGGGGCTTTACCTGTCGGCATGAGCTTGTACTACAATAGCCTCGATCCCGCAAAAGGATCTTTGGGGCGCGGTTGGAGTCACAGTTACGATCTGTCGCTCAAGGAAAACAGCGATGGTTCGGTGCTGATCAGCGAGGGCAACTGGAAGCATAAGTATTACACGCTTTCCAATGGCGTCTATACTGGCCAGCCTGGCAATTATACGGCTCTTGCAAAGAATAGCGACGGCACTTTTGTCCTTACTTACAAGAATGGACAGGTTTATTCCTTTGCCAACGCTAAGATAGCCACCATCACTGACCGTAACGGCAACACCACGGCCTTTGCCTACAACGGCGGCAAGCTTGCCACTGTCACCGATACGTCGGGGCGGGTTGTCGGCTTTACCTACGATTCCGCCAATCACCTGACTTCGCTTTCCGACCCATCCGGTAATGCCTATGCCTTTACGGTAAACGATACACTTACGTCAGTTACCCAGCCGGATGGCGGCACATGGCGCTACACCTACGACGCCAACTCGTTCATGCTCACCAAAACCGATCCGCTGGGCAATGTTACCGGCTATGCCTACGATGACCAACATCGGGTGATTACCTCCACCGATCCAGAAGGGAAAACCAGAAGCATCGCCTACCCCCAGACGAGCGATACCGTCAAATCCACCAGCTTTACCGAAAAAGACGGCGGTGTATGGAACTACAGCTACGACACCGCAAGCGGCTATCTGCTCAGCAAGACCGACCCGCAGGGCGGCACCACTTCCTACGGCTACGACGCCAACGGTAACCGTACATCCACCACAAACCCGGACGGTACAAACACCTCGGCCACTTATGACGTTACCGGCAACATGCTCACCAGCACCGATGCCTTGGGGCAGACCACCGGCTACACCTACAACAGCTTCGGGCAGGTAACGGGCATTACCGATCCGCAGGGCGGCACCACCGCCTATGCCTATGACACCAGGGGCAACCTGACCGCGCTGACTGACCCGACCGGCGCAACCACAACTTACGTCTACGATACCAAAGGCAACATTGCGAAAGTGATTGACCCAGCCGGACAAACCACCAGCTTCACCTATGATCTGAAGGGGAATTTGACTACGGTCACGGATAGCAGCGGTGCAACCAGCAGTTTCAGCTATGACGCTGCTGGAAATGTTACTTCCTCCACCGATGCCAAAGGGGCGGTTACTCAGTTCGTCTACGACAGCAGAAACCGCCTGATCAAAAGCATCGATCCGAATGGCAATGCTACCCTATACAGCTATGATGCCAACGGCAACAAACTCTCCGACACCGACGCCAATGGCAATATAACCAAGTATGAGTACAACGGCAAAAACCAGCTCATCAAAACAACCGACGCTCTTGGCAACAGCACCATCTACAGCTACGGCGGCAGCAGTTGCCCGAGCTGCGGGGGCGGCAATGGCGAGAAGCTGACCACGCTCACCGATGCCAACGGCAACAGCACCAGTTATCTGTACGACCAACTAGGCCGACTGAGCACGGAAACCGACCCGAAAGGTAATTCAACCAGCTACGTCTACGATGCCAAAGGGAACCTGACCACCAAGACCGATGCCAATGGCAACACGATCAGCTACAGTTATGATGGCAACGGCAGGCTGTTGAAGAAAAAATATGCCGATAACACGGAAGAAAGCTACAGCTACGATGCCAAAGGGAATATCCTGAGCGCCACGAACAAGGATATCGCCTACAGCTTCAGCTACGATGCTGCGGGGCGGATTGTTTCAACGACTGACAGCAACAACAGGTTTCTCCAGTACAGTTACGACAATACCGGTAGAAAAACAAAAACGATCTATCCCGAAGGCAGCGTGGTCAGCTACACCTATGATGGCACGGGCAGACTGGCTACGATCACCAACGGCGGCGGCAGGACATATAGCTACAGCTATAACAATCTTGGCAGAAGAACCAAACTCACCTTTCCAAATGGTGCAACGGCCAACTATGGTTATGACACGGCCGGACGCCTGACCAACCTCGATCACAAAACCTCAAGTAATAAGATCATTACCAGCTTCAGCTATACCCATGACAAAGTCGGCAACCGCCTGACAAAAACAGAACCGGATACCACCTGGAATTACGGCTATGATACCGTGTACCGGATTCTTCAATCATTGCCGACAAAACAGAACAAAGAGAAAGATGAAGGAAGAAACTCCGAAAAGTACAGATACGATCCGGTTGGTAACCGCTTGATAGGTCCGCAACAACGGGATAGTTACCGCTACGGTTCCGGCAACCAGCTTCTGACGAACCGGCATCTTGGTTTCAGCTATGACAAGAACGGCAACCTGACAACGAAAGGCAAACTTAATGTCGGAGATTATGACCATCATGACGAAGTCACCAACGATGATTCCGGCAATCGATGGTTCTATAGCTATGATTTTGAAAATCGTTTGATCAAAGCGGAAACCAAAAACGGCGACGAAAGCGCCACTGTCAGTTTTACCTACGATCCATTCGGCAGAAGGATCGGAAAGAAGGTTGAAAAAACTGAACACGGCAAAGCGAAAGAAATCGAAGGCCTCAGCTATGTCTACGACGGCCAGACGCTCATTCTTGAGTACGCGACCCAAAAAGATGACGAACATCAGAATAAAACCGGGCTCACCAAATACGTCCACGGCCCGAACATCGACGAACCGCTGTCAATGCAGCGGGATAACGAGGTAAACTTCTATCATGCCGACGGGCTGGGCAGCGTTGTTGCTCTGACCGACAAGGAGCAGAAATCCATCGAAACCTATGAGTATGATTCGTTTGGGAATTTGAGAGGGGATGTAAAACCGATGCAGCCGTTTACTTATACGGGTAGGGAGTGGGATAAGGAAACTGGCCTCTACTATTACCGGGCAAGATACTATGATCCGATGGATGGGCTGTTCCATCAGAAAGACCCGATTGGGTTTGATGGAGGGATTAACGTCTATGCTTACGTCCAAAATAATCCCATTAAACGTAAAGATCCTTATGGGTTGGCGTACTTTGCCAAAAGGCACTTAGGTCCCTTGCCGTGGCTTGGAACCAATGCCGATGATAACAGATTGAATACTGAATTAGTTCACGAACAACTTTTTTTTGAAGACGGTGAATCACCAAGCAATATTGGTTACTTTAAGAGCCCTGAAGGTGAATTTCATGTAGGACTCTTAAAATCAGACTCGCCAAACGATTTATCTTCATACAGAACTAGGGAGAGTGGATACGACGATTGTGTCATGAGAAAAGCTTATAAGAAAGTCACTCTATTGCCATATTTTGAATTGGGTTTCAATTGCCAAGCTTGGGCTGATGCGGTAAGAAAAGAGTATTGGAAATTATATAATTCTACAAAATAAGCTAGGAGTTTGTATAAAATGATACTTATCAGCGTAATATGTTTACTAGTTTCCTTGCTCTTCTTTGTGATTGCAAAAAAGTTAAATAAATATGTGAGATATATTGTTACTGCAATAATTGCATTTGCTCCTGTGATGCTATTAATATTTCTTATGTTAACAGGCGACAAGGCACCTATTGATACTCCAATAATTTATCTAGGACCAAATATGATTGCAAATTTTGAACAGGAAAAGCAGTACAAGATCTTAGTTGAGAATGGAAAGGAATTTGAATCGAAAGGTAAGTATAAGGAAGCCATTTTTGAGTACAATAAAGCAATTAAAGTCAATAGAGTAGCGCTTCCTTCATACTACGTTTTATTGAATATGGCAAATGCACAATATTTAACAAAAGACACCTCAGGATGTAAAAAATCTCTATTAGAATTTATCAGATTAGCTGAAATAGAAATTAATCCGGAACTTGTTAAGAATCCACCATTTACAATTCTGGACAATACGGGCACAAGATTGACAGAGCTCAAGTCTGACATCAACAACGCAAAGAATTTACTAGCAAAATGCACCCAATGAGACCTGTTGCTTTGGAATAGAGCAAGCGCAGGGGGCAGGGCTACGTAATTCATAAAATCTAAGTTTTGAATGAGAGTTCAATGGCACGACTGTTGCGCATAACATACCCCGGAGCGTTCTACCATGTGACCACACGTGGTAATGAGCGCGGGAATGTTTTTAAGAGTCGAAGAGATCAAGAGAAGTTTGGCTTTTAGGAAAAGAGTCTGAAGGAAAAGGTCGCTCAGGTGAAGGGAATATTGAAAATATGAATTATGTAGACCATCTGATGGGGGCAGTGCACCATGGGCAAGATAACACTCTATGGAAGAATAATAGGAATAGTCATGTTGATTTTGAGCGTGCTTAGCTGCAATAAAACGAATACTACAATTATTGCAGAGGAACCGACAAGGGTATTTAAAAACTACCCTGATAGCGGACCTCCTAACTTAGATGAAGTAATTGCTGTATTGAATAAAGGGGAAACTGGCGCTGTAATACATTCGCGGTACTCAAAGGATGCTATGTATTACAAAATAAGATTGAAAGACGGTCGTAAAGGTTATGTGGTGTTTGGTGATAAATTTAGAGTCGAGAAAAAACATTAGTATATGGATTTTTCTAAACAAAAAATGGGTGAGATCATGAGAGTACTGAAGGGCTTTATTTTATCAATTTGTTTTGCAGCTAGCATGCAACTGACCGGATGCGGAGACAATAATTCCAGTAACACGCCAATTGTTTCTCAGTATGCAATCACTGAGCATGCCACCCCTGCAACCGGGAGGATGGCAAATGACATCACATCCGGGCCTGATGGCAATCTCTGGTTTACAGAAGAGGCTGGCTATATCGGGAAAATTTCCACAGCAGGAGTAATCACCGAGTATGCCGTCACTACAGGGGGGCGTCCTGTTTTCATCGCAGCAGGTTCTGATGGTAACCTATGGTTTACAGATATGGCATCCCCATATATCGGAAAAATCACCATAACAGGATCAATAACCGTTTATTCAACGGGGAGTATTCCAAGTTGCATCACATCCGGTCCTGACGGAAATCTCTGGTTTACAGAAATGGCTGGTAAAATAGGAAAGATCACTACGGCTGGAGTAGTCACGGAGTTCGATGTCCCCACGATCAACGGTTACCCCTTTGGCATTGCATCTGGTCCTGATGGAAATCTCTGGTTTACAGAACAAGCTGGGAAAATAGGAAAAATTACCACAGCGGGAGTAATCACTGAATATGACGTCCCTTCGGTTGGTAGTTTTCCATTTGCCATAACATCCGGCACTGACGGCAATCTCTGGTTTACTGAAATTATTGGCAATAAGATCGGGAAGATCACGACAGCAGGAGTAATCACCGAGTATGCTATCCCTACGATGGGGAGTAGACCCGGTGGTATCGCTTCCGGTCTTAACGGCAATCTATGGTTTACTGAAACAACAGGCAATAAAATCGGAAAGATCACCACGGGTGGAGCAATCACTGAATATACTGTTCCTACATCCGCGAGTAATCCAGGAGGCATCACATTCGGTCCTGACGGCAACATCTGGTTTACTGAATCTAATAAAATAGGAGTGGTCAAATAGTCACGTTGCCGCCGTAAAAGAGTGAATGAAGAGTCAACAGCTCATTCACCCAAAAAACGATAACAGTAAAATGTCCAACAAACGCCAAGACCGTCCTAATAAACTGGCCGGTCACACTCATTGTCGTTACCCACCAAGCAATTCCGGTTGGGGTGATGTAACGGGCGACAGTTTGCTGGATATTGCAGCATCATGGTCGTTTGATGGATTTATGTCTTACCTCGGTGAATAAGTGCTCACCATATTTTGATCCAATCATTACGGGAGGTTCTCATGAGCAAGAAGATCGGTATCCTTACCGGCGGCGGCGACTGCCCCGGCCTTAACGCTGTTATCCGTGGCGTCGTCAAGAGCGCCATCATCCGGCATGGCTGGGAAGTGGTCGGTATCGAGGACGGTTTCGACGGCCTGCTGGATCTCAACAAATGCAAACCATTGACCCTGGAGAGCGTACGCGGGATCCTGCCTCGCGGTGGCACCATCCTTGGCACCACCAACCGTGGTAACCCTTTTTCCTATCCCATGGAACAGGACGGCACGACAGTCATTGTCGATGTGTCCGACAGGGTGGTTGAAAACTTTCGCACGCTGGGACTCGATGCCCTGATTGCCGTAGGGGGGGAGGGGTCGCTCAAGATCGCACTGGAACTGTCGAAAAAAGGGGTGCCGGTGGTGGGGGTGCCTAAAACCATCGATAACGACCTGCGCGGAACCGACTTCACCTTCGGTTATAATACTGCCCTGGAGACCGCTACCGACGCGCTGGACAAACTGCACACCACCGCCGAGAGCCATCACCGGGTGATGATCCTGGAGGTAATGGGGCGCTATGCCGGCTGGATCGCACTGGAATCCGGAATAGCCGGAGGCGCCGACGTGATCCTGATCCCCGAGATTCCCTTTGACCTCGGCCATATCTGCGAATCCATCCAGAAGCGTTCCAAGCGGGGGAGCCGTTTCAGTATCCTTGTGGCCGCAGAGGGTGCTTTTCCCATCGGCGGCGACCGGGTCGTGGCCAAGGCGGCTGACGACCGCACCATGATCGAGCGACTGGGAGGCATCGGCCAGTACGTGGCGAAACAGATCGAGAAGTGCCTGGAAATGGATGTCCGTGTCACCGTACTCGGCCACCTGCAACGGGGCGGTTCACCCACCACCTTTGACCGCGCCCTGGGGAGCCGGTTCGGCACCAAGGCTGTTGCGATGATAGCTGCCGGGGAGTTTGGCCTGATGGCCTGCCTGCGGGGGAGAACCATCTGCACGGTCTCTATCGAGGATGCCACCCGCGACCTCAACCTGGTCGATCCGGAGGGGGAAATCGTGCGTACAGCCGAGGATCTCGGCATCATGATGGGACGCTGAAGAAGCAACCGGAAACGTTTTGCCTCATGATTACCTCGTGATTACCAGGATTTAGAACTTTAAATCTTAAGTAAATTATGAAGTAATCGCGAAGTAATCATGAAGCTGAAACAGGTTCTGAATCGAGAAGTCACCTGCCTGTTATTAGCCTCTGTAAAGACGTAAGTAGTAAGAAAGTCATAAACGCCCAGGCTGCCTGCGCGAAGGAAACTGATGCGATCGATATTTATCTCCGTAATCCTGCTGTTTTGCTTCTCCTCCATTTCTCATGCGGCGCGGCTCGATACCTCGTTTGACTTTTCCACCATCGAGACCCCCCATTTCTCCATCCATTTTCACCAAGGGCTGGAGGCGGTTGCCCAAAAGGCCGCGGGTATCGCCGAGGATGTGCATGGTAAACTGATCAAGGAATTCATCTGGGAGCCGAACGAAAAAACCGAGATGGTGCTGATCGACAACAGCGATTTCAGTAACGGCTTTGCCACGGCACTCCCGTATAATACCATCTATATCCAGGTGGTCCCGCCCAGCCTCGCCTCGACTCTGGGCGAGTACGACGACTGGCTGAAGGTCGTGATCACCCATGAATATACCCACATTATCACCATGGACCCTTCTCGCGGCTACTGGAAAGTCGTCCGGAAGATCTTCGGCAAAACAGTCCCCGGTGCCGATCCGCTCACCGAACTGCTTTTCCTGGTTACCGCTCCGCCGAACACCTTTATGCCGCGCTGGTGGCATGAGGGTATGGCTACCTGGGCCGAAACCGAGTACACCGGCAAGGGGCGGGGCAGAAGCAGCTACTACGACATGGTTTTCCGCATGGCGGTCGCCGGGGATAATTTCCCCTCCATTGCCCGGATAAACGGCGATGTTCCCAACTGGCCGTCGGGCAATCTTCCGTATATGTTCGGCTACCGGTTGCAACGGTACATTGCGGACACCTACGGAAAAGAAGCCCTCGGCACGCTGAGCATCGCCCATTCGGGACGCTTCCCCTATTTTATCGGTTCACCGCCGCAGGATCTGTTCGATGACAAGAGTTATCGCGAGCTCTATGGGGACATGATCGCCGCGCTTAAACGTGATGAGTCGCACCGCATCGCGACCCTTGCAGCGGTTCCGTTCACCCCGTTGCGCACGGTTTCGAACAGCGGGGAAGAGCTGACCAATCCGAGGTTTTCCCCCGACGGCAGCCGGATCGCCTTTACCAGAAACGATCCGCATGACCATACCTCTACCATCGTCACCGACAAGAGCGGGGGCACCGTCCTGGCCGAATTCCGCCGCAACTACTCGGATGGCAGCATCTGCTGGTCTCCCGACGGGGGGAGCCTCTATTTCACCCAGACCGAGATCAATCACGGTTTCAACACCTACCAGGACCTGTATGCGTATGACGTTGCGCGCGACTCAATTACCCGCCTGACCCACGGGCAGCGGCTGGGTGACGTTGACCTCTCCCCCGATGGCAGGCTGTTTGCCGCGGTCGTCAGCGCGCGGGGAAGCCAGAACCTGGCGCTGCTCGACATGAATGGCGCAACGAAGGGGGCGAAACCCCGGCTGGTTACGGAGTACAGCCAGCAGCGGGTCTCCTCGCCGCGCTGGTCGCCGGATGCCGTGTTTATTTCCTACGCGCTGACGGACAATTCCGGACAGACCACGGTTCACCTCTATGAAGTCTCTTCCGGCATGGATCGGACGCTTTTCGCCGTGAACCATACCGCAGCCTATCCGGTCTGGTCCAGGGACGGCTCTTTTCTCATCTATGTCTCTGACGAGACCGGTGTATTCAACCTCTTTAGCTATGACCTGAAAGAGGGGAAAAGCCGGCAGGTGAGCCACCTGCTCGGCGGCGCGCTGCAGCCTGACCTCTCGCCCGATGGCACGTCGATCATTTTTTCAAGTTACGATTCACACGGCTTCAGCATCGCGCAGATGGCGTTCGACCGGGGGAAATTATCGGATGAGCGCGGTCCCACGCTGACAACGGCTCGCCGGGAGAATCCACCGGTTGTTGAGCCGGTTGCCATCCCGGGCGCCAGCGCTGACAAGGGGGAGGGCACAAAGAGTCGTGCGGAAGAGATGCAGGCCGCGCCCTACAGTTCCCTGCGCACGGTTGTCCCGCACTTCTGGCTGCCGAGAATCAGTGGCGACGGTTCGGACAAGGCGGTACTGGGGGTGTTCACCGCCGGAGCGGACGTGCTCGGCTACAACAGCTACTCGCTTACCGCAGATTACAGCACGGGAAGGAAGCGCGCTTATTTCGACCTCAACTACCAGAACGATTACTTTTACCCGACCCTTTTTCTGAAAGCGCATGCGGCACCGCTTCTCTACGCGAACCTGCTGCAAAAGGGGGATTACTACGAGTTGAGTCAGGGGTTCACCATCGGCGCCTCCATCCCGATCTCGTCTCTGGAATCCCGCTACCGCATCAGCGCGGGATATCAGTTTCAGGATCTGAGCGCGCTCACCTCTCTGGACAGGAACGGCAGGTTCCACGGTGTCTCCATCTTTCAGGGGCGGCAGAACAACCTGTTTACCGGCATCAGCTTCGACAATGTTCTCAAATACCCGTACTCTGTCAGTTCCGAGGAGGGGCGCAGGATCTCCTTGCTGTACCGGCGCTTTGACCGGAGCCTCGGCAGCGATATCGAACTCTCCGAATACAGTGCCCGGTACCAGGAATTTATCCGTCTGCCGACCGCTACGCGGAACCACCATCTGCTCTATCTTCGCCTTGCCGGTGCTCTTTCCGATGTCGGCCAGACGTTCGGCCAGCAGGCCTTCCAGATCGGAGGGCCCCCATCGGATCTGAATCCTTACCCGCTGCGCGGCTACCCGGAGCGCTCGGTAACCGGCAAATACGTTACCACCGGGACTCTCGAATACCGGGCGCCGCTGTTCTTCCCGATGCGTGGTCCGGGCACCTTCCCCGCTTTTGCGGAAAAGGTCCATGGCGCGCTCTTTGTCGACGCCGGGGAAGTCTGGGACGACCGCACACCGTTCAGCGGCAGTAATGTAAAGGTTGGTGCGGGGGTGGAGCTGCGCATGGATATGACGCTCGGGTACTGGCTGAAGGCGACGCCGGCACTCGGTTTTGCCCGAGGTTTCAATCAGGGTGGGGAGAGCCAGGTATATTTTACCGTGTACGTCGATCTCTGACCAAAGACCAACGAATACTAATCCTATAAAAAGCACTTGAACCGCAAAGGCGCAAAGAACGCGAAGGAAAATCAGGCAGTTATCTTACCGAAGTTTTTCGCCTGATTGGTTCGAATCTTTAACTTCATAAGCATTTGATTTCTTAGCGACCTTTGCGTCTTTGCGGTAAATATCTGCCGTTTTTTGGCTAACTCGTTATTTTTGAGGAGACTTGTCATGAACTTCTGCCGAAAACCTGTCCTGATCGTGATGATAGCAGCGTTGCTTGCCGGTCTCACCGGCTGTGGCGGCGATTCCACCACCGTTACTACCATCAACAATGCCGACTTGCCGGGATTCAACGACATTACCACTGCACCGCCCGCTATCCAGGTGGCGGCCAAAGCAGTGGTGCGGATCCACACCGCCCGCAGCAGCGCCACCGGTTTTTTTATTTCATCGACCGGACAACTGCTCACCAATGATCATGTCCTTGGCGATTCGGTCTGCCCCATTGAAGGGTGTTATCTGGAGATTACCCGGATGCATCAGCGCGGCGCGACGCTACTCGATCCGGAGGTGGTCTTTGCCGTGCCGAGCGCGGTGGATGTTGGGCTCGATATCGCCGTAGTCCAGTTGTACGACCGGCCCGGCGGTACCAAATTGAGCACCCCCGACTATCTTACCTTCAATTCCCGGAACTCTTCCTCCCTGCTCGGCACACATGTGACGATTGTCGGCCATCCGGAAGCGAACCTCAAGAAATGGACCGATGGGGTTGTGGCCAACTCCTCCGGCAAATGGTTTCAAACAACGGCGTTCGTCCTCCCCGGCGACAGCGGTTCTCCGGTGCTTGACGACGACGGCCGTATTGTCGGCCTGATCCACCGGAGCCCGGTTTCACTGGATCTGTTTACCACCAACAGCGCCAATGTTTCTTCAATCTGCACCGCTTCGGCTCCGATCATGGCGGCAATGACCGCGCCACTTCCAAGCACCATGATCTCGGTCACAGCCGCTACGACGACGGCAAAATTCCTTGCCAATGACCTGGTGTACCTGAACGCCCATGCCACATCCATTACTGCCGACGGCACGGTCACCACGCCGCTCAAACTGCTCGGAACGGCATGCGACGCAGCACTGGCGCGCCACGATTTCACCTCCCCCGATGACATGGATGAGGCCTTTACCCCCTGCTACCACGCCCAGACCTGGATTGACTGCAGATCTGATGCCGGGCCTGTCCCGTACGGCGTTGTCTGCCCGGGCGACAGCGAGGCTGCTGCCTGGAGTGCCCGCTACAAAGCGGTCAACCAGCGTTGGGTTGACATGCTCGGCCAGCCTGATTACGACTCGGTCTCCTTTGCCATAGCCCATCTCCAGCCAACGGTACGGGCCGGAATAGCCTCTGGAGGACAGGCACTGCAACAGGCGGTGATTTCCGCGGCGCCGGTTATGGATCTTTCGCTGGCGTACTACCTGGCGGCATTCAACGTGACATCGTACGGCCCCATCAATATTAAGGATTATCTCGTCAATTACCGCACTGTCCTGCATTACGAACTGAATGACTCGTACATTGCCTACGGGGCGGGCTGGCTGTATTACAACAACAATCTGACAAAGGACGAGTTGCTGTCGCTCGTTTCCCGTCTGTACACCGATCCCACCGTGAGCCTCGGAACCAGGCTGGGCATTGAGGATCTGAGGTATGAATATAACGCGTTATAGTGGTAGTCGAAAAAGCGTTACAACTGTGATTTTCCTGTAGTTGGGGAACTGCCGGATGGTTGGCTGGTCCGCAATTCAGCTTGTCAACCTCACCCCAGTATGCTAGCTTTACAAAATTTTCAACGTCACAGACACGCATATTCATTCGGAGGTTTACTTTGAACCAGTTTTACAAGAATCTCTCACTCTGGCTGGTTATCAGCCTGATGATGATCCTGCTTTTCAACATGTTCAACAAGCCCAGGCCAACCGCTGAGAAGCTTAACTTCAGCGATTTCATGACCCAGGTTGAAACAGGGAAAATAACTTCCGTTGTTATTCAGGGCAATGATATTACCGGAAAGTTCGAAGGGAAGGACGGCAAGGAGTTTCACACCTATAAACCGTATTCTGATGCCGATCTGACCAAGAAGCTGTTGGAGAAGAAGGTAACGATCAATGCCAAGCCGGAAGAGGAAAAGTTTTCCTGGTTCTCCATATTTATCTCCTGGTTCCCGCTGATCCTGCTGGTTGGGGTCTGGATTTTCTTCATGCGTCAGATGCAGATGGGGGGCGGCAAGGCCATGTCGTTCGGCAAGAGCCGCGCCAAGCTGCTGACCGAAGCACAGGGGAAGATCACCTTTGAAGATGTCGCCGGCATTGAAGAAGCCAAGGAAGAACTGGAAGAGATCATCGCCTTTCTGAAAGAGCCGAAGAAATTTACTGCGCTGGGCGGGAAAATTCCCAAAGGGGTGCTGCTCGTAGGCCCTCCGGGAACAGGCAAAACCCTGCTGGCCCGTGCTGTTGCCGGTGAGGCGGGAGTTCCGTTCTTTTCCATCTCCGGTTCCGACTTTGTGGAGATGTTTGTCGGTGTCGGTGCCAGCCGGGTACGCGACCTCTTTTTGCAGGGAAAAAAGAGCGCTCCCTGCATCATCTTTATCGATGAAATCGATGCTGTCGGTCGCCACCGTGGCGCCGGCATGGGGGGAGGGCACGACGAACGCGAGCAGACCCTCAACCAGTTGCTGGTGGAGATGGATGGTTTTGAATCAAACGAAGGGGTTATCCTGATTGCCGCCACCAACCGCCCGGACGTCCTTGACCCGGCTCTGCTGCGTCCCGGCCGTTTTGACCGTCAGGTCGTCGTGCCGCGCCCTGATGTCAAGGGTCGCGAAATGATTCTGAAAGTACATTCGAAAAAAGTTCCGCTGTCACCGTTGGTTGATCTGGCGGTTATTGCCCGCGGCACCCCCGGTTTTTCCGGAGCCGATCTTGCCAACCTGGTTAACGAAGCGGCCCTGCTGGCTGCCCGTCTCAATAAAACCGTTGCCGAACCGAGCGATTTCGACAGCGCCAAGGACAAGGTCTTAATGGGCGTTGAGCGCCGTAGCATGGTTATTTCCGATGAAGAGAAAAAGAACACCGCATACCACGAGGCCGGTCACACCCTGGTGGCCAAACTGGTTCCCGGTACCGACCCGATTCACAAGGTTTCAATTATTCCGCGCGGACGGGCGCTTGGCGTTACCATGCAGCTCCCTATTGAAGACAAACACAGCTATTCCCGCGACTCCCTGCTGGCACGCATTGCTGTCCTGATGGGCGGCCGGGCTGCTGAAAAACTGATCTTCGACAGCTTCACCACCGGTGCCGGCAACGACATCGAGCGTGCGACCGATATGGCGCGCAAAATGGTCTGTGAATGGGGCATGAGTGACAAGATGGGGCCCCTCTCCTTCGGCAAGAAGGACGAATCGATTTTCCTCGGTCGTGAGATGGCCATGCACAAAAATTTCAGCGAAAAGACCGCCGAGCACATCGATGATGAGATCAAGCGGATCGTTGATGAATCCTACGAGCGGGCTATCGGACTGTTGCGCGAGAACCTTCAGACACTCCATGACCTTTCCGAATGCCTGATCGAGAAGGAGAACCTGACTGGCGATCAGGTCGATGAGATTATCGCGACGGGCAAACTGCACTGCCCGATTCCGACTCCCGTTGCTCCGGCTGAACCGGTTGTACCGGTTGTACCGGCAGCCGTGCATACCGATATAAACGCATAGGCATGTCCCGCTTTGCCCCTCGATTGCTGGATGTGCCGACTCCCGGGCATGCTGCATGTGAATTGCAGCGTATCGGGGTTGACAGCGCCGGTATTGTTGAAATGGTTCCCAAGATGAGGACGCTCTGCATCGGACTCTCCCGGTTGGAGTGCCGACAGGCAAATGTACTTAAACAGGAGATGTTGTCTCTGGGAGGTGATGCTGCCGTTGCCCGGGGTACAGTTTCCTGCAGTATCGACAACACCGGCTGCGTTCTGATCGGCACCGCAAAACAGTTTAGCCGCCTCAGCCGGAAGCTTACAACGCAACCGTATGACTTGCCGGAACTGGCCGCCGAACTGGACGGGCTGCTGGCACATATCGGTTTGAAACCGGCTGAGTGGAAAACGTCACAGCGCTCATTGTCACTCAAACGCCCGCTGATCATGGGAATTCTGAATGTCACGCCGGATTCTTTCTCCGATGGAGGGCGTTGCTGTGAACCTGACCAGGCGGTTGAGAAAGCCGTGCGGATGGAAGCGGAAGGCGCGGATATCATTGATATCGGCGGTGAAAGTACCCGCCCGGGCGCAACGCCGGTATCGGTTGATGAAGAGTTGAGCCGGATCATTCCGGTTATCGAGCGGCTCGTGCCACTACTCAAATGTGCCATTTCCGTCGATACCTGGAAAAGTGGTGTCGCCGAACGGGCGCTGTCCGCAGGTGCGGAGATTGTCAACGATATCAGCGGCTTTAATTTTGATCTCCGGATGGCCCCATTAGCAGCTGCAAGCGGTGCCGGTGTCGTGCTGATGCACACCAGGGGAAAACCGGACAGCATGCAGCTGGATACGGCGTATGAGGATCTGATGACGGATATTTCTGCCGGTCTGCGCGGCTCGCTTGAACTCGCCCGTGAAGCCGGTGTTCGTGCCGCTTGCATTGCAATCGATCCCGGCATCGGTTTTGGCAAGAGTGCCGCCGGCAATCTGGAACTTATCCGGCGGCTGACTGAATTATCCGGTTTCGGTCTGCCTGTCCTGACCGGTCCGTCGCGCAAGTCATTCATAGGTTCGGTTCTGGGGCGGGCGCAGACCGATGACCGCCTCTTTGGCACCGCCGCAGCGGTAGCACTCTCAGTATCCCATGGCGCATCAATCCTGCGTGTTCATGACGTCAGGGCAATGCGTGACGTGGCCGACATGGCACACGCCGTAATGCACAGTTGAATGTTTAACGCCTGTTTCAAAGGGGAAGTATGGCTCTACTTTTCGACAGCGTCACACTGCCGGGCCTACTCGACAAGCTTCTTGTTGTCGGCCTGGTGTACGGCTGCACGCTGATCCTCAGAAAAGAGGCCGCCCTTCGCCTGCTTGCAATTTTAACCGCCCTTGTCGCGGCTGAGTTCGGTTCTGCCAAACTTGGTCTCAATTCAACCTCCTCGTTTTTTCATAACCTGCTTTCTTCCTCGCCGGTTATTCTGGCAATCATCTTTCAAAGTGATATAAAACGTGCCCTTTTTTCATTCTGGAAGCGTCACAAGTCCGGTGAAAGTGACAATCTCGATCTGACCACGACCGTCGATGAATTGTCAAAAGGACTGCACGAATTGGCCGAGCGAAGGATTGGAGCACTGATAGTCGTTATCCGCCAGATGTCGATTGATCATCTGGTCCAGATCGGCACCGAGATCGATGCAAAGGTTACCAGCGAACTGCTCAACTCAATTTTTCTTCCCTATTCTCCGATTCATGACGGCGCGGTTATCATTCAAAGGGATAAGATAACTTCAGCCGGCTGTTTTCTGCCGCTTTCCCAGAATCCGGACATTGCCAAAAGTTTCGGTACCCGGCATCGTGCGGCACTCGGCATATCGGAACAGACTGATGTTCTGGTGCTGGTTGTTTCTGAAGAGACGGGAAAGATTTCAATAGTCCATGAAGGGAAGATTACCTACGATGCCGATCCTGCTGAAATTCGCCGCGTTTCCCGCAAGGCGATTGAAGGACGGCGCGCACCGAGGATGGCAACCGTTTCGGAAAATTAATTTCCCGGTTGAACCGGTTCTCATTTAATTTCTTGAGGAGATATTCTTATAATGAAAAAATTGTTTGGAACAGACGGCGTCCGTGGCGTTGCCAACGTGTATCCCATGACGACCGAGATGGCGATGCAATTGGGACGGGCAGCAGCCTATATCTTCAAGGGGGGTAGAAAGCGCCGTCATCGAATCGTGATCGGTAAAGATACCCGCCTGTCCGGCTATATGCTGGAAAATGCGCTGGTGGCCGGCATCTGTTCCATGGGAGTCGATGTTCTGCAGGTCGGCCCCCTGCCGACTCCCGGAATTGCCAATATTACGTCATCAATGCGCGCCGATGCCGGAGTTGTCATCTCAGCCTCGCATAACGCCTTTCAGGATAACGGCATAAAGTTTTTTTCCGCCGACGGTTTCAAGCTGCCAGATGAGTTGGAGATGAAAATCGAACAGCTGATTGAATCTAAAAAAATCGATGCCCTCAGGCCCACCGCGACGGAAGTCGGCAAGGCATATCGTATTGAAGATGCGGCAGGTCGCTATATCGTTTTTCTCAAGAACACGTTCCCGCAGGAAATGGATCTGTCCGGTTTGAAGATTGTTCTGGATTGTGCCAACGGGGCAGCCTATAAGGTTGCTCCTGCCGTGTTTTCGGAATTGGGGGCTGAAGTCATCCCGTACGGTGTTTCGCCAAACGGGACGAACATCAATGCCGAGTGCGGTTCGACCTGTCCGTCAGTCATCAGTGAAGCTGTCAAGCTGCATCGCGCCGACATCGGCATTGCTCTTGACGGTGATGCAGATCGCGTGATCGTATGCGACGAATTCGGCAATGAAGTTGACGGTGATCACATCATGGCCATCTGCGCCAGTGACATGCTGAAGCGCAAACTGCTCAAGAAGAAAACACTGGTGGCGACCGTTATGAGTAACATGGGGCTTGATATTGCCCTGCGCAAATGCGGCGGGAAAATCATCAAGACTGATGTTGGTGATCGGTATGTCGTGGAAACGATGCGCAAGGGGGGCTACAATCTGGGTGGCGAGCAGTCGGGCCATTTGATCTTTCTGGACTACAATACCACCGGTGACGGGATACTTTCGGCACTGCAGCTTCTTGCGGTCATGCGTCGCAAGGAAAAAACGCTGTCTGAACTGGCTGAAATCATGATTCCGCTGCCTCAGGTTCTCGTCAATGCCCGGGTCAAGGAGAAACGCGACATCTTCTCAATACCTGAGATTGCCGCAAAAATTCAGGACGTGGAAGCGAAGCTCGGCAATGAGGGGAGGGTGCTTATCCGCTATTCCGGTACCGAGCCACTGCTGAGAGTTATGATCGAGGGGCAGGACAAATACGAAATCACGTCGTGGGCCAACGAGATTTGTGACCTTGTCAAAAAAAATATCGGAGAGAAGTAATGGCAAAACTGGGACTTAATGTTGACCATATTGCAACAGTCCGTCAGGCGCGCGGTGGAGCCGAGCCGGATCCGGTAACAGCCGCTGCCATAGGCGAGATGGCCGGAGCTGAAGGAATTACGATCCATCTGCGTGAAGACCGGCGCCATATCCAGGATCGGGATCTGGAAGTTCTGCGGCGTACGGTCAAGACCAAGCTCAATCTTGAGATGGCTGCTACTCAGGAGATGGTGCGCATCGCCCTGCGAATCAAGCCCGAGCAGGTCACCCTAGTTCCGGAAAAGCGGCAGGAGTTGACGACGGAAGGGGGCCTGGATGTGATCCTTAATCTCAAGATGATCACCGACACGGTCAAGCGTTTGAAAGATGGCGGAATTGTTGTCAGTTTGTTTATCGATCCCAACCAGGAGCAGATAAAGGCCGCTAAAAAGAGTGATACGGATTATATCGAGATCCACACCGGCGCTTACGCCGACGCGGCTTCCTGGGAAGAACAGCAGCATGAACTGGAAAACATCGACACGGCCATCAAGCTGGCCCGCAAGGTAGGGTTGGGAGTAAATGCCGGTCACGGGCTCAATTATAATAATATCAAGGCGATTACCGCCCTGGGCGGCATCGAGGAATACAACATCGGTCACTCCATAATTGCCCGCGCCATGCTGGTCGGATTGGATCGTGCCGTGCGCGACATGGTGGAGCTGCTCAAATACGCATGATCTACGGAATCGGCACTGATATCGTAGCTATCGAGCGTTTCCAGCGATTTATGGATAGCGGTAATTCAGCCATAATCGAACGGCTCTTTACTCCGGCCGAACGTAGCAGATGCGAAAGCAGGAAAGATGCAGCTTCTTGTCTGGCGGCTCGTTTCGCGGCAAAGGAAGCTTTTTTGAAGGCGCTTGGTACCGGCCTGAGTGACGGTATTTCGTGGCAGGATATTGAAGTGACCAACAACGATCAGGGAAAACCGGATCTCGTCATTTCCGGAAAAGCAGCAGAGCTGTTCCGGAGCAGAGAGCTGACCGGCATACATCTGTCGCTGTCCCATGATGGCGGTAAAGCCATTGCTATGGTGATTTTGGAGTCAACATGAGAGTAGTAACAGCACATACAATGCAGGATATCGATAAGCAGGCCATCAAGGAGTTCGGAATTCCGGGCCTTAAGTTGATGGAGAATGCCGGCCGGAGCTGTGTTGAAGAGATCATTGCCGAGTTCGGGCTAAACGGGCGCTGCGTGGTGATGGCCGGCAAAGGGAACAACGGTGGGGATGGCTATGTCATTGCTCGTCTGCTCAGTCAGAAGGGGTGGAATGTCAAGGTCATCATACTGGCCGATCGTGATCAGATCAATGGAGATGCGGCGCTAAACCTGGAAAAACTTCCCGGTTCGATCATCAATTACTGTACCCACGAAGGGCAGTTGTCTGCCCTGCATATGGAAGAAATCTTTCAGGCCGACGTGACCGTCGATGCTCTGCTCGGCACCGGATTGCGCAGCGATGTCAACGGTGTTTACCTAGAAGCGATAGACCTGATGAATGCGTCCGGTCGCCCTGTTGTTTCGGTCGATATCCCCTCCGGTATCCATGGCACTACCGGAAGAGTACTTGGAGACGCCGTCAGGGCTTACATAACGGTTACATTTGCCTTTGCCAAGCTTGGGCATGTCCTTTATCCTGGGGCCGAACATACCGGACGGCTGGTGGTGGCCGATGTCGGGATTCCGCCAAAGCTGATGGAAACCGCATCGGGCTACGATTTTCTGAATGCTGATACGATGCGCCCGATGCTGCATCGGCGTGATCGCCTGGCTCACAAGGGGCATTTCGGCCATTGCCTGATCATTGCCGGATCTACCGGCAAAAGCGGAGCAGCGGCCCTTTCGGCCAACAGTGCTGTTCGAGCCGGTTCCGGCTTGGTAACTCTTGGTGCGGCTGAAAGCATCCACTCTATTCTTGAAATAAAGACAACCGAGGTAATGACCGTTCCTCTGGCTGATTCCGGCAGCGGCTTCCTGACGAGCTGCGCCTTTCCTGCCATTGAAAAGCTGCTGGTCGGCAAGGATGCCGTGGCGATCGGCCCCGGACTCGACCGTCGTCCGGGAACGGTCGCCCTTGTTCAAAGCATGGTGGAGACCGTTGTACTGCCGCTGGTAATCGATGCCGATGGCTTGAACGCCCTGGCCGAAGATATAACCGTCTTAAAACGGAAAAAATCACAGCAGGTGATTCTCACTCCTCATCCCGGCGAGATGTCCCGCCTTTTGGGCACGTCGATTCCGGATGTGGAAGCAATTCGAATTTCAGTTGCCCAGGAATTTGCCCGCACCTACGGCGTCTACCTGGTCTTGAAGGGGGCACGCACGATTATCGCCTCTCCTTCAGGAACCGCTGCTATCAACGGCAGTGGCAATCCCGGCATGGCTACCGGGGGGATGGGCGATGTACTGACCGGCATTATAGTTTCTTTGCTTGGCCAGGGATATGCCGCGTGGGACGCCTGCCGTCTGGGGGTATTCCTGCACGGTTTTGCCGCAGATCTGGTTGCCGAAGAGAAGGGTGAAATCGGCATAAATGCTTCGGATGTCCTTGAAATGCTGCCGTACGCCTATAACAAGCTGTTAAAAAACACTCTGCTGTCGAACCTGAAGATGTTCGGTGAGCTCTAACAAAAAGGGAGAATTACCATGCTGACCGTCGCAGATATCATGACCAGTAATGTTGTTTCAATCAAAGGAACCACAACCGTGCGCGAAATGGCCGGTATTTTTGACACCATGAATATCGGAACGCTTCCGGTCGTTGATGACGCCGGGAACCTGACCGGGATTGTTACCGCATCCGATCTGGTCGAACAGGATCGTCCCCTGCATATTCCGACGGTTATATCCTTGTTCGACTGGGTCATTCCGCTTGGGGGGGAAGGTTCGCTGCAGCGGGAGCTGGATAAGATATCCGCGCAAACCGCTGCGGAACTGGCATCTACGGATATCGTCACCGTCGCCGCTTCCGATTCCGTCAGCAGTGCCGCCGAAATCATGAGCAGCAAAAAACTGCACGCGCTTCCCGTTGTCGAAGGGAAAAAACTGGTCGGCATGGTGTCTCGAATCGACATCATTCGCTCAATGAACCGGTAGTGCCCGAACTGCAGCTTACATCCGGCTCGCCTGGCGAGACTGAAAGGCTGGGTGCCATAATCGGCTCGCTGCTTCGCCCCGGTTCTTTTCTGGCGCTGAAGGGTGATCTCGGTGGCGGTAAAACCTGTCTGACGCGGGGAGTGGTGGCGTCACTGGCCCCACAGAGCAGCGCGCTGGTGTCAAGCCCGACCTACGCCATCATGAACTCCTATCCGGGAAACACCCCGGTCTATCATTTTGATTTCTACCGCCTGACCGGCGATGACGACATTGCCGACCTTGGCTTTGAAGCATATTTTTACGGCGATGGTGTGTGTGTCGTTGAATGGTCCGAGCGGCTTGTGGAACTGTTGCCGTCAGATGTGTTGATACTTCTGTTCGAGTACTCGGGAGGGGATCAGCGTCTGATTACCATAACCAGTTCCGGACAAAAATCCGGCAACGTCCTTGAACAGCTGGCAGAGAAGCTTCAACAACAAAAAAAACTTTGACCCGACAGATGGTTATCTGCTATAGAGCAGAATCTGCCGGTTCATCTTAAACCATTCCCCAACAAGGAGAGCAGTATGGCGCTTGTAGTACAGAAGTATGGTGGCACCTCGGTCGGCACACCCGATCGTATCAAAAACGTTGCCAAACGCATCATTAAAACCTATGACGCCGGAAACGACGTGATTGTAGTAGTTTCCGCCATGTCGGGCGAAACCAACAAGCTGGTTGCGCTTGCCAATGAAATGTGTGAAATCCCGGACGGCCGCGAATATGACGTTCTGGTTGCAACCGGCGAACAGGTCACTATCGGGCTCCTTTCCATGTATCTTAAATCGCAGGGATACAAGGCAAAGTCCTATCAGGGGTGGCAGGTTCCCATTGTTACCGATGCAACCGCTACAAAGGCTCGGATCGAGAGTATCGATGACAAGAACATCCGCGCCGATCTCAAGGAAGGAACCATAATCGTTCTGGCCGGTTTTCAAGGGGTTGACGCCGACGGCAATGTTACCACGCTGGGGCGCGGCGGGTCGGATACATCGGCCGTTGCAATTGCAGCAGCTCTCAAAGCCGATGTCTGCGAGATTTACACCGATGTTGACGGAGTGTACACAACGGATCCCAACGTCTGTAAAGAGGCCCGCAAGATCGAAAAAATATCGTACGACGAGATGCTGGAGCTGGCCAGTCTCGGGGCTAAGGTGCTCCAGATCCGTTCGGTTGAATTT
>JBAYTT010000029.1:0-29744 GCA_041675485.1 Pelobacteraceae bacterium | reverse complement strand
CTGTAAATAGTTCGGCCATCGGCAACGACGCCTGTGTTACGGTCAAAAGTGAGCACAAACGAGTAGCCCGGATGTGTATGGTCGTGCGACAGGGCATACTGGCACGGGCCGACCGCCGGGACAAAAAGTGAGACCGGTTCGGCGACGAAACATTCTACGTAGCGAAGCTGCTCCGGTGTTGCTTCACCCACCAGCCCACTGATTATGGCGAGTTCGTGTTTGGTCAGGCTGCGTTGCATGGCTGCTCCCCTTTACTGGACCCGGATGCCCCGGAACTAACAAAAAATGTAGCCTCATGATTACCTCTCGATTCCCCGGGTTTTAAACCTTAAAATCGTGAGTAATCGTGAAGTAATCATGAGGCTGAAACGGATATTCGGTTAGTCCAGCTTTACACCGCTTTGCTGCTGCAACTGTAGCATGTTGCGCTCAAACGCCTTGGCACTATTGTAACCGCGCTCGCCGAACGGCTGCAACTTTTCCAGCCAGTGCAACTCCAGTGCGGCGAGCAGTCGCTCGACATTGTCGCCCGGTTCCGGTTTGTCCAGCACATCGAGTACGGAAAACTCGAAACTGTCCGCGCCGAATTCATTCAACTCTTTTTGCAGCTCCCGGCTGAAGACGATCTTTCCCATTTTGAGTTGAAACAGTCTGCTGTTGCGTGTCCCTTCCAGGTTTGTGCTGCTGTCGATATATTTCTTGCCGTTAACCCTGTTTTTGATCTGATAGATCCCCATGTCCGCGGCGTTCTGTTTATAGAGCCTCTTCAGGTCCGCGCGTTTGCTATCTTTCGGCATGTTTCCCGATCCTTTCGCTGTCTGTGGTGGCAAAACCGGCTGTACTGACTGTTCGCCATCCTTTTTCTCCCGCCAGTACGCTGCCCCTTCCCGCCGAATCAAACCCTCATCCACCAGCAGGCGGCGGATGAGGCAGTAGTCGTCGAACAGCGGCACAATGAGCCCGGTCACCTCCTGCTCCGTGTAGCGGCGGTCCGGCTCAAAGCGTGCGGCAAACTGTTCCAGCACGATGAGCCGTTTCTTGTGCTGCGTCGGCAGCTTGTCCAGAATGCCGTGGCGGAAGAACGTCTCCAGTACTTTGCTGCGGTACTCCTCCATCCGGCCGTCCTGGAGTTCCCTGCCGACCGTCGGCGCGGACACGATCTCCCTCAAGGTGGTGTCAAAAATGGCGTCGTTCGCCTGGATGACGACGTAATACTGCTCCTTGCGGCTGCTGACCAGCCCGGCCTGTTCCAGCTTGCGCAGATGGAACGAGACGGTTGACGGAGCAAGGCCGTGACGTTTGGCTATTTCTTCCACGTATTGAGATTGTTCCAGCAGCGAGTTGATGATGGCCAGCCGGGATTGGTCGGAAAGGGCTTTCATGATGGCAATGCTCTGCTCGGTTTTCATACGGGTACTCCTGATTCGATGGATGTCGAATCAAAATAACCAAAAACGAAACTGAATGTCAATCTGTTTTTATGTTTATAGAATCATATGGTGCAGGCTTATTCAAGCAACCTGGGCTGCATTTGGCATCCTGAGTTGCGCGGGAGGGGTAGATTAGCCTCAAGATTACTTCTTGATTTCTTCAAGTTTTTATCTTCTAACGCCTATAAATCGTGAGGTAATCTTGAGGCTGATATTTCTTTTGCGCTTACGAATTAAAACGGCACCGGTTCCCAGGTTATGAGCGCCTAGACGCCATTTTTCGGCTTTATCCATGAAGTCGTTGTTGCAAGCCGATAGCCATCCTCCAGCGTTGCCTGGCTGAGGCTGCCTGCCTCGGTCTGGATACAGATGAAATACAGATCTTCACTTCCCGCCTTGAAGGCCCGTTCACCGGCTGGTGCCACCCGGATCAGGCTCCCTTCCTGAACCGGGAATTCATCGCCATCGACAAAGAAGGTGCCGTTGCCGCGCAGTACGATATAGAGCTCCTCATTCTTCTTGTGGGCATGAACGAACGGAATCCCTTTTCCAGCCGGAAGACGGTTGAGCGACACTTCGCTGCCGGTCAGGCCAAGCTCCTTGCCGATAAAATATTTACCGTGAAATCCCATGAAATCGCGTTGCATGAGTGTTTCAAGCGGACCCGTGTGCTCGACGGAATAGTTTGTTTTATGGACGGTCATGATCGTACTCCTTCGGCCTGTTCGCGGTGGCTTCTCTTCTGCGCGACGTCGGCCATTGATAGCGGTTTCAGGCAGAGCCCGTTATGGATGAGTTTCCCCATTTCCGCTGCCTGTTCCTCGTTCAGCGGTTCATGGGTGCCGTGCACAAATTCAGTCTCCGGGAATTCTGCCTGCAGCACGCTCAGGTATTTCTTTTTGAACGGGCAGATCTGTTCCAGGCAATAGGCAAAGTGGATGGCATCAACGCCGCTTGCCACCAGTGTTCGGACGCGGCGCACGATCTTTTCCGGGGCGATCAGCGTCGGACAGCCGGAACAGCTGATGATGCCGACAACCTGGGCGCCCCCCTTGTCTGCGTAACGGGCAAATGTGCCTTTGCCGGTGTGGCTGTCCTCCAGGCAGGCGAACGAACTGCAGGCCAGGTCTTGAGTCATGTTGGAACAGGTAATGATACCGATACGTGCCATGATGTTTCCTCCTTTTGCCGGATGGTTGGTTGTGGACCGTTCGGTCCGTAAATGGCCAAAAAAATCATGCCAATGTTTTCAGGATTACTTCGACGATCTCCTTTACGCTTTTTTCATCCCCTCCCCCTTTCACAACGGTTTTTATCCCGCCCAGGCTGCAGGCAAGATAATTGGCCAGAATGCCGGCATCCAGGTCCGATGTAATGCTGCCGTCCTGCTGACCGCGCTGCACGGCAACCTTTAAAGCCTTGCGCAGTCCCTTGAATCCTATGGTTACATGCTCGGCCACCTGCTTGTCTTTCTGGGCAAATTCGCTTGCCGTATTCATCAACAGGCAGCCGCGCCGCAGATGGTCAGGATGTCGCGCTTCGGAGGCTGAGTTGAGCAAAATGGTTTCGATGAATTTCAGGCCAGATTTCGATGTGTCCAGCAGTTGGCGAAACGTTTCGTACATGTGAGTGCGGTAGCGTTCGAGGCAACGGATAAAGAGTTCTTTCTTGCCGCCAAACCCCTGGTAGAGGCTGCTTTTGGACAACTCCATGGCGGTCAGCAGATCCTGCATCGAGGTTGCTTCGTACCCTTTTGACCAGAACAGCTGCATGGCGGCATGGAGCGCTTTGTCAGGATCGTATTGTAATGGTCTGCCGTTGGTCATGTTTATCTATACGGACCGAGCGGTCCAAAAGTCAAGAAATAAAATGCATCATTCGAACAATAACTCCACAAACGCCCGTGCTGCCCGCGACAGGTAGCGATCCTTGTGCTGGATCAGGTAGAGATCCCGGCTTGGTTCTCCCCCGGCGATCGGCACGGTTTTGATTGCATCCTCGGCCAGTTCATGGCCAAGCACATGACGTGACAAGAGCGCAACCCCCATGTTGGCCGCAACCGCGCGTTTCACCCCTTCGCTGGTGCCAAGCTCGATGGTTCTGCCGAGCTGCACCCCCTGCTGTGCCAAAAGCGCCTCTACGATCCGCCATGTTCCTGACCCGCGTGAAGCCAGCACCACCGTCTGCTGCGCCAGCTCTGAAAGTCGCACCGCGCTTTTACGCTTTGCCCAGGGGTGAAGGGGGGATACGAGCAGGACAACCGGTTCGGTCATGAACGTGCGTACCAGAAGACGAGGGTCGGGATGATAGTGCCCGACCAATCCTAATTCAAGGTTGTTATTCAGCACTTTTTCCACGATCTGGCGACTGTAGTCGGTCTCCGCCTTGATTTCGATGTTGATCTCTATGGCCGGATAGCGCTGCCGGAACTGGACCAGCCTGTCCGGTCAAAAAAATGGATGTCCATGCGGATCATGCCATATCGGTTGTGGCACTGCTCGGAGAGTGATGGCGATAAGATGCAGCGGTTAGACGTTGCTTCCGGAGCCATGCGGATGTATATACCCTCCATTCCTTTGAAGGAGCGTGTATGAGACGGTTTGATTTTTCAGGCGAGTGTGCCCGATTCGATAAATCCGAGATGATGATCTGCCGGAACATTGTTTATTCAGTCCGTCACAACAATGCAGGCATTCAGTATACCTCTGATCGCACCAAAGCAGCTGAAGCCGGTACTGATGAACTCATCCTGAAGCTTGACGTCATTGTTCCTCCCGGTACGGCAACTGAAAAGCCTCACCCGCTGGTGGTGTGGTTTCATGGCGGCGCTTTTGCCGGAGGTGACAAGGAAGATGCCGTTGAACTGCTTCTGAGCTATGCCCGCGCAGGTTTTGTGACTGCGGCGGTCAACTATCGCCTGACGCCGGATAACCATCTGAGCCCGGCGCTTCGCCTGCGGGCCATCGTGCAGGCCAGCGAAGATGCCATGAACGCCATCCGCTTTCTTAAAGTCAACGCGGCGTCCTATCACATCGATCCGACCCGTATCGCTACCATCGGCGCATCGGCTGGCGGCGGGCTGTCGCTGCTTAACGCGGTGGCCTATGACCGGCTGCCGGGGACGCAGTCCGATTTCAGCGGCGTTTCCTCCCAAGTGGCGGCGGCCGTTTCAACCGGGGCAACTCTGTTCGAAGAGGGGAAAAACTCCGATGACGTTCTCACATATCAAGCAACCGATACGCCGGTACTGCTGTTTCACGCCAATCCGACCGATAGCACTACAGGGGCTACTTGGGACGGTAACGTCGTGCCGACCCGGACGCGTATCAATGATTCCGGCAACCGCTGCATCACGGTTGCCCAGCCTGATATGACGCACACGGTCGACCTGTCGCTCGGCGGGCCATACTGGCAGGAGCTGAAGCCGTTTTTGTGGGAGTTGTTGCGGTTGGGTGAGTTGGAAAAACTGTGAATATGATTTTATTTTGATGCACTTGTGCCGATACGGAGAAGTATCGGTACAAGGAGGTCGTCATGGAGCTTTCCGCCATTGTCAAAGAGTACAATATCCCGTTGACCCGCTCTGAAAGCAGGCTGGTTGCCCTGTTGCCAAGCGGGCCGTCGGCAGAATCTCCGGAACGATACGACCAGCGCATGAAGGCCCTGGCCGTCGCTCGAGACGTGCTTAAGCAATTGCCCGACAAGCAGACTTCAGAGCGGCGCAGCCGTATGGAAAAAGCTGCAATGCTCAAGGAACGGCTGAAGATGTTGCGTCAAATGATCCCGTTTCTTAGCCCATCGGCGGCAAAATCGCTGAAGAGTGAAATGAAGCAGATCGCTGCCCAGATTGCCTCTCTAAATGGTGGAGGCGGCGGCAGCGCGGCCGTTACGCTGGATGCACCTGCTGCCGGAACAGCGGAGTCTGCTCAGAACGCTGGAAAGGCTCAGAACGCAGGGCCGTCATCAGAAACTGATCAGGGCGATAGCAAAAATCAGCAGAAAGGCCATGCGTTACCCGGTGCCGAATTGTCGGGGCAGGAAGTGAAAAATGATGCCGGCGTCAATGCAGAAGAACGTACGTTGAAAGAAACGGTGGCAGAGCTTAAAACTCTCTTCAAAACGGTGCTGGAAGCGCTGAAACGTAAGCAACAGTCCGGACGTGCCAGCGGCCAGCTTCCGGGGAACGCTTCCTCTCTTCGAGTGTACGTGGCAATGTCGGAGCAGACCAGAAGAGTAGTCATCAACGTGTAATATCTCCATTCCAACGCGGATTTCTCAATGCGTTGTCCCTCTTTACTTCACGTGGCGAACGGCAGAACTAATGTATGTCCGTCAGGCGGATACGGCAGCCTGGCGCTGTCCGACCCAGACACTCCCCAGAACGAGCACGCCGCCGATCATCTGAGTGACCGTCAGACTTTGATGCAGTAGCAGATAGCCCAGCAGGGTTGCGACAATCGGGCTTAACAACCCGAGAAGGGAAACTGCGGAGGCGGGCAGGCGCCGGATGCCCCAGAACCAGAGCGCGTACGTCATGCCGGTGCCGATAACGCCGAGGTAGAGGTAGCCGGTGATGTTGTTCTGCGTCAGCGTATGCAACGGCTCTTCAAAGATCAGTGCCAGCGGCAGAAGGAAGATCCCGCCGAATACCAGCTGCCATGCGGTGAATGTTGCGACCGGAAGCGGCGAAATCCAGCGTTTGGTCAGCACCGTTCCGAGCGCCATGCAGAGAGCACCGGATAACGCGGCGATGATGCCGGGCGTGTCCAGGCGTGCGGCAGGGCTCAATACCAGCAGTCCGACGCCAATCACGCCGAAGATTGCCGCCCACCAGGCGAGCGGCTTGGGCCGGAGCCGCAGCAACGTCCGGGAAAGGATCACGACGCCAAGCGGCTGGGTGGCGATGACGGTTGCCGCCACGCCTCCCGGCAACCGATAGGCTGCGACAAACAGCAGCGCCTGAAAGATGCCGATATTGAGCAGACCCAGCACCATCAGCCGCCACCACCATTCGCCCTTCGGCATGGTTCGCGTCAGTGCGATCATGACTAACCCTACGGGCAATACCCGCACCACGGCGGTGGTCAAGGGGTGGTTCGGCGGCAACAACTCGGTGGTGACAATATAGGTGCTGCCCCAGATGCAGGGCGCAAGCGCGGTCAGAAGAGTGTCGCGTAACGATGTGAAGTTGCCTGGCTGCGGAGACATATTCTATTTCGTTCCGACTGTGTACAGCACGCCGATGTCAAGCCAGATTCCGTCGGCGGTTGTAAGATCGGCTACTTCGTGCAGGTGCTCCTGCCGGAAGCGTTCCAGAACATCCGGCTCAAGCTGTTTCAGCAAGCCGCGAAATCCGGCGTTCCAGATCAGGTCCCACCACTCGTTTTCATCGGCAAGATAAAATCCCATATTCTTCTGTTCAACCATGATATTCCGAATGCCTGCCGTTTCGAAAAGCACCCGGCATCCCTCTTCGGTGGCGATGCGTCGCCAGGTCTGGGGCGGCAGCTGCACGCCGTAATCGGTCAGCCGCTTGATCATGAGATCCCGGAGCGGATTGAAGTAGCTCTCCTGGAAATTGCAGATGGCAATGGTCCCGCCGTCCCGTACCAGTGCCGCGATCTGCGCCAGTTGACTGTCCATATCCTCGACGAAAAAAATCCCAAAGGCGCAGGTTGCCACGTCAAAGCATGCGTCGGCCAGATCGATCTCCTGCATGTCCATTTCAATGAATTCGACGTTGCGGACGTTCCGAACCGCCGCTTTGGCGCGCGCCTGTGCCAGCATCCCTGCCGAAAAATCGATTCCCTTCACCGAGCCGTGCGGAAGATGTGGCGACATCGCCAGGGCGGCATTGCCGGTGCCGGTAGCTACGTCGATGACCCGCTCGTTGCCGGTCAGGTTCAGGATGGCTGCGAGGTGTGCGGCGCTGGCGGGGAAGAAACGGAGCGCTTTGCTGTCGTATGCTTCGGAGACGGTGTTGAAGGTTTCCTTGATGATGGCGGTACGTGGTGTGTCTGCCATAGGTTCAGTCCTTTTGTTCGCACAGTTCCACAAGGCGGGTTACAGTGTTGAAGTTCCTCGTTGTGGACGCAATTTTCAGTTTTCTCTCGAAAAAATTGTTGGTGAATTTGGAATCGCTCAGTTTGGTGGCGTAGAGTGTGTAGATCGTATCGCCAACCACCCGAATTTCATCGGGCGTGAAATCGATCTCTAAAAATTCCTGTAGCTGTTTTGGCGCAGGGGGCGATGACAGCAAAGAATAATACAGACGGGAGAGATCTGCATTCGGGAAAGGATTGCCCGCCAGCACTCGTTTGAGCTGCTCCGGAGTTCTGGTGATCACCGTTATGTCTGCGCCGATTTTCTGCTTGATGGTGTCGTGAACCAACTGGCTGATGCCGATCGGGTTAAGATCGGATTTCGCGATGACATTGCCGCTCTGGATGTAAGTGCGGACATCGGCTGGCCCGGCCTCAGCAAGGGCAATCCGCAGTGCCGCCATCGGCACCCGGTTCTTCCCGGTGGGCATTACGCCCCGCAGCAACAAGATGTAGGTCTGCATACGGTTATCGATCCGTTTAAAAGTTTATACCGATTTTGATTGAAGCTTCGGGTGTTGGTCGAAGCTTGAAAGTCCCACCTCTTTGCGGGATCGGTGCGCTGCCGGTCCTTTGCTCAATGCAGGAACAGCCGCACTTCCGTGTGAAACATTGCCATGCCATACTGTTCCGCCGCTTCGGTAACCTCTTCATCGCGCAGGGAACTGCCAGCATGGGCCACGAACTGCACGTTGCTTCTGCTGGCCCGGTCGATGTTGTCGCGGAACGGGATGTAGGCATCGGACGACAGGCATATGCCTGGAAACTGCTTTACCCATTCCATCCGTTCCTGGGCACTGATGGGGGGAGGAGGCTGAACGAGGCCGGAGAGCATCTGCTTTCTCTCCGGCTCGGAAAGCTGATCCCAGAGCAGATACTGATCCACTATGTTTGCCTTTTCCGGTTTCTTTAACCCATCCCTGAATGCCAGGTTGAGCGTCTTCGGATGTTGCTGCAACAGCCATTTGTCGGCCTTGTCACAGGCAAGGCGGGTGCAGTGTACCCTGGACTGCTGGCCAGCACCCATGCCGATAACCTGTCCCTGGTAGGCAAGGCAGACGGAGTTTGACTGCGTGTATTTGAGCCCAATTGTTGCGACAATAAGTGTCTCAAGTACGTCGGGCGGCACCGTCTTGTTGGCTGTCACGATGTTCTGGAACTGAGCCTCCGAAATCCGGGCCGTATTCCGCCGCTGCTGAAGCCCAAAGCCGAATACCTCGCGGGATTCAAGCTCAGGCGCTTCATAGTCCGGATCAATCTGGAGAATGAGGTACGCGCCCTTTTTCTTTGCCATAAGAATTTCCAGCGCGGCCGGGTCGAAGCCCGGTGCAATGATGAGATCCGATACTTCGCTTTTCAGAATGTTGGCCAGCGATACGTCCACAATGTCGCTGACGGCGGCCACGTCGCCAAAGGAGCACATGCGGTCTCCGCCCCTGGCCCTGATGTAGGCGGATGCAACCGGCGAAACATCGCCCGCTGCCAGGAATTGCGAGGCGAGGTAGGTATCCGAAAGGGCTCCGGCTACGGCGGCCCCGGCAGGGCTGGTATGTTTGAATGAGGCCGCTCCCGGCTTGCCGGTGGCAATCTTGAGCTCGCGGGCAAGCTGCCATGCACCGAGCGCGTCGAGGATGTTGACATAGCTCGGTGTGCCGTTCAGTACGCGAAAACCAGAATTGTCGGGGATGTTCAGATGTGCCGGCGTTTGCTGAGGGTTGCAGCCATATTTGAGTTTGAGTTCCATATTGTTATTCCTTTCAAAGTCGATCATCCTACGTCGCCTCACTGTTCCGCTGCTTTTGATAAAACAACAAAAAATCGTGGGGAGAAAATACCGTGACTCCCATGCAAAGGTCAGGCGGGAAATGGATCTGGTTGCCCGTTACGATGCAAACGGCTTGTGCGGCAATGGCAACCTCAAGAAATGGTTCGTCATCATAATCAGGTAGAGAGTGCGGGAGGGGGGATGAAGCGACCGCACGTCCCCGGTGTTCGATAAGGTCTAGGAGCGCGTCAATTTTATCTTTTTCAAACCTGAATTTGGGACGGAGAAGTACTTCCTTGTATTCGGTCAGGATGCGGGCATCAAAGGAAAGAGTCAGTTCGGCGGATGAGACCATGCGAACTATTTTTCCGCACGGGCCGAACGGTGATAACAGCCCGGAAACAAGAACATTGGTATCAAGGACAATGTTCATTTCCGCGAAACACGGCTTTTACGAACAGCCCTGATTTCGGCGTCAATGTCATCCATGGTCAGGTTACTTGTTCCCTGGTCGGCAGACCGTCGCTGAAGGGTTGCGACCGCTTCCACGGCGCGGGCCTGACGAAATGCCGTCAGCGATTCCTCAAGGTTTGATTCGCTGATAGCTGCTAAAATGGCTATTGGCCTGCCATTGCTGGTGATGATGAGTTCGCGCTCTTCCGGGAGTTCCTGCCAGACCTGGGCGGACTTGCTTCGCAAGTCACGTACGCTTAGAAATTTCATGATCGCTTCCTCCTTTGTATCTTAATTGTGTACACAAATGTCACTCAGGTCAAATAAAATATTCAGCACGTCACAACAGACTCACCAGCATCTTGGTCCCCATCACGATCAGCAGCAGGGCAAAAATTTTCTTCAATTTGTCAATCGGCAGACTGTGCGCCAGCTTCGCGCCGACCGGGGCGGTGATAATGCTGGCGGCGGCAATGCCGATCAGGGCTGGGAGATAGACGAAGCCGAGACTGTACGGGGGGAGGGGGGCTGACAGGCCGTTGACCACGTAGCCGACCGCACCGGCCAGGGCGATGGGGAAGCCGATGGCTGCCGAAGTGCCGATGGCACGATGGATGGCGACGTTGCACCATGTCAGGAAAGGGACCGACAGGCTGCCGCCGCCGATGCCGACCAGGCTGGAGACGCAGCCGATAACCCCGCCGACGCCAAACATGGCCGTCAGGCCGGGGAGCTGGCGGTGCGGCTTGGGTTTGATGTTGAGGAGCATCTGGGTGGCAACGTAATAGAGGAAGACGACGAAAAAGCCCTTGAGGAAACGGGTGGAAAGCTGTGCTGCAACCCATGAACCGCAAAAGGTGCCGACCATGATGCCGAAGCTGATGCGCCGCACCACAAGCCAGTCAACTGCGCCGCGCAGGTGGTGTGCCCGCAGGCTGGAGACCGAGGTGAACATTATGCTGGCCAGGGAGGTGCCGAGGGCCAGATGAAGGATGTGGCTGTCCGGCATATGCTGGGCAGTGAAAATAAAGGTAAGCACCGGCACGATCACCAGACCTCCGCCGACCCCGAGCAGGCCGGCCAGAATCCCCGCGAACGCCCCGAGGGCGATATACATCAACCACACTGTCATTTTCTCACTCCGGTCAGATTTTGGCGGCCATCATACGCGGTGGTTGGGGCTTTTTCAAACAGGAATTATTGCTGCCGGATTGCATGTTGAATTCAAAAGCAACATCCGGATTGTCATGCGGTGCTACAAGGGTTACAGTTAATCATGAACGTAACGGAAAGGGCTGAAATGTCCAAACTAACTGAAAAACATGCAGCCACCATAACCGGTGACCCTCGGTGGGGTGCCGTTGTTACACGCGATACACATGCTGAGGATACCTTCTTCTATGCGGTAAAAACCACGGGAGTGTATTGCCGTCCGTCCTGCGGCGCGCGGATACCCAGGCCGGAGAATGTCTGCTTCTGTCAGACCGCTGAAGAAGCGGAGCAGGCAGGCTTTCGCCCCTGCAAGCGCTGCAAACCGACCCAGCTTCCTTTGCGGGAGCAGCATGCGGCTCTCATCGCTGAGCTGTGCCGCCTGATTGAGAACGCGGACGTTGCACCGACTCTCAAGGAACTGGCCGAGAGCGTCCGGATGAGTACCTTTCATCTGCACCGTATTTTCAAGGCGGTCACCGGTGTTACTCCAAAAGCCTATGCGACGGCCCATCGCGCGAAAAAGATGCGTAATGAACTCGGCCGCCGCGCCACCGTCACCGAGGCCATTTATGAAGCCGGATACAACTCCAGCGGCCGCTTCTATGAGGAATCAAACCGGTTTCTCGGCATGACGCCGGGTGATTACCGGGCAGGCGGCGCCAATATGCTGATCCGTTTTGCCGTGGGAGAATGTTCTTTGGGAGCCATTCTGGTTGCTGCCAGCGAGAGGGGCGTCTGCGCCATCCTCATGGGGGACGATCCCGATTCGCTGACTCGCGACCTTCAGGACCGCTTTCCGAATGCCGAGCTGCTTGGCGGCGATGCCGGATTCGAACAGCTGGTCGCCCGGGTGGTCGGCTTTGTGGAACAGCCGAAACTGGGACTCGATCTGCCGCTTGACCTGCGTGGCACCGCTTTTCAGCTGCGTGTCTGGCAGGCCTTGCGTGAAATTCCGGCGGGGATGACAGCCAGTTATAGCGATATAGCTGAACGTATCGGGGCGCCCCGGTCGGTACGGGCAGTTGCCGGTGCCTGTGCTGCAAATGCCTTGGCCGTGGCCATTCCCTGCCACCGGGTTGTCCGTACTGATGGCGGACTCTCCGGCTATCGTTGGGGGGTTGAGCGCAAGCGGGCACTTCTCGAACGAGAGGCCAAAGGGTGAGCAATTGGCCTGTTTGCTACGCAGGTGCCGTGTTATGGCACTTCACAATAGTCATCGTAGCTGCCCGGTCCCGAATCAATGCCCAGGGACGATACTCATCCGAACTCCACCACTCCTCAAAAGCCGCCTCACTCGGCCACTCCTGAATGGCAACTGCATCCCACGTTTCCGTGCCGAGTAGCGGTACATTGTCGGTTGAGCGAAACGTGACCCTCCCGCCGTACTGAACAATGGTCGGGATGTGTCCTTTGATGTAGTCCGCAAAAAGTTCCTGGTCAATTATGCGGGCAAGTATCAGGTAGTGGATCATGCTGTTTCCTCTCTTATCGATTAACCAGCCCCATCAGGTTTTCCGGATAGCGGGTTCCTGCAGCTGCCCCCTTGGGAAGGGCTTCGGCGATCTCGGCCAGTTCCGCCGCGCTGATTGCCACCGCCCCGGAGGCGATGTTTTCTTCCAGATACTTCCGATGCTTGGTCCCCGGAATCGGCACGACATCTTCCCCCTGCGCCAGTACCCAGGCCAGTGCCAGCTGTCCGGCGGTGATGTCTCTTCGTGCGGCAATTTCCTTGATCCGCTCCACCAGTTCCAGATTCTTTGCAAAGTTTTCGCCCTGAAAGCGTGGCGAGTTGCGGCGGTAATCATCGGCGGCAAAATCATCGGGACTCTTCAACTGACCGGTCAGAAACCCGCGGCCAAGCGGGCTGTAGGCAACAAAGCCGATCCCCAGCTCCCGCAGGGTCTGCAGAGTCTCTTCTTCCGGGTCACGGGTCCAGAGCGAGTACTCGCTTTGCAGCGCCGTGATCGGGTGCACGGAATGGGCGCGCCGGATGGTTGCGGTGCTTGCTTCCGAGAGGCCAAGAAAGCGCACCTTTCCTGCCGACACCAGATCCGACATGGCGCCGACGGTTTCTTCGATCGGTACTTCGGCATCCACCCGGTGCTGGTAATAGAGGTCGATATGATCGACGCCCAGGCGCTTCAACGAGGCGTTGCAGCATGAACGGACATACTCCGGCCTGCCGCTGATGCCGGTGATGGGAGCCCAGCCCTCTTTTGTCGGCTTGCTGCGCATGATGCCGAACTTGGTGGCAACCACCACCCGGTTGCGCTTCCCCTTGATGGCTTTACCCACCAGCTCTTCATTGGTGAACGGACCGTACATGTCGGAGGTGTCGAGGAAGTTTACTCCCAGTTCCAGCGCATGATGGATGGTGGCGATGGACTCCGCCTCATCCCGCTTGCCGTAAAAATCGGACATGCCCATGCAGCCCAGTCCCTGGGCAGATACTTTCAAACCTTGCGTGCCGAGTGTTCTCTGTTTCATGCTTCAAGCCCCTTTTTACTGAATTCATTATAATCAAACTCGTCTTGGCCGATGCTGCTTTACGCTATTTCAACTCCCGCCAGCGGAAACAATCGACCGTGTGGTCATTGACCATGCCGATGGCCTGCATGTGGGCGTAGCAGATGGTTGTGCCGACAAAACGGAAGCCGCGCTTCTTCAGGTCTTTACTCATGGCGTCGGATACCGGCGTGCTGGCCGGGACTTCCCTGATGCTCTGCCACGCATTCCGGATCGGGTGACCGTCCACAAAGCTCCACTGGTAGGCGTCGAAGGAACCGAATTCCTCCTGTACTTTCAGAAAGGCCTGGGCGTTGGTGATCGTCGAAGTCACTTTCAGGCGGTTGCGGACAATGCCCGGATTTCCCAGCAGCTCCGCCACCTTTGCTTCATCAAAACGGGCCACAACTTCCGGATCAAAGCCGGCAAACGCTGCCTGGTAGGCTGGCCGCTTGCGCAGGATGGTGATCCACGAAAGACCGGCCTGGGCTCCCTCCAGGGTCAGAAATTCGAACAGCAGCCGGTCATCGTGAACCGGCACTCCCCATTCACAATCGTGATACGCCTGATAGAGCGGATCGTTGCCTGCCCAGGCACAACGGGTAATTATTTCCATGGTTCCTCCCTGATCAGTTGTGTGCTGATGCTATCTGACTCTACTGACAGATCCTGACAGGAGTGTCAAGTAGAGTGGTATTCAGAGCAGGTAATTACAGTACACAAGGAGAGTATCATGAAAAAAGTTGTCGAAATCTTTACATTCAAACTGGCAGCGGGTAATACTGAAGCCGACTTTACAGCGGCGGGTGAACAGCTGAACGGGTGGATGCGCGTCCAACCCGGTTTTGAATCAAGTCTGATGTCACGGGACAACGATGGCCTCTGGAGGGATGTGTATATCTGGAACTCGGCCCGGGAGGCCAAACAGGCATCGGATAAATTCATGCGGGAAGTTGGCGACAGTGACTACATGAAGATGATTGACCTTGCCACGATTTCCCGGTTTTATGGCGAACTGGAGCAGGTGACGTGCGGGTAAAGGGATGAGGGCTGAAGGATGAATAAGGCAGAGCGGCTGTTTCAACTGGTTACACTGCTGCGCTCGCGGCGTACCGCCATTACGGCGGAAAGCATTGCGCAGACCATGCAGGTTTCCGTCCGCACCGTGTACCGGGATGTGCAGGCGCTCGTACTGTCCGGGGTTCCGGTTGAGGGAGAACCGGGGGTGGGGTATCTGATCCGCCCCGGTTCTCACCTGCCGCCGCTCATCTTCACCCCGGATGAACTGCAGGCGCTGCTGGTGGGCGGACGGATGGTGCAGGCCTTCACCGACAAGGATCTGGCTGCGGCGGCGCGGCAGGCCGAGGATAAAATCAGGTCGATCCAGCCGGATGTTTTGAAGCGGCATGCCGAACAGCAGCCGTATCGCATTCCGGTATTGGAGCGGGACGACGAGCTGCGGGAAATTCACGGTACGCTGCGCCGGGCCTGCGAACAGTTGCAGAAGGTTCGAGTAGTCTACCGGGATGAAAAGCAGGAACAGACCGAGCGGATTATCTGGCCGCTCGGGATTGTCGGCTGGACCGGGAAATGGACACTGTTGGCCTGGTGCCAGTTGCGTCAGGATTACCGGAGTTTTCGTTTTGATCGTTTTGAAGTGCTGGAGATTCTGGAGGAGCGGTTTGTGCCGACCGCAGAAATCAGTATGGCGCACTATTTCAAAAGCGTGCTGGGGATGCGGGATTTCGGGTAGAACGTTACGATAGAAGAGCACTTACCCACGACCAAAAGTAGGCGCCTCTAGGCGAAAGCACGAAATACACGAAATAAATCGGAAAGATATACCGCTGCACGGTGTAATCAGTCTGCTGAGTTACTATTTGTTTTTTGTGTCTTATTGTGAGCCCCAAAGCCCGTTTTTTGGTTTATCCGTGTTCATCCGATGTTTCCAAGTTTTATATTTTTTTAGGACTGATCATGTCAAAGAAACTACAGGAAGAACTCAATCTGGGGCCGAAAACGGCATCCTGGCTTGGGGCCATCGGCATCGAATCGCTTGATGACGTCAAACAGCGCGGCGTTGTGCCGGTCTGCCTGGAGTTGAAGGCGGCAGGTTTTCCGATCAACGCGGTCGGCGCGTATGCCCTGCAAGCGGCGATCATGGGCATTCACTGGATGGCGCTGCCGGATGAGATACGCGAACAGCTCAAGCGGGATTTGAAACGGGGAGAGTGACAGGCTGTTGTTTGGAATTACAGCCTGTTACCGTGGTCGGTGTGTCATTTAATGACGTACTAATCTTGAGCTCAGTTTCCTGTCACCGCTCTTTGGGATTATTATTTTTTTTGGAACCCGAATCCGGGCGATATCACTCGCAGCATTAACATTATGCATATTCGTAATGTTTGTTAAAAAATCAACGATATCCTCAAAAACATGTGGTTGATCCTTGATTTTTCTGATGGCACCTAATAACCCTTCTTCCCAGTTTTCAAGCTGCCTGGTGTCCGGATCTTCAAACAGAATGATATATTTTGTCCCACCCAGCTTGTCTATTGATTTTAGAATCTCGGAATGAGAAAAATCAAGAAATTTCATCACAAGCGCCATGGAAAGAGGATGCACCGGTTTGGTTCTGTCAGTAAAGCACCGGTTGGCAGCAATAGCATTCAGGTGCTTGCTCAAACCACTGTCATTAAGAAAACTTTCGATATCCGAATAACCGCTTTTCAATAATCGGGAATTGAAAACCTTTTGCAAGGCAATCTGGTAGTTAAGTATCTCCTTTTCAGACATGAATCCTCCACATATGATTTACCGTCTCGGATGTCTCCCACGGCAGCGACTCGTAATCCCATCCTTCACTATCTCACACTGTTACACCCGCAGTGCCAGCAGCGTCAAGGAGTTAGGAACTCAGTCTTTGACGTATCTTGAGGGTGGAGACGCCGAAAATACAGCGAAATCGTCGTTCCTGCGTCCAAGGAACTTTCGACCTCAATCCTGTTCTGATGGGCGTCCATAATTGTTTTGCAGAGGCTTAATCCCAGGCCGTAACCGCCGGTGCGCTTTGAACGCGACTTGTCCACCCGATAGAACGGTTCGAATATATACGGCAGATCTTCCGCCGGAATGCCAAGGCCATGGTCTTGCACCCGGACAATGGCGTAATCCTCATTCTGCCGGAACGATATCCTGACCGCTTCGCCATCCGCCGGAGAATATTTTATGGCGTTGGTGACGATATTGCTGAAAACCATTTTAATCAGCATCCGGTCGCCGTGGATGACGGCCTCGTCCGGAACCTTATCGATCAGCAGTCCCGGGGGTTGATTGCGGAAATGCTCGCCGAGCTCCCGGAACATTGTGTCGGCCGGGATCGCCTCGACTTTCAACTCCCCGGCGGCATTGTTCAGGCGTGCCGCTTCGAGAAGTTCCGAAACCATGATCTCCATCTCCCTGATATCGTCCTTGAGAGGCTCTTTCAGCGAGTCGTCAACGCTCATTTCCAGCGCCACTTTCATCCGGGTCAAGGGCGACCGCAGTTCGTGGCTTACGTCCAGCAGCAGCTGCTCTTTGGAATGAAGCATGGTGCGGATGCGGGTCGTCATGGTGTTGTAGCCGTCGGCCAGTTGGTCGAATTCGGCCGTGCACCAGTGGGGCATCCGGTAGTCGAGGTTGCCGTTGCCGACCTGCTGCACCCCTTCGGCCAGGAACTTCAGAGGGGCCAGGATACGCCGGACGGCAAGATAGGTGATAACCACCACGGAAATTATCAGGACTATCAGCAGACCGGTCCACAATTGCCAGCCGTTTTCCATGGTGTGCTCTTTGGTCATGACGAAAATAAACGTGCCGGAACCCTGTTTGATGACGATGGGATGCTTTTCGTGGAAAATCTTGCGCAGGGGAAACGGCTCATGGGACACCCGTTTCTCTTCCAGTTCCTGCAGAGTCGGGACGTTGCCGGAGGTACTCCACCCTCCTTCGGGACTTTCAAAGCGTATCTGGTAGGAGAACTCTTCGGCGATTTTTGCGGCCTGTGCCAGGCTGGGGGGTGTTCCCAGGTCCCGTGCCACATAGGTAAGATACTGGGTGAGATTCTTCCTGAGATGCGATTGGGCCGACCTGCCGAATAAATGGCCGAAGAAACCGGCCACCAGGAAAATGATCACGAGACCGGCAATCAGGCAGATGAGCGTCAGACGTGCGAAGACCGAATGGAAAGCCAGTCGGAACGAGTTATGCCGCATAGTCGGTCTCCTCGGCGATAAAAACGTATCCGGTCCCCCAGACGGTTTTGATGAAAGCTGGGCTCTTTGGATTGTCTTGCAGCTTTTGCCGCAGGCGGCTCATGGTGATATCTATGGAACGGTTAAAGGCATCGCACTCCATACCGCGCAAGGCGTCCATAATCCGGTCCCGGCTCAAGGCTGCTCCCGGATGCTCCGCCAGCAGGGATAGTGCGGCAAACTCGGTTGTGGTCAGGTCGAGAGGCTGGTCGTGCAATGTTGCGATGCGCTTCTGGAAATCTATGACCAACGGGCCGAACCGTCGTTTGTTCTGTATCACAACCTGTCCGGTCCGGCGGAGAATAGACTGGATACGGGCGACCAGTTCTCGTGGTTCAAACGGCTTGGCCAGGTAATCGTCGGCGCCAAGCTCCAGTCCCACAACCCGGTCGGTAAACTCGCCCCTGGCTGTCAGCATGATGACCGGAACGGCAGAGGAACGGCGCATGACCTTGAGCAGTTCAAAGCCGTTCATGCCCGGAAGCATCACATCCAGAATAATGAGGTCCGGCGTTTCAGTCTTGAGCTTTTTGAGCCCCTCGTCCGGGTGAGTCGCGCTGGTAACCTGAAAATCGTATTTGGCGAGGTAGTCGGTAAGCAGGGTATTCAGCTTTTCGTCATCGTCGATAATGAGGATCGTCTTTTTCATCGGAACTCCAAGTAAAACCCGGCGCCCGCCAATGAACGGCGGACGCCGGTTCCTGTCAGTGATCGAAGAAACAACTGTTATGGCACTTCTCACGTTCTTTCAGCAGTGCGACCAGTTTCGTTTTCTGTTCCGGCGTGAGAGTTGCGTGGAATTTTGCCAGCCGGTCAATCAGCAGATCCGCCATGACATCCATTTCCGACTTGTGCGCGGTAACCATCTTTTTCAGTTGTGCCTGATCGAGTACGTCTTTCTGCAACTCGGCGATGACTTCGCCATGAAGGGCATCTTTGTTCTTCTTCATTTCGGCGACGTTGGCCAGGATCTCAACCTTGACGGCATTCAGCTGATCTTTTTGAACGGAGGTCAGGTCCAGTTTCGCACCGAGTTCATCTATAATGCGGTCGGCAATCTTCTCGGGAGACGGTTTGTGGCACCCGCCAAGAAACATCAGTCCTGCCATCAGTACCGGAACAAATCCCCATAATGCTTTCTTTCTTAACATAACTTTTCCTTTCTGGTAGATAAATTTGGTTCTGCGTGAATTGGTCTTCTACATAGTCTGCTGTGCATCACGGTGGTACGAATCTGTCAAACGCCTCCTTTCATAAGATGTGACCCTGCTTGATGATATGGGTATAACACTCGGCTTTTCTGAATGCTTTTCGAGGAAGTAAATAATTGTAACAAGTTGTAACAGGGAGATGGACGGTGTGTGGAATGGCCGGAAGGTGTGTTTCAGTCTGGCGGTTACATCGTATTGACAAAACCTGAAAACGGCAATGTCCCCCCGTGGCTTGATGCACGGGGGAACATTGTTATTGCCACGAATTGGCTGGCTATTGTTTTCTCGCCCGCTGATTAGACCCGTAGATGCTGTCCCGCTCAAGAGCTCCTCCGCCAGTAATAGCAATCAGCCATTCGTCAGTCGTCATGACCGAGGCAAAGCGGGACTGCATGACCACCGTCATCACCCGGTGAATCTCCTCAGCCGTGGCACTGCCTGCCCGGTTGGCGTAGGGCACCGAACCGGTGGCGTCGGAGAGCAGTTCAACGGTGAACCCCATATGCAGGCCATGCACCACGGTGGAAAAATCGCAGTTGTGGGTCATATAGCCGACCACGGTAATGGTGGTGATATCATGGCTGTGCAGCCACTCCTCCAGCCCGGTGTTGGTAAAGGCACTGGGGAAATCTTTCAGAATATGATGATCCCAACCCCGCTCGATAATGCTGGGGTGCAATTCTGCACCAACAGTCCCCCTGGCCATGATCGGCATGTTTTCAGGCAGGATGTTTTGTACGACGACCACCGGGATCGATGTTTTTTTCGCGGCATCCATGGCGTGACCGATATTGGCCAGCGACTGTTCGACCGGCGGATATTCTATCGGCAGGTTGCCGCCGATGTAGTCATTCTGAACGTCGATGACGAGCAACGCTCTTTGAGTGCTCTGTGACATGTCTTTCTCCTTTTCAGTCCCTTGATTATTGGCCCGCTGCCCGTTTGTTAGTTCCATCGTCAGAAAATCCACCGACGTGCCCCGAATTTCCTTGCGGCATCCGCCGCATTCAGTGAAGCCGATGCGTCGATATAGCCTGATGCCCCGGATGTTGTTCGTGCGCACAATCAGGTGGATACGGGACAGGCCCAGCTCTTCAAAGCCTCTGAGCAGGGTCAGCATCGTAATGGATTCGCCGAGTCGCTGCCCTGTCTTGTCGGCCCGCACCGCAATACGGAACTCGGCTTCTGTTGCGCCAGTCCTTGCCAGAAGGGAAAAACCGACCAGTTCACCGCCGTCTGTTGCGGCATAGAGGACTACATCTGTTTCGGAACTCATTTCATCCAGCCATCCCTGCTTGCGCAGGGCATAATCCATCTGTTCCATGTCGCCCGGATAGGCGGGCCATCGGTTGATTTCAGTACGATCCGAATCGGTCAGTTTTCTCAGGGTGATCATGGCGGCTCCCCCATTTCATGTTGGAATGATCAAACTATCTGCCGATTTTCCCGAAAAGAATAGTGGCCCCGAAGACATAATATGCTACTATCGGGCCAATTGAGGGGGGAAGCCATGTCGAGTGATTCAATTGCCGTGATAGCCTTTGACCGGATCAGCATGTTTCATCTTGCGATTCCACTGGAGGTGTTCGGTGAAGATCGCCGTGACGCCGGAGTGCCACTGAGTCCGGTTACCGTCTGCTCGTGTGAAAAGCGGGCGCTGACCACCAGCGGAGGGCTTGTGCTGGGGAAGCTGCAGGGGATGCGCGCAGTGGAAACCGCCGGAATTGTTGTTGTGCCAAGCTGGCGGGATCCGCGTGAACAGCCGCCGGAGGCGCTGCTGAGGGCGCTTCGTAAGGCTCATCGCCGCGGAGCTTTGATCGTGGGATTATGTCTCGGGAGTTACGTGCTGGCCGCGGCGGGGCTGCTTGATGGCCGCCCTGCCACAACCCACTGGAAGTTGGCTGATGATCTGGCGAAACGGTATCCGGAAATTCAGGTGAACAGGGATGTGCTGTATGTGGATGACGGGGACGTCATAACGTCGGCCGGGGTTGCTGCAGGGATCGACTGCTGTCTGCATCTGCTGCGCAGGCTGCATGGCGCTGAAATTGCCAGTCAGGTGGCGCGGCGGATGGTGGTGCCGCCGCATCGCCAGGGGGGGCAGGCCCAGTATATTGAACCGCTGCGGGAGACGGCCACGGTTGACCGGTTTAGCGAGGTGATGGCGTGGGTGCAGCAGCACCCGGAGCTGCTGCATAGCCTGGATTCTCTTGCCGCGAAAGCATGTATGAGCCGCCGAACGTTTACGCGGAGGTTCCGGCAGGTAACCGGCACGACTGCCGGGGCATGGCTGCTGGATCAACGGTTGGCGCTGGCCCGGCGGCTGCTTGAGACAACAAGCCTGCCGATTGATCTGGTTGCGGAACAGGCCGGTTTCGGTGCTGTTGTTTCACTGCGCAAGCAGTTCACGAACGTGTTGCATACGTCGCCGGGGCGTTACCGCAAAGAGTTTCGGGAAAGCTAGTTTCATGGAACATCATTTTGTTCGCTTTTGTTGGTTGGGCAAAGGCGGTTTCATGCCGTGCCCAACATTGTTGCCGGATCTGTTGGGTACGCTCTGCTTTGCCCAACCTACGAAGTTTTGAACGTTACAAGGTACTAGTTCAATGCCTGGAAAATTTTGTTAGTGACTATAATCCGGCAGGTAGTCCTCCCGTACCGGCGAAAAGACTTCAATGGCTACCGCTTCTTCAACGCATTCGGCACAGTGAGGCACGTTGCCCGCAATGCACCAGCTGTCACCCGGCAGCACGTCATGACTGTTCTCGCCGACTGTCAGCCGGAGCCGCCCTGCGACCAGGTAGCCGGTCTGCTCGTGGGGGTGGGAGTGCAGGGGGAGGGCGGCGCCCTGTTGGAGGCGGAACTCCACCATCAATGTCTTGTCGCCATACGCCAGCGTCTTTTGTTCGATGCCTTCCAATACCTGTTTGTATCCGTCGCTGCTGAATTTTCTAAACATTGTTTACCTCTAGTTGTTTTTGCTCGGCTTTGGTCAACCCTTTGACCACTAGGGCATAGGAAGAATCGATCATTTTGCGCAGCAGGCTTTCAGGGACGGAACCGTCAAGGGTGACTGTGTTCCAGTGGTTCTTGTTCAAATGGTAGCCCGGCCGTATTGCTTCAAATGTACCGCGCAAGTAATCCGCCTCTGCAGGATCACATTTGAGTGAAACCTGCAGAGGATCTTCTTTCCAGGCTACAATTGCAAACATTTTTCCGGCAACTTTGAATACGGCGGCTTCGGGGCCGAACGGATACTCAACGACGGTTCCTTTGCGGGAGAGCAGCACTGTTTCCAACGCCTCATAGGTCATGGTGTCCTCCTGTCATTTTCAGCATATGGTCAATCCCTGATCTCGGGCTCAAAGGGGCGGTCGGGATAGCTGGCACATGGCAGATAGCGTCTCCCCCACTCTACCATCGCGAAGAGCACCGGTTGCAGATCAGCTCCTTTTGTGGTCAGGAAATACTCTGCCCGTGGCGGTCGTTTCTGGTATTGATCACGTTTGACGAGTCCCGCGCACTCAAGCCGTTTCAACCTGTCGGCCAGAATGTTTGACGTAATCCCTTCTGGCGACTCCATGAACTCGTTGTAACGGTGCTTACCCATGAACAGATCGCGCACGATCACCAGTGTCCACTTGTCGCCAAGTATGTCGAGAACGCAGGAAACCGGGCAATTGGAGCGGGAATTGCTGTCTGATGTACCATTTGTTTTTGTCATGGTGTGACTATAAAACAAATCGCTTGCATTTTGCAAGTTAGTCCTGTATTACTCCGCTTCACAGCAGCTTGCATTTTGCAAGTAACATCAAAATTCCAGTCGGAGGTATACCATGCGTCACATCACAGTGGATCAGGAAAAGTGCAAACATGACGGCATCTGTACAGCGGTATGCCCGATGAGTATCATTGAGATGAAAGACGGTTCGGTGCCCAATCTGGTGGCGGGTCTGGAGGATCTTTGCATCACGTGCGGCCACTGCGTGGCAGTCTGCCCGCATGGCGCCCTGTCACTGGATGAAATGAAGGTGGCGGATTGCACGCCGTTGAAGTCTGAGCTGGCGCTCGGCAGTGAACAGGCGGCGCAGTTTTTCCGGTCGCGCCGGTCAACCCGCACCTATCAGGAAAAAGCGGTGGAGCGTGAGAAGTTGGCCACTCTGATCGAGATGGCCCACTATGCCCCGACCGGCACCAACAGCCAGCAGGTGCAGTGGCTCGTCATCAATTCACGGGAGCAGCTTCATGCCATGGGAGCGATGATCATCGACATGCTCCGCAATCTGATCAAGGCAGGGCACCCACTGGCGAAGGCGTATCGGCTTGAGCGTTCCGTGGCGGCGTGGGAAGCGGGGAAAGATCAGGTTCTGCGTGGTGCACCGGCGCTTGTGGTTGCCCATGCTCCCGCAGCGTATCCCCTGGCCCAGGTGGACAGCACCATTGCCCTCACATTCCTTGATTTGGTCGCTCCGACGGTCGGTCTTGGCACCTGTTGGGCCGGGTTCTTCATGATGGCGGCAGCCCAGGTTCCTCAGTTGCGGGAACTCCTTGACTTGCCGGAAGGTAACGCCTGCTGCGGCGCGCTGATGATCGGTTATCCGAAATATGCGTATCACAGGTTGCCGACGAGGAAAGAGCCTGCCGTCAGCTGGCGGGGATGACGGAGAGCGCTGTTTAAAGGGGAAACCCCTATCTCAATCCCAAGCGGGCAAAAATAATTCCCAGGTATTTGTTCAACAGATTGTCACGTGAAAGAAATGATATAACGGGAGGTTTTCTGGTCCCGATAACTTTGATGATCTGCTCTAGCTCCGGGCTGCCGCCGAGCGTAATGCCCTGCCTGAAAGCGTGGAGTGCTTCAGGAGTGCTTCCCGCGATAAGATAGACTTTGCCGAGATAAAGGTAGTGGAGGGGATTGCCCGGATCATGGTCAATTGAGGTGCGGCACAGTTCAAAAGCCTGGGTGAGTTGACCGCGCTGCTTGGCGATACAAAAACCGAGACGGGAATGCCAGAGTGGATCATTCCAGATGCTGAGCGCCCGTTCCAGGGAGGCGAGTGCAGCCAGGACGTTGTTGCTGTCGAGTTCCTGTTGTGCCCGATCGAATTCCTTCCGGGCAATTTTAGCCGTTTCCGGATTCATATTAACCTCCAGGACGGAAAGAGGTGTGACAGATTGTTTTTCAGGGGCGTACCAGTTCGGCACGCCCCTGATGCTTCGACTATTTCTTGAAGGTTTTTATGATGTATTTGGCAAGCAGTTTTGCATCGGCATCGGAAATCGCCTTGCTGTCAAAAGCAGGCATGCCGCCGCCCCCTTTGCGGGCCTTTTTGATGATTTTAGCGGGGTCTTTGATCCCTTTGAGGGTTTCGCTCGGTTTTATGATATTGCCGCCGTCAGGATGACAGCTGGCGCATTTTTCTTTAAAAATAGCTTCACCCTTGTCAGCGGCGACGGCAGCAGAGGTGAACAGGGCAATGGCAAACAGTGTGGCGAGCGTCGTGAATCCTTTTTTCATGGTCTTCCCCTTTCGATGCAAAGTTGGATTTGAACAGAAAGCCTCCTGAAAACTTGGGCAATCAGATTCTGTTGCGAAACGTATCATTGAATTGTTTTAAAGACAAGTGCCTTGACGCAACAGGGGTGGCGGGATTACTGTAATCGAATTTCACTCCAGATAAATGAGGTGCTCATGAAGGGTCACAGTCTTATCGAGTCAATCGGTTCTACTCCAATCGTTGAAATAGGGTCTCTCCACACAAATCCCGGCGTTCGAATCATGGCAAAACTGGAAGGGAACAATCCCGGCGGTTCGGTCAAGGACCGCCCGGCGCGGCAGATGATTCTTGCTGCCGAGGCGAGCGGAGAATTGACGCCGGACAAGGTTATCCTGGAGCCGACCTCAGGCAATACCGGTATTGCCCTTGCCATGATCGCGGCAGCACGGGGGTATCGCATAAAACTGGTCATGCCCGCTTGCGTAAGCGTGGAACGCCGTAGCGTGCTGGAGGCATACGGTGCCGAGATCGTCCTGTCGCCCGGTTGTGAGGCGACCGATGGGGCAATACGCCTGGCTCACAAAATTTACGGGGACGAGCCCGGGCGGTACTACATGCCGAACCAGTACGCTAATCCGAACAATGTACTGGCTCATTACGAGACAACCGCCCCGGAGATCATGCGGCAGACAGGCGGGGCCATTACCCATTTTGTGGCAGGAATGGGAACCAGCGGCACCTTAATGGGGGTTGCGCGATATTTCAGGGAAACCAAGCCGGAGGTGCAGATTGTCGCGGTCGAGCCGGTGCTGGGGCATAAGATCCAGGGGCTGAAAAACATGCTTGAAGCGATTGTGCCGCCCATTTATGACCCGCACGCCTATCATCGCAAACTGGTCGTGGAGGATGATGATGCCTTCGAAACCGCCCGTCTGCTTGCCGCAAAACAGGGAATTTTCTGCGGGATGTCCGGGGGAGCAGCTGCTGTTGGAGCACTCAGGCTGGCGGCGGAACTGGAATCGGGGGTGATTGTGGTTATTATCCCGGATCGCGGGGACCGTTACCTCAGTACCAACCTTTTCAAATCCATGTGTGCCCAGTGTCCGCCATAAACAGGGCGGACAGGGATTTGTGGGGGGCAGGCGAGGTTTTTAAACCGCCTGCCCTTTTCTTTAAGTAAGTGACATATTCTGTCGTTACCGCCGTGCCTTGCCGCAGATGCTGTCGATGTTGATCCTGAACACCCTGGTCCGTTCCCGATCACTCTTGATATAGTTCAATCCTTCCGAAATAAATCCGGCAGAGTACTTCGGCAACAGTCCTTCCAGGCCCCGCTCCTTTTCCTCATCAAAAACCTCGGTTGCCCTGCCGGAAACGACCACGCTCTCATAGCGGGTGGCAAACTTGTCAGGGAGAACCTCGGTGTTACCCACGACACAGAACGACACCCTGTTGTTGACGGCAAGATTCTCCAGTTTGTGCCCTGCCACAGAAGAGTGAAAGTAGATGGCATTGTCGATCACGCAGTAACTGAGCGGGATGCCGTACGGCTGGCCATCACTACCGCAGGTGGAGAGAATCCCGTACTCACCCCGCTCCAGTAGTTCCCGTGCTTCTGATTCGGAAATACCTCTTTCCTTGCGGTGCAATTCGTGGTGCATGTTGTACTCCCTTGGTGTAGGTGCTTTGCTGTTTTGATGCATCAGGCTTGACCGGTCTGGTGTATCTCGTCTTTGCGCATCATTGGGAAAAACAGCAGCAGTGTGATCAGGGCCATACCGCCAGCGGCGGCAAAACCTGTCGGGTAGCCGATCCGTTTCAGGGCCAGGCCCATGACGGTGGAACCGGCCATCATCCCCAGATAGACGCAGCTGTTGTAAATCCCCATGGCCAGTCCCCGCTGAACCGCCGGAACAAGTTCCGCGATCAATGCGCCGATAGCGGTGAAAGTCAGCGCCATCCCGACCCCCATGACAACGGCGCATCCCATCATATGAGTGAGCTGCACCAGCTGCCCCATCGCAGCCAGCGACAATGCCAGGCAGATCAGGCCTACAGCCACGAGGCGGCGACGATCGACGCGATCGGCGAGTTTCCCGATCGGGACCCTGCCGACCACATTGGTAATTGCCTGGGCGGCGAACACCAGGCCGACCTGGGCCGGATCGTAGCCTTGTTTTGCCGCGTACAGGGGGAGAAACGTCAGGAACACTCCGAACCCGACACAACTGCCGACCGTCGCCATAAGGCAGGCAAGCAGGCTGCGGTTGCGCAGCAGATCGGAGCTTGCCGTCAGGGCGGAATGCATATCAGTCTTGTGCCGTGGAGGTCCCTGGGGCAGCACCAGCAGCGCCAGCAGGGTAACCAGTACCAGCATGATTCCGGATACGACAAATACCTGCCGAAGCCCCACGCTCTTTGCCAGATACCCCCCGGTCGCCGGCCCCAGAGTCATGGCGATGTAGATGGCGGTTGTGTACCAGCCATAAGCCTGGCCAAGCTGCTGCTGCGGCATGACATCAGCCACCAGCGACAGCATGCCGGGAGCAAAGGCGGCCAGGCCGGCACCGAACAGTACATAGGCTGCGGCCATTTGTCCCGGTTGATGGCATTGGGTTACGAGGAGAGAAGAGATTGCCGTCGCCGAAATTCCAAAAATTATCGGCACCTTGCGACCGATGCGGTCTGCCAGCAGACCGGCAGGAATCGATAACAGTCCGGCGGTCAGCATGAAAGCCCCGTTGATGGTCCCCACCTGGGCCGGACCGGCCCCCAGTGTGGCGGCAAACAACGGCATGACCGGGATGCGCAGATATGAGCTGAAAAAGGCGGCAAACCCGATCAGGCAGAGGAGCATAAAAGGGGTTATGTCATGGGAGCTTTTGGTCATGGTTTTATTACCGGTTGATTCGCTTGCTTCATCAACCATATATTTAGAAGCTGCATGAATTTGTCAAGCAGCATCTGTCAGCCGCTCAACCGGCACTCCGTATCGATCAACTATCACCTCGTTGCCCATGATCCGGCAACTATACCGGATACCACCAGCAGGCAACCGGACAGTTGCGGCGCCGAGAGCGGTTCGCCAAGCAGAAGAGCTGACAGCAGTACGGCGCTGGCCGGCATGGCTGCGGTCGTGATGCCGGCGGTAACTCCGCTGACCGAACCGACCGCGCCTGTCCAGAGGATATAGGCCACCACGGTGGCAATGGCGCCATAATACAGGATCGCCAAGATATCGGCGGTGGTGGGGAGCGCCGGGTTATGCAAGAGATCCAGCAGCGCCATCGGAAAGAGCGTGACCATGGCGCAGAAGACCAGCACCACTGTGTTGGCCGTAGCGGACACGGTGGCGGCGATGCGCTTGCGCCAGATCGAAAAAAGCCCTTCGCTGACGACCGCGCCGAAGACCAGGATGATCCCCCACGGGATGCCGCCGGCAGCTGCCCCTCCGGTATCCGTCACGGCAAGCCCGGCGGCTCCCCCCATTGCGCAGAGCACGCCGACAGTTGCCAGCGCGGATGGCCGTTCTCCCAGCATCAGCCATGACAGTATGGTGAGAACTGCCGGTGACGTGCCGGTGATGATCCCGGCCTGGGCCGCGCCTATGGTGCGCAGGCCGCTCAGCATCAGTACCCGGAACAGCACGATGCCGCAGATCCCCTGCAGGAAAAGATAGAGCCACTCCCGCGGTTCAAGAGAGCGGATCTCCTCCCGCTTCTGCCACGCATACGGCAGCATGACCGTCTGAGCAACCAGCAGCGTGGCAAAGGTGGTCAGATATACAGGCAGGCTCCCGGCAAGCCCCTTGCCGACCACGACCGAGCTTCCGGCCAGCGACATTGCGGCCACCAGTTGCGCCGTTGCCTTCCAGTTTCTCCGCTGTGACATGAATATTCCTCTCCGCTTGACCTTACGGCAACAAAGTGGTTTGATACAGGTCCAGTTTTAAGTTATCTGATAGTGCCACTTGGAGCCCTCCATGATCCGGATAGACATTGAACGAACATCGCCAGTCCCGCTGATCCGCCAGATTTACAGCGGCATACGGGCGCAGATCCTTTCCGGCGTCTTGTCCTCCGGCTATCGCCTCCCTTCGAGCCGGGAGCTTGCCGGACAGCTCGGGGTGTCGCGCAATGTGGTTATGGAAGCTTTCGACATGCTCTATTCCGAAGGTTTCACCACGGCGCGTCACGGGTCCGGCACCTTCGTCGCGCCGGGAACCAGCTATCCGGCGGCGGTAAAGGGGGAGCGCATCACGGCGGAAACGGTTTCAATGGGGTACGGGAGTCCGGAGGGTGTCATCAATTTCAAGCCGGGCACCCCCGATCTGCGGGAGTTCCCGCTCAGGTCCTGGTTGCAGGCGGTGAAGGTGGCGTATCTGCATCCCGTTGACGACACCATGGGTTACGGGGAGCCGGAAGGGAGGCAAGAGCTGCGCCTGGCGATCCGTGATTACGTGGTCGGCCAGCGTGGGGTGGCGTGTCATCCGGACCAGATCATCATTACCGCCGGAACAACCCAGGCAATCGGCATCGCCTGTCATCTCCTGCTGGGAGAGCGGCGCGACGTGGTGCTGGAAGACCCGATCACCCGTGATATCCAGCTGATCGTCCGGGGGGAGGGGGGCGTCATTCATCCGGTAACGGCCGATGACTGCGGTTTGGTGGTTGACGAGCTTCCGGAGGATATCAAGCCCGCCTTCATCTACGTGACGCCGTCGCACCAGTTTCCGCTTGGCGGCACCCTGCCGATTCAGCGCCGGATAGCCCTGCTGGAGTACGCGGAGCGGACCGGCGCGTATGTTGTCGAGGATGACTACGACAGCGAATTCAGGTTTGACGGAGCGCCGCTCAGTTCGTTGCACGGTCTGGCTCCGGAGCGGGTGGTGTATATCGGCACCTTCAGCAAGACGCTCAGCCCGGCTCTGCGCACCGGGTATTTGATCCTCCCGCCGTCCCTGGTCGGCGAGGGGCGCGGCAGAAAATGGCACTGCGATCTGCATAACGAAACCCCGACCCAGCTGGCGCTGGCTCATTTCATTAGTCAGGGTGGATATCTGCGCCATCTGGCGCGGATGAAGCGACTCTATGCCGCAAAGCGCAAGGTTGTGGAGGATGCGTTGCTTGAGGGTTTTACCGGCAGCGTGAAGATCATCGGGAGCGCCACCGGATTGCATCTGGCAGCCCGGTTTGCCGGGGTCGATTTCACGCCGGGGCTGCTCGCGGAGATCGAACAGGCGGGAGTAAGGGTGTATCCGGCAGAGGCCCATGCCAT
>JBAYTT010000028.1:0-29876 GCA_041675485.1 Pelobacteraceae bacterium | reverse complement strand
ATCGATACACTTCTTGTAAAGATCGAACTTCATGACCGGCCAGTCGGAGACAAAGCCCCGTTCGTTGCGCGGGACGGAGTGGAAGCAGTATTCGCAGGTGAAATTGCAGGCATAGATTGGAAACATCTGCACCACGTAGGGCGTCCGCAGGGGAAGGACATCCGCCAGCCTGGTACGTGCCCCGCCCGGAGCGTTTCCGGAAATGATGGTTGCTGTCATGGTGTTCCTTTACCGCCTGACTCTAAAGTGACTCTTTAAATGATTTTTTTGTCCGGTCCTCTTCAGTGAAAACCTCGTCGCACGGCACCGGCAGGGGTTTGTCATACACGCGGCCGGCAATGTATTTGTCGATGAAATCCTTGTCATTGGCGATAGGGCAATCGTCAACATGTTCGCCGAACCACTTGATGCTGAGCCCCTTCTGGATGATGTCTTTCAAGGGAGTCTCGAAGATATTGCCGAGGGAGACAAAGATGTACTGGCACGGCATCACGTCGCCATACTGGGTCACGCAGACCATCCCCTTCACGGCAGTGCAGCCGAGGTCAAGGCCGTAAGACGGCGTCAGGTGGCTGAAGATCTTGTGCCTGGTTTCGAGCTCCTTGACATAGGCAAGGTCTTCATCGTTGCACATCATGTCGTATTTGCCCTGCCAGGCGCCGACCGGCTTGGCAAAGGTCATAAACACCCCAATGTCCTTTTCGTTGAAATACTTGATGAATTCTATGAACTCTTCGGAATACAGGCGCTGCTTGGTGACCACGGTGCTGACAAAGACAGCCAGACCCGCCTTACGTGCGGCGTCAACCGCCTGCAAGGCCTTGGCATGGGAACCCTTGCGCTGCCGGAACTCATCATGCTCTTCGGCATTGAGACTGTCTACGCTGACCTGGATCCGGTCGACGCCGATCGCTTTCAGGTGCCTGGCCCGCTCGTTATCCAGCAGCCAGCCGTTGGTGACGCTGTTAATATAGAACTTCTGCGGATCGATAGCCGCGACAATTTCATCATAATCCTTGTTGACAAACGGTTCCCCGCCGTTGATCTCAAAGCGGGCCAGACCAAGTTCATCCGCCTGTCGTGCCAGTTCCCGCACGTCTGCCGGGGTCATCTTGCGGCGATTTTCATTGTTCTGTTCCTGCAGGCCTTTGATGGAACAATGCTGGCACACCATGTTGCAGGCGTAATTGTATTGCAGCTGAATGATGGCAATACTTTCGCCCCGGCGAACCTTCTCGTCGAACTTCATGATTTTTTCGTAGACATACGGTTTCTCTTGCTGCAGCTGGTTTCTTTTTATGCTTTCATCTTTTGAGTTTATCGTTTTCATAAATTCAAATGATCCTTTCAGTGTGTACAGGTTGAAGTTCAAACAATGCGTTCGTGTTCTGCAGCTCTTTTAGATTTAGTTTCTTTGTTGTTAATAATTATGGCTGTTTCTGTATTCAATCAAGTGCACCTAACTTGAACTGGTGCGCATATTTTTGCCAAAATACTGAATGCTTGATTATTTCATGGTATTTTATGGCATACTCACGGTATTTCTCAGAATTATTAAGCAGTTTATAACATTTTGCCGCAAAATAATACGCTAGTGCATGATCGGTCGTGACGCGAATGGTATTCTCAAATCCTTTTAGTGCTGCTTCGTAGTTTCCGAGTCTGACATCACTGTTTTCAACAAAATTAAGCTCTAAATTCAGTGCATATGCTTTTTCCTGAATGAATTCAGCAGTGAAGTCGGCTGTTTCAACAACAGCCCTTTTAAAATCACATCCAATATAATCACCCTTCAGATAATTATTTTTTTTGCATATTTCGAGCATTTCACTTCCAACAAGCGGAGTTGCAACATATATTCTGAACCAGGTTGCATCCAGAGTTTTTAAAAATGTGCAAGTATCTTCAATGTCCTGTTTTGTCTCACCAGGAAGCCCGATAAGAATATTGGCATCGGTGTCTATTCCCAAATCCCTGCAGTCATCAATGACCCGCTTAACAATCGAGAGGTCCAGCGGTTTATGCATGATCTCTCGCAATACGCGATTACTTCCGGACTCGATAGCTAATACAAGTTCATTTAGGCCAGCATCTTTGATCGCTTCCAGCATTTTTCTGTCTAATGCGTACAGTGGTAAGCCGCTTTTAAAAAATATTTCCAACTTTAGTTCGTTGGCGATCTCGATGATCCTCAAGGCTCGCTGTTTATCTGCCATGAAGTTGTCATCCTGTATCCCTATCAAATCAGCGCCGTACTGATCTTTGAAACGAATCAAATCTTCTCTGATCCGCTGGACGCTGTGATATCTCATGGTGCGTCCATGCACTGTATGGGATGCACAGTAACAGCAATGGTGAGTACATCCTCTTGATGTTGCAATATGAAATAAGGACGTCTTGTTCTCAAAAGCTACTATGGTACTTATGGTTGGGCTCAGGCTATAGTCTTTCGTTTCGAGAATGGCATAATCATAGAAGGGAATTTCATCTAAATCGGTAATAAACTCATACGAAAATGAGTCGTTCCTTTGTACTTTAGTTTTCGTGATCCAAGATGGATGGGACTCCAGGAAAGTTTTTTTGTCGGTAGCCTTAAGAAGTTTAAGCAGGGGCAACTCTCCTTCCCCATAGCACAAAGCATCAAATGCATCGCTGTCTCTAAAGATTTCAGCAAACATATTTGTTGGAACACCGCCGCCCGCAATTATTAAAGAGTTTGGAAAGTTGGCTCTGGCAGCATCAGCAACCTCCAGCATATTGATGTAGGATGGTGTAAATAAAGTGGAAATACCAATAATGCCAGGTGCAAAATCAGCCCATTCACTGTCTGAAAAGACTTGCTGATACAGTTCACCAAACGAGCCGAACTCAACGCCATCTATTTTGTTCAATATAATGTTGAAATCGATAACCCTTGTTTCGGTATGATGATTTTTTTTAATATACGAACTCAATGAAAGTATGCCAATAGGCATATCGGTTACAATACTTCCATAAACCCCAGATTTTTTTTTAACTAATCGTTCGTTAAATGCTGGATTGACAAAAGAGTCGTACGTTACATAAGGAGGGATTATAAATAAGACTTTATCCATTACGAAATTCCCTTCCAGATTATCCCCCTTGAAAGATTTCTATGGTTTCCAATTGCATAATTATTCAATGTAGTTGTTTTGAAACTACGCATGTTTAGATGGACCTAATCTAGGAAGAAATGTATTTCGTCAGCGCAACAGGCGAGTAAGCAATTTGCCAATCCTGAGGTTTAGTTACTAAATCCCACTCCCCGTAGCCCCACCCGGCGGCTGCGAACGGCATCCCGTTGCTCCGGGCCGCTTCGCCATCCTCCCATTTGTCCCCCACGTATAAAGACTCATCGGCAGTTACACCCATTTCATTGAGCAGAAAACTGATCAATGCCGCTTTATCCGGGTGGGGTGGCGTCGGTGTATCCAGCGTCCCCACCTGGCAGAAATAGCGTTCCCAGCCCAGGTGTTCCAGTATCTTCAAGGTCGGGATGCAACGCTTGTTGGTGGCGATCGCCAGGGGGATCGACCGGGAGGACAATCCGGACAGCATCTCCTCCACGCCGGGATACACGCGGGTCGCCTTGTATCCTTCCGTGTCATAGCACTCCTTGAATCCGTCAACCAGGCGGTCCAGCAAGGCCGGGTCATCCGAACCCGCGAGCTTCATGAGAGTCTGGCGCAACGGCGGACCGATGAGCGAGGAGTCAAGAGGGAGGACGGGTTGCATGCCGGCCGCGGTGATTGCCCTGTCGAAGCAGTGCAGGATACTGGGCGAGGAATCGATCAGCGTGCCGTCAAGATCAAAGATAATGGCACGGTAGCGGGAGGGTGACATCATGAAGTCAGCGGGGACAGCGCAGGGATGCTGCGGCCAGCGGGACCAGCATCTCCCTTTTCAATACGTCAAGCGGGAGCAGCGGTGACATGTCTTCGAGGGGCATGGAAATAATGCCGCCGTCCGGCTGGGGAATTGCCGAGACCTTGGGGAGCAGAGTCTCGTCCGGTTTCAGCCGCACGTCCAGTATGAGCGGCCAGGGGGTGGAAAGCGCCTGGCCAAGGGAAGTGGCCAGGTCGGCTGCATCGTCGATACATTGATAGGGAATCTGATAGGCCCGGGCGATATCCCGCAGGTCGGGCAGCCAGAGCCCGGCTTCGGGACCGGTGCCGAGATAGCGGCCGGAAAAATAATTGCGCTGGGTGTTCCTGATGGACGCGTAGCCGCCGTTGTTCAGGATGACCAGACAGATCGGCAGGTTCTGCGCACGCAGTGTGGCAAACTCCTGGATGTTGAGCTGCAGGCTGCCGTCGCTTTCGATGGCAACCATCGGCTTGCTGTTGTTAGCCAGACAGGCGCCGATCGCCGCCGGCAGGCCGTATCCCATGGAGCCGAGACCGGATGTGAGGAAAACCCGCTGCCCGGGCTTGTTGCGAAACACCGTGTAAAACACCTCCACCGCCAGGCCGGAACTGCCGGTGCTGACCAGGGTATCCGGCGGGATTGCCCCGGAAAGCGCCTCCACGAACTGATAGTGATTGATGGGGCCTGCCACGGGGAATTCCAGCTCTCCGGTGATGGGGTACTGTTTTTTCCACCCTTCGCAACGCGCCAGCCATTCCATGCGGCTTTGTGCCGGCAGAGCGTCAGGCAGGCCAAGCAGTGCCGCAATAAAGCCACCGGCATCCATTGCCAGCGCCAGCTCTATCTCCATGGGGAGCTTGGCGATCTCGTTGCGGTCAATATCGACCACCACCTTGCGCGCTGCCCGCGCAAACCCCTGCGGGTTGTAGGCGGTGATGATATTGTCGAGGCGGCATCCTATGGAAATGAGGAGGTCGCAGTTCTGCACGGCAAAATTGGGAGCACGCAGGGCGACCACGCCGGGCCGGCCGACGCAGAGCGGGTGATCGAAGGGAATGAGGTCGAGGGCGTTCCAGGTCGTCACTACCGGGATCCGGAGCTTTTCCGCAAGCGGCACAAAGGCTTTTGCGGCACCGGCCAGCCTGACGCCGTGGCCGGCCAAAATCAGCGGGCGCTCCGACTGGGCCAGCATCTCGAGCAGCCGGACAAGCGCGGCGCTGTCTAACGGGTCCGGCTCTGCCGCTGGCAGCGCTTCGTAGCCGTTAAGTGCCGCCGGATTGACCTGGGCGGCCTGGACATCGAGCGGAATATCGAGCCACACCGGACCTGGGCGCCCCGAGCGCATTTCGAACAGGGCCCGCTCCAGGTGGTAGCGTATGGCTGCCGGATCTTCCACGGTAACGGCATATTTGGTGATGCCCTGAACCATCGGGATGATATCGGCTTCCTGAACGCCGCTCTGGCGCAGCGGGCGGCCTTTAAGCAGGTCGGCCCGTTTGACCTGGCCGGAAATGATGAACAAGGGAACCGATTCGATCCAGGCCCCGGTAACCGGGGTAATGATGTTGGTCGCGCCGGGACCGGTGGTGACCATGGCAACGCCGAACGATTCGTCAACCCGTCCCCACGCCTCAGCCGCAATGCCGCAGGCCTGTTCGTGGTGGCACGGAACGGCGGTCAGGCGCGGTTCACAGGCCAGGCCATCGTTGAGGTGCATGGCGCCGCCGCCGGGGAGCAGGAATACATGGCGGGCGCCATGATCAGCCAGAAAGTGGGCGATGTAATCGGCAACACGACAGGTGGCAGTGGTCATCACATATCCTCACATCATCCAGTAGGTCAGGAATGTTTTGCGATCAGGGTTTTGGGAAATGGTTTCGTCGGTATAGTACGAATCATTGGGGAAATGGGTCGATGAGATCTCCTCGATGATGGCCCCGGATGTGCTCGTGAAAGCGTGCCGCACTCCGGGCTCGACGGTTACCACATCGCCCGGCTTCAGGTTGTGGCGCACCTTGTCCAGTTCAAGCAGGACATCGCCCGCCAGGATATTGAAGGTTTCTTCCTTCTGGTTGTGGTACTGCTCCGGGTGCCATTGATTGGGGAGCACCACCAGAAGCTTCTTGCAGTAGCCGCGGTTGACGACGGTGAGCATGGTCAGGCCGAATTCGTCAAATCTTTCGATCCCGTAGTGATGGGATATTTCCAGATCCGTACCGCCGGGTATGGTGATGTTGTTTTTTATGAAAAGAGCCTTGACCCTGAGAGCGATGTTCCAGATCTTTTCCCGCATGTCGATCCGCTGGCAGTTCTCTGCGGACAGGGGGGCATCGGCCGGTATGGTCGCGGTTGCGGTCAGCTGGGTGTATTTTGAATAGTCGCTGGCGGTAAACTGGTCGTCCCGGGGAGGAAAGGCAAAATAGACATCTTCATCGTGCAGCCTCTCCCCCGCCTGGAGCGGGCGTCTGGCAAACAGGCCGCGCCGGAGGGAACGGAGGCTTGCCTTCTCCTCAGGATTGTCCGGCAGGCGCGTATTTCCGGTGCCGCACAGGAGGCGCGCATAGGACGCCGCGGAGAGCCAGGCGTCAATCTGCGCGGGAGAAGCGGAGTAGGCGTTCAGCGGACAGCTGTCGGTCGGCACGCCCACATGCTTTTCAAACACCGATGCTCCCTTGGCGACGGCGATTTTGATGATGTCGGTGTTTGCAGGGTCTTCATGGGTCGAAAAACCGATTCGGATACCCGGATAGCGTTCCTTGAGGAAATCGATCTGCGAGAGATGCAGGTGGTCATCCGCCGTGGGGTACTCCCCCACGCAATGCATGATGACAAATTCCTTGCCGCGATGCGTAAAAAAGCTGATGACCCGGTCAATGTCTTCAAGCTGCGCACCGGCGGTGGAGGCGATAATCGGTTTGTCGGTCTTTACGATCTGTTCCAGGAGGGGCCAGTCCGTAAACGAGCAGCTGGCAATCTTGATGATATCAAGATCCTGACTCTCAATGACATCGACCGAAGCCTCATCAAACGGTGTCGACATGGTCAGGAAGCCGTTGGCGCGCATCTCGGCAATCAGCTGGTCAAATTCCACCCTAGTCAGGCGGGTTTCGGAAAACCGCTTGATGTACTTTACGTCATCCCGCCCCTGCATGGCCGGGTGGATGAAGGTCTCCAGGTCGCGATACTGCAGCTTGAAGGCAAAGCTGAACTGGGAATATTTCCGGCAGACAGCGCCAAACTCTCGAATGACTTCAAGGCCGTGACGGATGTTGCCCATATGATTGTTCGCCATCTCCAGAACAATCAAAGGCTCAGGAATACGATTATTCATTGCGTCGCCTATTCTCCGAACTATTTCTTCAGGCAGGAGTTTTGATCACATGAGGTTTCATGCTGCCAGTCATGCGCTGGGTACTCCACATAAGAACGTCATAATACATGATCCTGCCGGTAACGGCAAGGCGCTACGTGAATCGGCACCTTCCCTAAGTGCCCCGGCTTCGACCCCGCGCCGGATCTACTTCGCACCCAGCAACGCTTCGCGCGCTTCGGCGTTCCACGGTTCGATTTCAAGAGCACGCCGGAAGAACGATTTCGCTTCCTCGGGACGCCCGACGGCGACACAGATCTGCCCAAGCGACAGCAGAATGCCCACATCCCGCGGCTGTTCGGCGAACATCTCAAGGTAGATGCGGATGGCGTCGTCTGCCCTGCCGAGCTCCACGAAATAAAGATCGGCCAGGTTCTTGCGGAAGGTGCTGTTGCACGGCTGCGCTTTTACCGCCTGTTCATAGGCTTGAGCGGCACCGCGCACATCACCGAGCTGATACCGCAGCACGCCCAGGTCGTTCTGGCCGACGGCATGGTCAGGATACTGGTGTACCAGTTCTTCCAGAAGCGCATGGGCTTCATGAAGGCGGTTGGCAGCCGAATAACCCAGCGCTTCGGCATGGATATCCTCAGCCGTGCGCCGGGGAGACGGAGCCGGTTGCTGGATGGGCTGTTCAACAGCTGCCGCCAGTGCCTGGCGGGCATCGCCGCTCCAGGGTTCGATTTCAAGTGCCCGGCGATAGAAAGACGCGGCCTCTGCCGGCCGGTCAACGGCAGCGCAGATGTGGCCGAGATTGATGAGCACCTCGACGTCCCGGGGATTTTTCCGATGCAGGTCGAGGTAGATCCGGATGGCATCGTCACCCCGTCCCAATTCCGCGAAGTAGAGGTCGGCCAGATTACGGGCAAACACTGCATTACCCGGATTCAGCGCAGTTGCCTTTTCATAGTTGGCCCGGGCGGCCGGCACATCTCCCAGATTGTAGCAAACCACGCCCAGATCGTTATACAGCACGGCATTGCCGGGTTGGCGGCCAAGCAGCTCTTCAAGAACGCCGCGGGCCTCGCCAAAGTGTCCTTCACCGGCCAGCTCCGCTGCCTCGCGATACAGTTCGTCAAACGATTTACGCGGCGCGGGAGCGGCCGCTTGAACAGGCGGCTGCCAGGACTGCGAGGCCACACATGCCGGTTGAGACTCGACGTGCACCGCTACGGCAGCCGGTTGCGGCACCACTGCTGCTTCGATCGCCGGACGCACCGACGGCTGCTCCAGGGCAACGCTCCCCTCCATGGCGCACCCCAGCCGCCCGAGTGCAATCAGCGCTTCGGTGTCACGCGGGTTGCGCTTGAGAATGTCCAGGTAGATATCAACCGCATCATCCAGCCACCCCAGCTCCACGGCATAGAAATCAGCCAGGTTCTTGCGGAAGGTACTGTTGTCCGGCTGCAGCCGGTTCGCTTTTTCGTGATGGGCCAGAGCCAGGGTCGGGTTACCCGCCTGCAGGTAGAGGACTCCCAGGTCGTTGTGCCCCTGGGCAAAGGAAGGATAAACCTGCATGAACTGCTTGAGGAGGCGGATTCCCTCACCGGGGTCAAGGTTCTGAAGCGAGGCGACCAGGCGATCATAATCGCTGGTAACAGGAGAGGAAGATTGCGGTGAGGCAAGGAGGTTGCTCATATGACAGCTCCGACGAAGTACCTAGAGGTGGAATTCAGACGATACTATAGGGTAAACGGGAGGGAAATGACAAGCGTAATGAGTTGCACGCCCCCCTCGGCGCTCGCCATCAGAATGCCTTGCCGGCATACCCGTCGATCTGGTCGCCGCTGGTATCCATCTGCCGTCCGGCAGCATCCTTGCCGGTAAACTTGAAGACCAGGTGGGAGGGATCAATGGTGGCGTCCCCATTTTCATTCTGCTGGACGGTAAAGGTGACGCTCGCCTGGCGCGTCTCCGGGTCATAGGTGACGGAGAACGGTCGTTTCTGAATTGTGACCTCGTTGGAGGTGGTCGGCATGGTGCTGTTGTAGTAACCGCCTTCCGCGCTTTTGGCCCGCGATATTTCCCAGTTGGCGGGATTCATGACCGAGCCGATATCCATTTCATTACTGAACTGGATGGCCACGGATATTTTTTTACTGGCACCTGCATCCAGCAGGGTCGGGTCAAGCATCCAGAGCGGCGTGCGCGGTCCCAGCAGCTGGTTGAAACTCTTGTTGTTGACGGTGTCTATATACGAAATTTTAGGCTTGTTGAGCAGGTAACTTAAATCATTGGCAAAACCGGACTGCTTGTCTTCAAGAATCGAGAGCTGCTCCGCAGCCTTGTCCGTTTCCCCCAGCGTCACATAGGCGGCGCCGAGCTCATAGTTGGCAGCGGGAAAATTGGTTTTGAGCGTTAGTGCCTTTTGAAGCTGGCTGACCGCATCTTCCTGACGTCCCATCTTATTGTAGAGGACACCCAGACTGTACGGGACGTTGCCGTCGCGGGGCGAAACCTTGGCAACTTTATTGAACTGAGCCTCTGCCTCGGAAAACCGGTCGGTCTGTGTATAAAGAATACCCAGCGTATAGTCGGCCAGAGGGTTGATCGGATCCATCCTGGCAGATATCTTGAATTCCTTTTCAGCGTCACCGTACTGTTTTGCCTGGAGATACGCGTTACCGAGATTATTGTGGGCGGTGACCGAAGTCCTGTCGAGCTGCACCCCTGTTTTAAAGTATTTTATCGCTTCAGCCGTATCCCCTTTTGCCTGATAAATCTTGCCCAGACTGGCATACGCATCCGTATTCTGCGGGTCAAAAGCCAGGACCTTCTTGAACTCCTTGATCGCTTCGTCAGGCCTGTTGGCGCTCCACAGGGTAGCCGCTTTATTAAGGGCATACAAGGCAACCTGGCTGCGCTGAGCCTGGGCATTATCGTTAACGGAGAAGAATGCATCCGCTGCTGCTGAAAACATATCTGCCATGACATCACCTTCCTTCCGCTGCATACAAAACCTTCTGCGCTTGCACCAACAGAAGACCTCTACAGCCCACCTACCATTCTTATCGGATATAAATACAACTTTTAAAGCATTATTTCAGTCAGTTGAACAACAATTGAGCTTGGTGACAACGTGTGCTACTGTTGCGACTTAATAGTTGAAGTGCTTTTTACAAAAGTCACGGTAACCGTACCACAACATGACAATTTTTACCAGATGCAGGGGAGATGATGGGTACGGCACTGCCGGCGCTCATCTCCCGGTGTAAATTTCTTCTTGAGGAGCAGCCGTGCAAACTGACAATTGTGTAATCGGAATCGATATCGGCGGGACATCAACGTCCCTCGGCTTTGTTGACCGTAATGGCACCCTGATTTGCGAAGCGACTCTGGAAACGCAGGCGCACCAGCCGGCACATACTCTGGTTTCGCGTCTTTGTGACGCCATTGAACAGCTGCGCAGCACACTCCCGCCACAGAGCGGTATTTCCGGAATCGGTATCGGGGCGCCCAATGCCAACTATCACCGGGGAACGGTTGAAAATCCGCCCAATCTCTGCTGGGGGGCATCGGTTAATCTGGTGGAGCTGTTCCGGCAGCGCTTTGACCTGCCGGTTGCCGTCACCAATGACGCCAACGCTGCCGCACTGGGGGAGCTGCTCTTCGGCGGCGCGCGCGGGATGAAACACGCCATTGTCATCACCCTGGGAACCGGCCTGGGAAGCGGCATTATCGCCAATGGCGAGCTGCTGTACGGCGCCGACGGTTTTGCCGGGGAACTCGGCCATACGACCGTCGATCCGGATGGCCGCTACTGCGCCTGTGGAAAACAGGGGTGCCTGGAAACCTACGTTTCCGCGACCGGTCTCTGCCGGACCGTGATGGAGTTGCTGGCGCAGCGGCGGGAGCCCTCTCCTCTGCGGGAAATCAGCTTCAGCCGGCTCACCTCGAAGCAGATCTATGAGGCGGCCTGCAAGGGAGATCCCATTGCTCTGGCAGCCTTTGAGACGACGGCCCGGATTCTCGGGATGAAGCTTGCCGACGCCGTCGCGCATACCAGCCCGGAAGCGATCTTCCTCTCGGGCGGGCTGGCAGCTTCCGGTGATCTGTTGGTCACCCCGACGCGGCGCTACCTGGAAGAGTTTCTCTTCACCCCGTACAAGGGGAAGGTAAAGCTGCTGCCGTCACAGCTGCCGGAGGGGAGCGGCGCGCTCCTTGGGGCGGCGGCGCTGGCCTGGCATGAAGTGGGCTTCGACTCCGCTCAGCCACCACTCGCTCCCTGAGCGGAGTCGAAGGGAACCGGCCAAGTCTACACCCCCCTGACCTCCACCGTCACATCATACAATGTACTCCCCCTCCCGCCGTCCGTCAGCCGCTGTGACGTCAGGGCGTTCACGCCACGGTCGCCGGGGATGAACTCCCGCCACCAGACACCTTCGGTGACAACCGTTCCGGCCGGCACCCGCTCCGAAACCTGCAGAGTGAATCGAACCGTTCCCCGATCATTGCAGGCTACCACCGCTTGACCATCGGACAGGCCGCGCAGTTCGGCATCGACCCGGTTCATCAGCAGCTCCATGCATTTCTGCTTCGAGCGCAGCTCGTCCTGCTCGTAAAAACTGGAATTGAGCGCAAAGGGCGTGGTCGCAGGCTGCAGGCGAAGCGGATAGCCATCTTGCTCGGCGTGAGTCGGGAGCAGACGCGGCAGCGGCTCGACTTCACGCACGTTTAACACTTCAATTTTCCCCGAAGGGGTCAGCCATTTTTTCTTTGGCTCCGTCGGCGGGGTAAGCATGACCGGCTCTCCCTGGCGCAACCGCTCGGTGAGCTCGGGGCTCCGCCAGGGGGTTCCCGCAATCAGCAGCAACTCGACCAGCTCATCCGCCGACAGACGGAAGAACGGCTCGTCCCACCCCATTCCGGCGGCCAGGAGAGAAAACACCTCCCAATTGCTTTTTGCTTCACCCACCGGAGGGATGGCGGCGCCGCAACGCTGGGCCTGATAGCTGCCGTAGCAGCGATACAGGTCGGAATGTTCCAGAGAAGAGGTGGCAGGCAGAACGATATCGGCATACCGGGCGGTATCGGTCAGGAAGCGCTCGTGGACAACCGTGAACAGATCCTCCCGTTCCAGCCCCCGGATGACGGCATTCTGGTCGGGAGCAATGGCGGCCGGATTGGAGTGGTACACGTACAGCGACATGACCGGGGGGGAAGCCAGTTCCGTCAACGCAGCGCCCAGCTGGTTCATGCTGACCAGTCGCGGCATGGCTATGATGAAATCCTCCCGCGTCACCGTCTGCAGCGGAAAAGCGCCGCCGGTGGCGGTGCCGATGAAAATGCCGCCACCCGGCTTACCCCAGGCGCCAACAGCAGCCGGAAGGCAGGCGATGGTACGCACGGTCATGGCGCCGTTGCCGTAGCGCGTCAGACCGCTCCCGAGGCGGATGAAAGGGGCCCTTGCCCGGGCGTACTCCCGCGCCATCCGCTCGATAACGGCGGCGGGCAGACCGCACACCTCCGCCATCCGGGCAGGCGAACAGTCCGGCAATATCTTTGCGATCAACTCTTCGAAGCCGAGTACATTGGCGCCAATGAACGCGCGGTCAAGCAGCTCCTCCCGGACAATAACGTGCAGCATTGCCAGCACAAGGGCGCCATCGCCCCCGGGGCGGATCAGAAACGCTTCATCGGCCGCCTCGCAGGTCGGGGTGCGATAGGTATCAATGGCCCACAAGGTGGCACCGTTACGGCGGGCCGTCTGGGCATCACGCATGGCATGGATACTGGTTGCGGCGGCATTGATGCCCCACAGGATCACCAGGTCGCTCTGCTCGATTTCGGCGTGGTCCATGGCCGGGGTATCCCCCATGAGCGCCTTCCACCCCGCATCCTTGGCGGGGGAACAGATCGTCCGCTCCAGCCGCGACGCCCCAAGCTTGTTAAAAAAGGCATGGCCGGCATTGCGCTGCAGCAGCCCCATCGTACCGGCATAGGAGTAGGGGAGGATTGCTTCTGCTCCATGGCTGGCGATCAAACCGTGCCACCGGGAACAGACAAGTTCGATCGCTTCATCCCATGATATCGGCTCGAATTCCCCCGCCCCCTTGGCCCCGACCCGTCTGAGCGGCGTGGTCAAGCGCCGGGGAGAGTGCACGGTCTGCTCGTAATGCCCCATCTTGGGGCAGAGCAGCCCGCGCGTAACCGGATGATCCGGATCGCCGCAGACGCTGATGGCGCGACCGTTGTCAACAGTGACCAGAAGGCCGCAGGTATCGGGGCAATCGTAGGGGCAGACGGAACGGACTGTGACGGGCATGGCTGGTATCCTTTCACTCTGATTTCTGGGAGACATTGTAACCGATTTCAAAAAACATTTGCAGATGAAATCGGTTTGGTGCGATAACCTAACGACTCTGCCGGACAAGACCAGAACCAGTGAGGTTATCATGACGCAATCGGAAATCCTGCATTACGCCGTCTCCGTAGTCGGCAAAGACCGCCCCGGCATCGTGGCCGCCATAACCGAGGGACTGTTCCACCTCGGCTGCAACATCGCCGATTCCAGCTGCACGATGCTGGGTGGTGAGTTTGCCATGATCCTGATTGTGTCGCTCAAAAAGCCGTTCAGCAAAGCACGGCTGGTTGAAGAGCTCAAACCTGTCTGCGACCGGATGGGGATGACTCTTGGCGTTCGCACGCTCCATCCGGATGAAGTGGCCCGCCAGGAAACCGACGGCGAAATCTGCATGATTTCGGTCTATGGCGCCGACCAGCCGGGAATTGTCTATCGCGTCACCCGCGAGCTGGCCGGCCGGGGAGTAAACATCACCGACCTCAACACCAAGCTGATCGGAACAGCCCAGGAACCGGTCTATGTACTGATGCTGGAAGTGGCCCTGCCGGACGGCCAGACCGCTGAAGAGGTGGAGCAGACGCTGGCCAACCTTAAAAAAGAGTTGAACGTGGAAATAGGCGTTCGGGTCATAACCCCGGTGGCTTTCTAACGATGCCGGTTCAACCGATTTTACGCTATCCGCATCCGGTATTGAAAAAGCTCTGCCATCGGGTCGAACAGATCGACCAGAGCATTCATGAGCTGATTCAGGATCTGATCGATACGATGCATGAAGGGCCCGGATCGGTCGGCGTGGCCGCACCGCAGATCGGCGTAACATTCCGGGTCTGTGTCGTGGATGTCTCCAAGAACCGTCACGGGAAAGAGAACAACCACGGCCTGCTGCGCATGATCAATCCTGAAATCACGGACCGAAGCGGCTCGGCGACCATGCGCGAGGGGTGCATGAGCGTGCCTGACTATACCGGCGATGTCGATCGGGCCACTGAAATTACGCTGCAGTTCACCCTGCCGGATGGGACAACGCAGGTGCTTACCGCCAGCGGCTTTGAAGCGGTCGCCATCCAGCACGAAATGGATCATCTGGACGGCGTCCTGTTTCTGGACCGGGTGACCAGCATCAAAACCGGACTGTTCCGGCGCAAGAGTTATTGATTCTATGCAGAACAAACCGAAAACAGGATATTCATTTCACGCAACGCCGCAACGCTTCAAAATCATGAATCAATCTTTTGTTTAAAGCCTTTCGTTGCGTCGTTGCGTCGTCGCGTGAGTCATGTTTTGCTTGATATTTTACTTACCAGGTTGACGGGGTGAAACCATGTCGGATCTCTTGACCAAAAAGGAACAGAGGGAACTGCTGAAGATCGCGCGGCAAACAATTGTCGACTATGTCACCAACCACAAGGTTCCGGTAGTCGTCACAACGGCTCCGGGGTTGAACCTTCACTCCGGCTGTTTTGTCACCGTGAAGCAGAAGGGGGAGCTGCGGGGCTGCATCGGCAATTTCGTATCCGATCAGCCACTGTATCAGCTGGTACAGGAGATGGCGGTCTCGGCCTCAACCCGCGATCCGCGCTTTTACCCGATGAAGGTTGACGATCTGGCGGATTTTTCCCTCGATATTTCGGTTCTGTCGCCGCTGGAAAAAGCGGCCTCGGTTGAGGAAATCCAGGTCGGCAAACATGGCATCTACATCATCAAAGGAAGTTATCGAGGGGTGTTGCTGCCGCAGGTGGCAACCGAATACGGCTGGAATCGCGACCAGTTTCTCCGGCACACCTGCATCAAGGCAGGCCTGCCGGAGGACGCGTGGCAGGGGGATTGTGATATCTATATCTTCAGCGCCCAGGTTTTCGGCGATTAGCCCAACCCGCTCACCCGCTCGGCAAATTCTCCTTCAAGCGGTGCGGTGACGCACACCTCCACCCCTTGCGCATTCCGGAATGTCATCGCCGCACAATGCAGCATCATCCGCCCGGCCGGCAGGCCGCCGTAGGTCGCATCGCCAAGGATCGGCAGACCGACCGAGGCAAGATGCACCCGGATCTGGTGGGTGCGGCCGGTCAACGGACGTGCTTCCACCAGTGAAAGTCCGCCCGAAGATGCAACCGTCCGGAATTCGGTGACCGCCGCCTTGCCCCCTTCAACAACCCCGTAGCGCGCCGAGGCCACCTTGCCGATCGGCGCATCCACACGCCACACTTCCTGATCAGGATGACCGCAGACCAACGCCAGGTACAGCTTGTCAACCAGGCCATCCTGAAACAGCTTGGAGAGCCGCCCCGCACCCTGCCGGCTCTTCGGAAAGAGCATCGCCCCGGACGTGCCGCGGTCGAGACGGTGCACCACCCGGGCCGGCTCGCTGTTCCCCTGCGCCTTGAAAAATTCCGTCACCCAATATTCAAGGGTCCCCTTTAACTGGTACGGCGTACGCTGGCTGTTGATCCCGGCCGGCTTGTTGACCCCGATCAACTCTCCATCCTCGTACAGCAGCGCCTCCGGCGGCAGCACCAGTTCCTGAAAGCGCCCCGTTTCCATGATGCCGATTTCAATGACATCAGCCGTCTTGACGCTCCGTGACGCCACCCGTACCAGGGCAACGTTGACCGTGCATCCCCCCCGGTCGATGATGCGGCGCGCTTCCGACTTGCTGACCCCCGCACAGAGCGCCGCAATGGCATCATCCAGGCGGAAACCGTTCTGATCTTTTCCTACTGTTTTTCGTAGTATCATGCTGTCGTAGTACCCTTTTTACCGCCTGATTACAAACAAATCCTTTGTGGCGAAAGTTTCCCGATTCTGCTACCCTCTGGCACTATGAACCGTTCGTCAGACACTCCCATACCGGCGCTGCGCGGTCCGGTGCCGCTCTCGCACCTGCTCATGCACAATTTTGTGCATGACGGGCAGTATGCTGTCGATGCCACCTGCGGCAACGGCCATGACACCCTGCTGCTTGCCCGTCTGGTCGGCAAAAGCGGCCATGTCTGGGGGTTCGACATCCAACAGCAGGCGCTTGCCGAAACCAGCCGCAGACTTGACGAAGCGGAGCTGTCACAGCGGGTGACGCTTCTGCATACCGGTCATGAAGAGCTCCTGAAGCACGTTGCCGTGCCGGTTCATGCCATCCTGTTCAATCTCGGCTACTGCCCCGGCAGGGATCGCGCCATTATCACCCTGCCGGAAACAACTTGCAGCGCCCTGGAACAGGCGCTGCAGTTGCTTGCTCCCGGCGGGGTTGTCATAGTGACCATCTACCCCGGTCATAACGGCGGCTCACACGAACAGGCCGCCGTCGAAGGATGGGCAGCGGGGCTCGACCCGCAGGCCTGTCACGCATGGCGCATGGGGCAGACCAACGTCAGCCCGACCGCCCCCTATCTGCTGCTCTTCCAGAAAGCGCTCTGACATGCTGCGCTCCCTGCTCCCCTTTCTGGTTATCGCGCCGGCGCTCTCCTATTCACTGATCTCTCTGGTCTGTGCGCGGAGCTATTTCAGGAAAACCGGCCACCACCCCGATCCATCCTTTCCGTCACCCCCGGTTTCGATTCTGAAACCGGCTAAAGGTATGGACGAAGACAGTTACGACAATTTCGCCTCGTTCTGCGGCCAGGAGTACCCGGGAAAGGTGCAGATCATTTTTGCCGTGGCATCGCCTGACGACCCGGTTATTCCGGTTATCAGGCAGTTGAAGGCCGACTTCACCAATCACGACATCTGCCTGGTCATCAATCCTGCCCTGCACGGGCCGAACCAGAAGGTGTCCAATCTGGTCAATGCCTTTCCGGAGGCAAAACACGAGATCCTGATCGTCAGTGACAGCGACATCAGTGCCGAGCCCGACTATCTCAGTTCAGTGATCGCGCACTTCTCCGATCCGCAGGTCGGCCTGGTTACGTCGTTGTACCGCACCTCCGATGTACACGGCATTGCCACCGCGCTTGAAGCAACCGGCTTCACGACAGAGATGGTTCCCAACGTGCTGGTTGCCCGACAACTGGAGGGACTTACCTTCGCTCTCGGCGCATCGATGGCGGTCAGACGCGAGGCACTTGTGACCATCGGCGGCTTTGAAGCGCTGGCCGATTACCTGGCCGATGACTACCAACTCGGCAACAAGATCCACCGCGCCGGATGGCGCATTGCCCTTGACCCCTGTTTTGTCGAAAGTGTCATCAAATCCGAGAATCTGATGACAGTGCTGTCGCGGCAGCTACGCTGGGCCCGCACCATGCGCGTCAGCCGACCGGGGGGGTATCTGGCTTCCGGAATCACACTCCCCTTCCCGGCAGTCCTGCTGGCTACGCTGCTGGCCCCGTCACCGGCAGCCGGGGTGGCGGCAGTGGCACTGCTGTACTCAGTGCGCCTGGGCGTCAGCACGGTTTTCAGCCGCCGCTTCGTGCGGGACAACCTTTTTCCCCGATGGCTCTGGCTGGTACCGCTGCGGGATATGCTCTCCTTTTTCACCTGGGCGCTCTCCTTTCTGGGCAACAGGGTGGAATGGCGCGGCGCCAGGTTCGTCCTCAAGAGCGGCGGGAAGATCGAGGAATTGGTGTGATGGCTCACTGGAATCTCTGTAATCGTGCCGTTTCAATTGCACTGCTTCTGCTTCTCTCTCTCATCCCCGTTTCAGCCCCGGCCGCCGAAATGGATGTCGCATCCAAACCGGTCATCATCGTCGGCGGGGACCGCGACTACCCCCCCTACGAATTTCTGGACAAGAACGGCCAACCGGCCGGCTATAACGTCGATCTCACCCGGGCGATTGCCGATGTCATGGGGATGAAGGTGGAATTCCGCTTCGGCGGCTGGTCGGAGGCGCGCAATGGCCTGCTGGCCGGCACCATCGGTGTTCTGGAGGGGATTTCGTTCTCGGAGGAGCGCACCAGGACCCTGTCGTTCTCCCCGCCGCACACCATCATCAATCACGCCATCTTTGCCCGCAAGGACACCCCGCCGGTCAGCTCCATCGAAGAGTTGCGCGGCAAGCAGATCATCGTCTTTCAGGATGGCATCATGCATGACTATCTGGCGTCGCTCGGTTTCGGACCCAATCTGGTGATGACCGCGACGCCCGCCGATGCGCTGCGCCTGCTGGCATCTGGCCAGCATGACTACGCCGTGCTGGCCATGCTCCCCGGCATGTACATCATCCGCGAGCACAAACTCTCCAACCTGGTGCCGGTGGCCAAAAGCATTTCGACCCAGAAATACGGCTATGCGGTCAAAAAAGGGAACGAAGAATTGCTGGCCCGCTTCAACGAAGGAATGGCGATCCTGAAGAAAACCGGCCAGTATCAGGACATCTACGACCGCTGGCTCGGGGTGCTCGGCCCTCCCAAGGTCTCTTGGGAAAAGGTGGTCTGGTACGGCGCCATGGTGCTGGGGCCGCTGCTGCTGATTCTGGCAGGCACCGTGGTCTGGTCCCGCACGCTCCAGAAACTGGTGGCCCAGCGCACCGCAGAACTGGCGCAGGAATCCACCGAGCGCAAACAGGCCCTGGACGAACTGAAACTGCATCAGGACAAGCTGATCCAGGCTGACAAGATGGCCTCGCTCGGCATCCTGGTTGCCGGGGTGGCTCACGAAATCAACAATCCGAACGGGCTGATCCTGCTCAACATGCCGATTCTGAGGGAGGTCTACCAGGATGCGGAAGAGGTTCTGGAAGAGCGTTTCCAGGGCCAGGGCGATTTTACACTGGGAGGACTGCCGTACTCCCGCATGCGCAACGAGGTTCCCCATCTGCTGGAAGAGATGCAGGATGGCGCCAACCGCATCAAGCGGATTGTTGAGGAGTTGAAGGATTTTGCCCGGCAGGATACCTCGGCGGCTGTTGAGGCGGTCGATCTCAACGCCGTGGCACAGGCAGCCGTACGTCTCGTCGATTCAACGCTGCGGGCTGCCACCACCCGCTTTGCAGCGCAGTATGCCGCGCCCCTCCCCCCCATTCCCGGCAATGCCCAAAGGATCGAACAGGTGGTCATCAATCTGCTGCTGAACGCCTGTCAGGCCCTGCCGGACATGGAACACGGCATTTCCCTGGCGACCTCCTGCGATCATACGGCGGGAACGGTGACGCTCACGCTTGCTGACGAGGGGCTCGGCATCGCGCCCGAACATGTACCGCACCTCACCGATCCTTTTTTCACCACCAAACGCGAAAGCGGCGGCACCGGTCTTGGCCTGTCGGTATCGGCCGCCATCGTGAAAGAACACAACGGCACCCTGACATTCGAATCTGCGCCCGGCTCCGGGACCACCGTGACCCTGACATTGCCGGTTTCTGCGAGGGACAACGCATGAACTCATCATTATATCCCCACTTTGGCGTGCTGCTCGTCGATGACGAGCCGGCCTGGCTCCGTTCCCTGCGTCTCACCCTGGAGCGTTCCGCCGGCATCACCAACATCATGACCTGCCAAGACAGCCGCGAGGTAATGGAACTGCTGGAACGACATGAGATCGGCCTGGTCCTGCTCGATCTGACCATGCCGCATCTGAGCGGCGACCAGCTGATCGCAATGATCGCCGAGCGCCATCCGGAAATAGCCGTCATCGTCATCAGCGGCATGAACCAGATCGAAAGCGCGGTGAACTGCATCAAGCAGGGGGCGTTCGATTATTTCGTCAAAACGGTTGAGGAAGACCGGCTCGTCAGCGGCGTGCTGCGCGCCATCAGGATGCTGGAACTGGAGCGGCAGAATCGCGAGATGTCCAGCCGGATGCTGTCGGGAGAGCTTAAGCACCCGGCGGCGTTTGCCGGCATCGTTACGACCGATCGTGCCATGCATGCCATTTTTTCCTATATCGAAGCGGTAGCCCTCAGTACCGAACCGCTGCTGATCCTGGGAGAGAGCGGCGTCGGCAAGGAGCTGATCGCCAGGGCGGCCCACACGTTGAGCGGCTGCAGCGGACAGCTGGTATCGGTGAATGTGGCCGGACTGGATGACGTCGTGTTTGCCGACACCCTCTTCGGGCATATGCGCGGCGCCTTCACCGGTGCGGATCAGGCGCGTCGCGGCATGATCGAGGAAGCCGCCGACGGCACACTGTTTTTGGATGAAATCGGCGATCTTTCCATCGCATCCCAGGTCAAGCTGCTCAGGCTGCTTCAGGAGGGTGAATATTTCCCGCTCGGCAGTGATCGCCCCAAACGCCTCAAGGCGCGGGTGGTCGTGGCCACACACCAGAATTTGTCACTCAAACAGGAGAACGGCTCGTTCCGACGCGACCTTTACTACCGGCTCTGCACCCACATGGTTCATGTGCCGCCGCTGCGTGAACGCAAAGGAGATCTGCCGCCGCTGCTCGATCATTTTCTGGAAGAGGCTGCCCGCACCCTCGGCAAGAAAAAACCGACACCGCCACGGGAACTGCTGCAACTGCTGGCGACCTACAATTTTCCGGGCAATGTCCGCGAACTGAAGGCGCTGGTATACAACGCCGTCAGTGTCCACCGCGACCGGGTCCTGTCGATGGACTCCTTTATGAAAACCATCATCCGCCCGGATGCAAAGCAAAACCCGCCGGACGTTTCCGGACCGGAGAAGAACCTGTTTGCCGGTCTCGAGCGTCTGCCGACCTTTGGCGAAGCTGCCGAACTGCTCGTTGAAGAAGCGATGTCCCGGGCCAAAGGCAACCAGACCATTGCCGCGCGGCTCCTGGGAATCTCCCAACCGGCTCTCAGCAAGCGCCTCAAGCTTCGAGGTATATTCCCCGGTTGAATTTCGCCAGAATTTCGTTCTATCCCCGATGCTTTTAAATCTCACCCCTTCAAATGGTCATAACTTCGGTTATAGTTTATAACCGTGGTTATGACGATGCAACCAGTTAATTTCATAGAGTTTTATCACATAGAACCCTGTCAAACCACTTCTCCCGGTTATACCTGTTTTCAGGTTTCCTCAAGTCGTTCTCCAGAATTATTCCTTCAATATCAGACTATTGTAATTGTTTACCGTACTGGCACTCCAATTGCTAACATACTGTTATAAATCGATCGAATGCAGTCGCAAACAGTGCTGATCATACCAACAAAGGAGTACGCAAGATGGCTACGGAATGGATTGATGCGGAAGTACAGCTGCCAAAGGAAACTCAGAGAGTGTTGCTTTACACCCCCTACCCGGTTTTTGGTGATGACTACACGTGTGTCGGTAATCGCGAGAGCATTTCAGAATGCACGACAAAGGTAGGACGGAAACCGGTTCGGATATTCACCCACTGGATGCCATTGCCCGACAAACCTCAAACGGCATCATTCCAGTGATAGAATATTTGTAACAAATAACAGGAAAAGGAGTCACACCAAATGAATGGGAAAAAATTTTACCAGCACCTGTATTTCCAGGTCTTGACCGCCATCAGCATCGGAATCTGCGTCGGGCATTTCTACCCTGAAACCGGCACCGCCATGAAACCGCTCGGCGACGGCTTCATAAAACTGATCAAGATGATCATTGCACCGGTCATCTTCTGTACCGTTGTGACCGGCATCGCCGGCATGGAGGACATGAAGAAGGTCGGGCGGGTAGGCGCCAAGGCGCTGCTTTACTTCGAGATCGTCTCGACTCTTGCTTTGGCGATCGGCCTGTTTATTGTCAGTGTCATTCAACCGGGTGTCGGCATGAACGCCGATGTTTCCAAGCTTGACACCAAGGCGTTGGCAACCTTTACTGCCAAGGCACAAGCGCACAGCACGGTTGATTTTCTGATAAACATCATCCCCAACAGCGTCGTAGACGCCTTTGCCAAGGGGGACATCCTCCAGGTGCTGCTCTTTGCCATCCTGTTCGGCTTTGCGCTTTCCATGCTCGGTGATCGCGGCAAAGTCGTGTTCAAGTTCATCGACGAAGTCTCGCATGTGCTGTTCGGCATTGTCGGCGTCATCATGAAGGTCGCCCCCATCGGCGCATTCGGTGCCATGGCCTTTACCATCGGCAAATTCGGTCTCGGCTCCCTGACAAAACTCGGCATGCTGATGGGAAGCTTTTATCTGACCTGCCTGCTGTTCGTCTTCATCGTCCTGGGCAGCATTGCCAAACTATGCGGCTTCAGCATCATCAAGTTCATCAAGTACATCAAGGAAGAGCTGCTGATCGTGCTCGGCACCTCTTCTTCCGAATCGGTGCTTCCCCGCATGATGGCAAAGATGGAAAACCTCGGCTGCACCAAGTCGGTGGTCGGCCTCGTCATTCCCACCGGCTACTCCTTCAATCTTGACGGCACCTCCATTTACCTGACCATGGCTGCCGTGTTTGTTGCCCAGGCCACCAATACCCCTCTGACCTGGACCCAAACGCTCACCATCCTGGGCGTACTGATGCTGACCTCCAAAGGCGCCGCCGGAGTTACCGGCAGCGGTTTCATCACCCTGGCGGCAACATTTGCCGCGATTCCTACCATTCCGGTTGCCGGTCTCGCGCTGATCCTCGGCATTGACCGGTTCATGTCCGAGGCCAGAGCCCTGACCAATCTGGTCGGCAACGGCGTGGCAACCGTGGTGATTTCCCGCTGGGAGAATGAACTAGATATGACCAGAATGGCGATGATACTCAACAACGAAACCGACCTGGAAGCAGAAGAGCCCGAGCTGCTGCTCGATGCGGAACCTGCTGCGGCAGAATAGACTGACGGAGAGAACAGATGCCGAATATTCACAAAGAACATCCACGCTACAATGTCGTGTCCCTGAGGGTTACCGATGCCGAAAAAGCGGCACTTGACGAGGTCACCCGCCGCACCCGGAAAAGTCTTTCAAAAGTGATGCGTGAGGCAATCCTGCTTTACTCGCGCGATATGAGCATGCTGTCAATGGTGTCCAGACACTCCGTCTGACCGGCAAAATCATGTCACGTTGATGACGGTGTTGGATGAGCACATACTGCCATGTGTGCTCCTTTCCGAGCCGGGGGAAACCCCGGCTCTTTTTGTTTCAGGGCAAGAAGCACGAAATAATTATTGACATACGCACCAGAAAAACGCTAAACGGAATGAACGTTCATTCCCAATCATAAGACAATAGGTAAGAGAGCATGATAAAACAGGATAAACGGGATGAGATCGTTCGCGCGGCAAAGGAACTTATTGCCGAACATGGCTTTCATGGTGCACCCATGGCCATGATTGCCGAACATGCAAAAGTCGGCGCCGGAACCATCTACCGGTATTTCGAGAACAAGGACATATTGATCACAGAACTCTACAAGGATCTTGAGGAGCGCATGTTTCCCCTTATTCGTGAGGGGTACGAGGCGGATAAGCCGCTTCGGGAGCGATTTATCCACCTCGGCACCGGGCTGCTGCGCTATTTCATAGAAAACCCCCTTGACTTCCGTTATGTGGAGCAGTTCCATAACTCCCCCTACGGTGTTGCGCATCGCCGCGACAAGCTTCTGGGCGAAAAGGAGGGGTGCAATGAATTCCGTGATCTCTTCGAGGAAGGGGTTTCCCGGCAGATAATAAAGGAGTTTCCCCTGGTACTGCTCTTTGCCCTCTCCTTCGGCCCCCTGGTATCAGCGGCCCGCGACCATGTCCTCGGCTTCGTCACTCTGGACGATGTTCTGATTACCCGGATCATCGAGGCCTGCTGGGACGGCATCAAAAAATAACCATCTCACCAATTTTTTCAATATTCCAACGCATCGAGGTATGAACATGCACCAATCACTCAGAAATTTCGTAGCTGTTATCGCGGGGACACTCATCGCCAGCCTGCTGATCGCCGGTTGCAGCAAACCCAAGGCCGCAGCGCCGCCAAGCGGACCGCCCGAAGTAGGGATCATCGTCGTGAAACAGGAAAAGGTTGCCTTGACCACGGAACTGTCGGGCCGGACCTCACCCCAGTTGATTGCCGAAGTGCGGCCTCAGGTGGGGGGCATCATCCAGAAGCGGCTCTTTACCGAGGGTTCCGAAGTCAGTAAAGGACAGGTTCTCTATCAGATCGATCCAGCCAGCTATCAGGCCGCCTTTGCCAGCGCCAAAGCGGCTGAGTCCCGGGCCGAGGCCACCCTCATGACGGTTAGACTCAGGGCGGGGCGCTATCAGGAACTCGTCAAGATCAACGCCGTCAGCCAGCAGGACAATGATGATGCCCAGGCAGCGCTCAAGCAGGCAGAGGCAGATGTGGCCTACAACAAGGCGGCCGTGGAAACCGCCCGCATCAACCTGGCTTATACCAGGATAACCGCTCCCATTTCCGGGCGGATCGGACGTTCCACCGTAACGGACGGGGCACTCGTGACCGCCAGTCAGCCTGCGGCTCTGGCAACGATTCAACAGCTTGGTTCCATGTATGTGGATGTTACCCAGTCAAGCGCCGATCTTATAAAACTGAAACAGAATCTGGCCAGCGGGATGCTTAAAAAAGGGGAGTCGGCACAGGCAAAGGTCAAGCTGCTGCTGGAAGACGGCACTCCGTATCCGCTGACGGGAACCCTGAAATTTTCCGAAGTTACCGTTGACCAGAGCACCGGTTCCATAACCCTCCGGGCAGTCTTCCCCAACCCGAAACAAACCCTGCTGCCGGGCATGTTCGTCCGCGCAATTCTGGAAGAGGGTGTTATTGACCAGGCCATTCTGGTTCCGCAACGCGGGGTCACCCGCAATCCGAGCGGTGGCGCCATGGTCATGGTGGTCGGTGCCGAAGACAAGGTAGAGCCGCGCCCCATCAAGGTAGTGCGGACAGTCGGCGACAGCTGGCTGGTGAGCGATGGGCTCAAAGTGGGTGACCGTGTCATCCTTGAGGGCTTCCAGAAGGCACGCCCCGGAACTCCGGTCAAGACGGTTCCTTTTGGAGCTCCGCCCGCACCGGCAGCACCTGCCGGCGCCGCTCCGCAACCTGCGCCAGCCAAAAAATAAAGGAGCCGCTCCATGCCTAAATTTTTCATAAATCGCCCGATCTTCGCATGGGTCATTGCCATCATGGTCATGCTGGCCGGTCTGCTATCGATCAAAAAATTGCCGGTTTCCCAGTATCCCGCTATCGCACCGCCGCAGATCGCCATCAACGCCATCTATCCGGGGGCCTCGGCTCAGACCGTACAGGACACGGTCACCCAGGTTATCGAACAGAAGCTGAACGGCATCGACAACCTGATCTACATGTCCTCCACCAGTGACTCGGCCGGTGCGGTGTCCATTACGATGACCTTCAAGGCCGGCACCGATCCGAACATCGCCCAGGTGCAGGTGCAGAACAAGCTGCAGCTGGCCGTGCCACTCCTCCCGCAGATTGTCCAGCGCTCGGGAATTCAGGTCGTCAAGTCCACCAGGAACTTCCTGCTGATCATCGGCCTTGTTTCGGAAGACGGTTCCATGGACCGCAACGCCCTCACGGACTACATGGTTTCCAACCTCCAGGATATCATCAGCCGCCTGGAAGGGGTTGGTGAACTGCAGCTGTTCGGCACCCAGAACGCCATGCGCATCTGGGTGAATCCCGCAAAACTGAACAACTTCCACCTGACGACCAATGATATTACAGCTGCGCTGCAGGCCCAGAACGTCCAGGTTTCCGCGGGCCAGTTCGGCGGTATCCCCGCCAATCAGGGACAGCAGCTTAATGCCACCATCAACGCCCGGGCGCTGCTCCAGAATACGGAACAGTTTGATGCCATCATTCTGCGCACCAATCCGGACGGCTCCACGGTCAAACTGAGGGATGTGGCCGAGTGCAAGATCGGCACCGAAAACTACGAGATCCAGTCGTACTACAACGGCAAACCGCTCGGAGGGATGGCGATCCGCCTGGCTGCCGGAGCCAATGCGCTGGAAACCGGCAACAGGGTCAAGGCAAAGATGGCGGAGCTGTCCCGGTACTTCCCCGCCGGCATGAAGGTGGTCTATCCCTACGACTCCACCCCCTTCGTCAAGATTTCCATCGAAGAGGTGGTGCAGACCCTGATCGAGGCGGTCTTTCTGGTCTTCATCATCATGTTTCTCTTTCTGCAGAACATCCGCGCCACCCTGATCCCGACTATCGCGGTGCCGGTGGTGCTTCTGGGCACCATGGGGGTGCTGGCTGCCGCCGGATACTCCATCAACACTCTCACTATGTTCGCACTGGTAATCGTTATCGGTCTGCTGGTGGATGATGCCATTGTCGTTGTTGAGAACGTTGAACGTATCATGAGCGAGGAAGGGCTTCCGCCCAAGGAAGCGACCATAAAATCCATGGGGCAGATTACCAGCGCCCTTTGGGGGATCGCCACCGTACTTACGGCGGTATTCCTCCCCATGGCGTTTTTTCCCGGTTCCACCGGCGTGATTTACCGCCAGTTTTCCATCACCATCATCTCGGCCATGATTCTATCAGTGCTTGTGGCGATGATTCTGACTCCGGCGCTCTGCGCCACTCTTCTGAAACCGGTGCCAAAAGGGCATACGGCTGGCGAATCCGGCTGGTTCAAGGGATTCTTCCGCCGGTTCAATATAATTTTTGACTTCTGCAGAAACAAATACGAGGGAATTGTCGGCCGCTCTTTCGGCAGGCCGGTTCGCTATCTGGTCGTCTATGGCGGCATCGTTGCCGCCATGGTTTTCTTCTTCGTACATCTCCCCACCTCATTCCTGCCGGATGAAGATCAGGGTTTCATTATCTGCCAGGTTCAGTTGCCTGCCGGCGCCACCCAGGAGAGGACTATCAAGGTCATACGGCAGCTGGAACAGCATTTCCTTGAGAAAGAGTCCAAGACGGTTGAAGGGGTCATAACCGTCGCCGGGTTCAGTTTTGCCGGTCGCGGCCAGAACATGGGACTGGCCTTTGTCAGACTCAAGCACTGGGATGTACGCAAGGGGAAGGATATGAAGGCGGCAGCGATTGCCCGCCGGGCCATGGGCGCATTTTCACAATTCAGGGACGGCCTCGCCTTTGCCTTCTCGCCTCCGGCCGTGCTTGAACTTGGGGTAGCAAACGGTTTCGACTTCCAGCTGCAGGATCGTGGCGGACTGGGACATGAGAAACTTATGGCGGCTCGCAACCAGCTGCTTGGAATGGCAATGAAAAATCCAAAGCTGAAAGCGATGCGACCCAACGGGCAGGATGACTCGCCCCAGTTCAAGCTTGATATCGACGACGTACGTGCCGGTGCCCTGGGGGTCTCCCTGTCGCAGGTAAATGATGTTCTTGCCACCGCTTGGGGAAGTTCATACGTCAGCGACTTTATTCAGGACGGTCGGGTCAAGAAGGTCTATCTGCAGTCAGACGCCCGCTACCGTATGGTGCCGGAGGATATCAACCGTTGGTATGTCAGTAACAAGAGTGGCGAGATGGTGCCTTTCTCCGCCTTTTCCAATGCCCGCTGGCAGTTCGGTTCACCGCGTCTTGAACGCTACAACGGCATTCCATCCATGGAGGTACTGGGACAGGCGGCCCCCGGTATAAGCACCGGCGAAGCGATGGCCGAAATGGAAAAAATGGCGGCCCAACTGCCGCAGGGAATCGGTTACGAATGGACCGGCCTCTCCTATGAAGAGATGAATGCAGGGGCCCAGGCTCCTGCACTCTACGCGATTTCGCTGCTGGTTGTCTTTCTCGCAGTGGCTGCATTGTACGAAAGCTGGACAATCCCTTTCGTAAACCTGCTGATGCTGCCACTGGGTCTGGTTGGAGCGGTGGTGGCGGTCAAACTGCGCATGTTTCCCAACGATATCTACCTCCAGATAGGACTGCTTACTACGGTGGGACTTTCGACCAAGAACGCCATCCTGATCATCCAGTTTATCAAGCAACAGATGCATGATGGACATGAACTGGTTGATGCCACCCTGACAGCGGTGAAGATCAGGCTCCGCCCGGTTATCATGACTTCGCTGGCATTTTTCTTCGGCACACTGCCTCTGGCCCTGACCAAAGGGGCCGGCGCCGCAGCCCAGAACGCGATAGGCACCGCAGTCACCGGCGGTCTGCTCTCGGCGACCTTTATCGACCTGCTGTTTATTCCGTTCTTCTTTGTGCTTATTTCACGGATATTCGGAAAAAAAACTCAGGAAACGGCTGGGCAACCGGCAGCAGATGTTTCGGAGGTAAACTGAAATGGTACAGGCTAGAATAACACCGAGCAACGGAGCAACAGAGAAATCAAGACCTTACATTAAAATCAGCATCCACCAAAAAGGTGAGTCTCAAAAAGGCTTTTTCAAGAAGATTCTTCTTTGCTTTTACTCCGTTGCACCGTTGCTCCGTGTTTCAAATGCTTTTTTTAGGATAATCCGTGTTTCAAGCGTTTTTGTTGTATTTGCAACCTTGGCAGCCTGTTCAACCATGGCTCCGAAATATTCCCAGCCCGTAGCGCCTGTTGCTACTGCCTGGCCCAATATGCCAGCACCCCAAACGGGGGCAGGCAAGCATGTCCGGAAACCGGTTGCCGAAATCCCATGGCGGGAGTTCTACCTTGATCCGCAGCTCCGCAAGGTAATTGCCCTTGCACTTGATAACAACCGTGATCTGCGCGTTGCGGTTCTCAACATGAAACGCTATCAGGCTCTCTACCAGATCCGGCGCTCTGATCTGATGCCTAAAGTTGACGCTTCTGCTTCCGCAACAATACAGCGGATACCGGAAGACCTCTCATCAACCGGGCGAGCCATGACAACTGATCAATATAACGTGGGGCTCGGTCTTGTTTCGTACGAACTGGACATGTTCGGGCGCGTGCAAAGTCTCAAGGATCAGGCACTGGAGCAGTATCTTGGCACTGAACAGGCAGCACGTTCTGTGCAGATAAGCCTGGTATCCCAGATATCCGGCGCCTGGTTGACCCTTGCCGCAGACCGTGAACGGCTGAAACTTGCAAAGGCAACGCTGGCAAGCCAGCAGGAGTCTTATCAACTGATTCAGCGTCGGTATGATGCTGGCATTTCTTCCTCCTTAGACCTCCAGCAGGGGGTAATAACGGTTGAAACGGCACGTGTTGATATCGCCCGCTACACGGCTCTCGTCGCTCAGGATGAAAACGTCCTCAATTTTCTGGTTGGTACGCAGGTTCCACCTGAACTTCTGCCACAGGAACTTTCCGAAACGGTCACAGCACTCAAGGATATTTCTCCCGGCACCCCTTCTGATGTGCTGTTGCAGCGTCCGGACATCCTACAGGCCGAAGCCCAGCTTAAGGGTGCAAACGCCAACATCGGCGCGGCACGCGCCGCGTTCTTTCCTCGCATTACCCTGGTATCAAGTGTGGGCCTTGGCAGTGACGAGTTAGCTGGCCTCTTCAAGGCCGGCTCCCTTGCCTGGAGCTTTGCTCCGCGAATCTCCCTGCCGATCTTCGATGGCGGCAGCAATAGGGCTAATCTGAAGGTCGCAGAGGT